>NZ_JALQCS010000001.1:600000-797500 GCF_023277115.1 Acidithiobacillus acidisediminis
TTTGGTGATAGCACTACCGGCGAACAACCAGATCATGTTTTACATCCTGTGCTTCCCAATGTGTCACCCACTCCAATAGCCACAACGGCAAAAGGGTGGGGACAAGTTTTTCTACGGCGCGCACTGTGATGCTCGACATCCATTACCGCGTCTGCCCTGGCGCCGGACATGGCAATGGTCGCCGAGCAAACCCACGGCTCCAGCGCCGCAGCACTCGATCAGAAAATGCTGTTGATGAGATCGTCGCCGATCCCAAACCCGGCCCCCATCATCAGGGCCTGACCGAAGCCCGAGTGCTCCAGCGAGCCCAGGAATCCACCCGACTGCTGCTGCGGATAGCCCTGGGGCATGGCTTGGGGTGTCTGCGGATACCCGGGTTGCCATTGCTGGCCCTGCCCCTGCATCGCCGCCAGATCGTTCTGCGCGGCTTGGTGCATAGCCTGCATGACCATCATCACCTGCTGCTGCTCCTGCTGGACGTTGAGGGCCAGTTCCTTGAGGTCCAGCAACCACTCCCGGGCGTCCTGGTTGCCACCATCGGCAGCAGTCTTGAGTTTGCCGGCGAGCGCCTGCAGGCTTTGCATCACCCCTTGCGCTTCCTGCTGCAGCTGGTTGTATTGCTGCTCTACGGTCTGCAGATCCATTTCACAACCCTCCGTGGTATTTGAATGAGACTTCCCTACATTGGGGACAGACAAAAACCTGGACGGCAAGTTTCTTCTCGAAGGCCTCTTCGCCCTCGTCCGCCAGCTGGCCAAGCACGGCTCCTGCCGCAGCTCCGGCCAGCCCCGTCAATCCGCCCATGCGGATTCCGTGCGCCCCTTTGTCTTCCATGGGCGACTGACAGCTAGGGCAGGTGGCCGTCATGGCCTCTTGATGCTCTCCGAATCCAAACATGGCATGTTCCTCTTCGGCCGGACGTGCTTACGCGGGATTCAACTGCTCGACTAGGTGTTTTCCGGGCTGAAAGCGCACGGTTTTGCGGGCCGGAATCTCGATGGCGGCACCCGTGGCCGGATTACGTCCGGCGCGCGCCGCCCGCTCTTTGATCTGGAATCGGCCCAGATCGCCCAAGACCACCGCTTCGCCGGCAGCGAGCTGCTCCCGGTAAATATCGAGAAGGACATTCAGGGATTTTTCCACGACGGTTTGCGGCAGATCGCTGCGCTCGGCCATGAGACGCACAAGCTCTTTCTTTGTCAGCATGAGACATTCCTCTCCAGTAATCACGGCACCACGCCGGAATATACCGACGAATCCTGCAAGCCCGCAAATTAGCGGTTCCTTTTGATAGGCATGTGGTGGGTCAAAATCCGGGCTTGTTGCGGCCTCGCCAGCCGTAGACCGCCCTCCGCCACAAATCCCAAATAGGCAGTTTGGCGATAATCAGTCGATAGCCGTTCAGGTGTAGCTCGCGGGGTGACCCCCAAAAGTCTGTGGCAGCCCCTTGGATATGCAGCACCGTCTCGCCGTCCCTATCGGCCGTCCCCAGTACAGTAAGCAGCTTGCCGTCGCGCCGGACGACGACGCCGGCCATATTCACGGTGATCATCAGAGCACCACCTTCCGCACCTGACCAGCCCGGCGGATCAGGGCCGAGAGATCGCGGATCGGGGTAGCACGGTCGAACAGAAAGGTCAGAACGGCACCGTCCCGATAGGAGACCGCAACCGGGATGGGTTCAGCCAGCCGCGGCTGGACGGACTTCCCCTGCGCTTCCCGATGTCCCTGGTGGAAAGGTATACCCTTGCGAATAGCGTTTTGCATGACAGCCTCCACGATGCCGCACCGGTGAGGGCGGCTTATGTGGAGTTATAATAACCATAGTTATCAATATGTCAATAACTACGGTTGTTCCCTGACACCAAAAGGTGCGACCTCGCGCTGGCGTCACAACTTATTGGTTCGGCGCATTATCCTGTTGTGCTGAACGACTGTGCCGATAATGGCGATCTGATCCAGATCGGAACGCAGGGTGGGATAGTCGGGGTTCAAAGGCACCAGCTCAAAGTATTCTTGCCCTTTTTCGTTTCTCCCCCGAGGCCTGTATTTTTTAAAGGTGGCCTCCTGGTCGTCGTTTTTGGCGATGACATAATCCCCGGGTTGCGGGGTTATGTCAGGGTCAATGATCACAATATCCCCTGGAACAAACTCCGGCACCATGGAGTCCCCATGGATCCGTAGTGCAAAAGCAAACTTGGATGTATCGACCAAGACGGGCACTTTCTTCTCATAGGCTCCGAGAGCGTATGGATCGGTGACACTGGTCATCTTGCCGGCAGCAACGCAGCTGATCAGCGGCACCGTCCGAATGGGTTCATCTATTGGCTCGATATTGACATCAAAGCCGGGCTTGCGTGGAGCGCTCGCGTCTACCATTTCTCCCTTGCCAGTAGCCAGCCATTCACTGCTGACTCCACATGCTGAGGCGATCTGTATAGTGAACTTCGACGCCCCCCCAGATCGTTCCAATTTTTGGATGCCTGGCTGAGACATCCCAACCGCCTCTGCAAGCTGGGCCTGTGTCAGCCCGGCATGCTCTCTAGCCATCCTTACTCTTTCGGCAAAGGTCTTCATGCTCACCACGCTATAACCAAAGGTATCAGTTGAAAACACACCAGGGTTATTGACAGTTCAATAACCCCAGTTATACTGCGGTTATGGAACCAACACCCTCCTTGTTGCTGGCACTGCAAATTGCAGGTTCGCAGAGAGCCCTGGCCAAACTGGCCGGGGTATCCCAGCCCGCTGTCCACAAGTGGGTGAAGGGGCTGTCCAGTCCGGGGCTAAAAGCTTCCGTTCAGATCGAACGTGCCACCAACGGCGCCATCACCCGCTCCGACCTCCGCCCCGACATCTTTGGCCCCCTCGACGCCACGCCGGGCACCGGGCCCATAGAACCCGCCCAACTCCCTCTTCACAGGAGGAACCATGACCATGAGTAACCTACAGGTCCTGGATCGAGACCAGGACGCGGGAGTCCACCCGCGCATCGACCGGATCCGCTCCAGGCGCGACCGAGAAGAGGAACAAGAGGAACGCGTGTTCAGCATCCGCTTCTGCGAGCTATACCGAAAAGAAACCCGGACCCGGCGGGAAGAGGCGGAACTGTCCGCCCAGTATGCACGGGCTTACGACAAGGCGCACCATGCCGTCGCCTGCCTGGCCCGGCATGTCGGGTTTTCCGACCCGGATATTCTTGCCGACTGCGGGACCACGTTGCTGGATTTTGGCGCCCGGCGCTTCGACTGGCGCGACTACCCCAACGCCACGCTGTTCGGATATTTCCAGGGAATTGCCCGGGCATACCTGCACAAGCACAAGGATTTCCTGACGTTCTCCCGCCGGCTCACGGGCTGCGGGTACGCCACCACAGATATGCTTACCCAGGCCGTGTTCGGTCGCCCCGACGATGAAGACCGGCCAGAGGCCGTGGTAGCCCACGAGCATGATGACCGGACGGTAGACCTGTTTGACAGCCCGGAGTTGAGCTTTCTGGAACCCCTCTATGCGTCCGAGTACGAATCCTCCTTTGGCGAGGATCCGGCCCTCTCCCTGGAGCGGCGAGAGAGGCGAGATGGGGTGGACGCTCAGTTCCAGGCAGTCGAGGAAGCTTCGGCTATCCGCTCAGTCTCCGGTTGGCTGGACTTTACCATTGCCCACATTGCGGAGTCCCATCCGTCCCTGACGGACATTCTGGTCCGTGCCCCCCAAATCATTGACCAACTGGCGACGATCACAGGAGCCCGCCTCACCGACCTCGCCAAGCGCCTGATCACCCGCGTCAAGGCCGGATGCCGGATCGCCCTCACCCTGCTGCAGGCGCTGCGTGAGAGGCTGCATCCGGAGCGGAACCGCCGGGCCAGGGATCTGATCGACGAGGTTCTATTGCCCCTGGAGGCCCAGGAGATTCCGGAGCCAGAACCATCCGGACCGGAATTGCGGGACCCGCCCGCCCTTCCTGAGGCTGTGGCCACCCTCCCGATTCCGGACGTCCCGGAACACTTGGCCGTACCCGGCCCATGCCTGGATCTGGCGGCGGCCATTCCCACGGAAGACCGGGATCTCGGATGGCTCATCGACACCGAAGATCTTCGGCAAGGCCGCGTACCGCCGCCAAAGCCTCGCTACGTCCCGGTCGATCACGCCCCCGTGGATCCCCCCGGTGTACCGCCGTTGCTGGACGAGCACGCACCCCCTGGCGGGCCGCCCGCCATCGTATTCCATGGCTTCTCTTGCAAACCGGCACCTTGGGACACCTGGCGGAAGTTCACCTCCTTGGCGGGGGTGATTCCACGCCTTCCCGATCCACCACCTGCAGTGTGGACCCAGCGCGCACCGGAATGGCAGATCGGGAGGTGAACCGTGGATCGTCTGTTGACCGCAGCCGAACTGGCCCAGGTTCTGGGACTGTCCCGCAAGACCGTCGTCAGCCGTGACCCCAGGACGCTCCCGCTGGCGGTGCTTCTGCCGGGTTCGCGAGGCCGCCGCTGGCGGGAAAGCGACGTGCAAGCCTGGCTTTCCGGACTGCCGCAAGCCCTGCCGGCGACCCCCACCGCGCCGCGCCCTCGTGGGCGGCCAAGAAAGGAGGTGTCATGAGGAGCCCCATTCCCTATCTGGGCGGCAAGGGCCGCATGGCGGACAAAATCCTGCCCCTGTTACCCGCGCCCAACCGGTTCCAGACCTACGTCGAACCCTTTTGCGGTGGGGCCAGCCTGCTGTTTGCCCGCCGTCCCATGGGTATCGAGGTGATCAGCGACCGTAACGGGGACGTGATCCACTTTTTCCACGTGCTGCGTCACCGTGGAGAAGAGCTACGGGAATATCTGCAAAACACGCCTTATGCGCGGGCGGTCTATGACCAGTGGTCCGACCCGCGTTACATCTGCTCTGACGACATTGAGCGCGCGGCCCGAACTTTTTTCCTCGCCCGGGCAACCTTCATGGCCGAGACGCAACGGCCAGAGGATCGGGCTCCCGCGGGCTTCGCGGTGGCGAAGTACCTGGACAACCGCGCCCGGTCGATGCGGAACAAGGTGGACGAGGAATTATTGCTGGCCCGCGACCGGCTGCGGAAAGTCATCATCGAGCAGGCCGATGCGCTGGAGATCATCGAACGCTACGACAGCGAGCATGCCGTCCTCTACTGCGACCCGCCCTACATGGCGGAGACCCGGAAGGGGGGAGGCTACGCCCACGAGTACAGCGACGAGGATCACCGGGCGCTCCTGGAGCGTCTGAAGCGGAGCCCGGGTCATGTCGCCATCTCGGGCTACGCGCACCCCCTCTACGCCACTCTTCTGGAGGCCGACGGCTGGGAGCGCCGGGATTTCGCCTGGCACTGCAACACGGTGCGGAACTCGACAGGCAAGGAGAACCCGGCCCTGGAAGCGCAGCGCACGGAATCCCTCTGGCTGAATCCGCGCCTAGTGGAGTATCACGCGCAGAATGCCGCCCGGCAGCAATCGATTTTTGGGCATCTGGAACTGGCCTGAACCCGACCAAAAGCTATACCCGCCACGGCTGGCTATACCCAGGCGGAAAGAGCACTTTGGGGGTGATCCGTGGCAAAACCAGCGAAAGAACCAAAGGAACGCCGCGATCTGCGGATGGAGGTCGCCAACCGGCTCCTGGAGCACATCGAGCAGGGCACGGCACCATGGCAAAAGCCCTGGGAAGCCGGGCAGATTCTGCCCCCGATCAACGCGGTGACCGGCAAGCCCTATCGGGGCGTGAACTACCAGAATCTGATGACCCTCTCCCCGGATCCTTCGGATCCGCGCTGGTGCACCTACAAGCAAGCCCGGGAACAGGGCTGGCAGGTACGCGAAGGATCTTCGGGTATCCCCATCGAGGTCTGGAAGGAATACGAGCATAAGCGCACCCCGGAAGAGATCGAGACGATCCGCCAGGAATCCGGAAAGTCGATCCAGGACATAGAAAAGACCGAAAAACGCCTGGGTGTGCGCTACTACAGCGTCTTTCACGCATCTCAGATCGAAGGCATCCTGCCCCTGGCGCGCCCGGAGCGCGGCCATGGATTGAAAGGGCGGCCCGACCCCCGGCTGGATGGCCTGTCCGAAGCCATGGGAATAGCCGTGCGCCGGGGCGGCAGCAAAGCCTTCTATCGTCCCGGTGAAGACTTCGTGCAGATGCCCAGGATCGAGGATTTCCATACCGCCACCGGTCACGACACTACGCTTCTGCATGAGCTATCCCATGCGACCGGACATCCCCAGCGCCTGAACCGGGAGTTCGGAAAAACCTTCGGGGATCAAAAGTACGCCATCGAGGAACTGCGGGCCGAGATGTCGGCGGCCATGACCGCCGCCGCTTTGGGTATCGGTTTCGACCCTGCCGCGCAAACCGTGGAGGAAGGCCGCGAGACCGGCAACTCCGCGGCGTATCTTGCCTCCTGGCTGGGTACCCTGCCCGAGAAGGAGCGTAAGCAGATCCTCATCCAGGCCATCAAGGACGCCCAGGCCATCAGCGATTTCCTCATCGAGCGCACGCCAGCGTTACAGGTGGAGCCGGGTCGCGCCCCGGAGCCTGCTCCAGAGGCAGATCCGTCCCCGGAAATTCCGGCCACCAAATCCATACTGACTCAGGTCCCCGACGATGTGCGTCCCTTCCTAGGCGTCCGGCAGGCCGCCGTCACGGACGAACTCCTGGGTGGCGAGGAAAAAGCCTTTTTCTCGGACAAGATGCGGGAGCTGCAGGAGATCCTCCGGCAGATGCCGGCGACCTACGAAAGCGACGGCCTGCCGGACGGCGAGCGGCCCGTCTCCCTGCGCTACTTCGGCCCTAACGGCGCCCAGTGGTTCATCATCGAGAAGGACCGCGGTGACCCTGAAAATGAGGGTCCTGGTTTCCCAAGGCAGATACAGGCCTTTGGTCTTGCGGATCTAGGTATGGGGTACCCAGAAATGGGGTATATCAGCATCCCGGAGATCACCCGCGCCGGGGCGGAGCTGGATTACCACTTCACGCCGACCACACTGTTGGAGATCAAGCGGGAGCATTATCCGGATCTGCTTCCCAAGGAACAGGAGCCGGAGCAGCCGACCGCTGCGATGGCGGACCTCAGGGAGCAGGCGCTGGCAGCGTACCAAGCCTTTTACGACGCTCTACCGGAGCGCGCCGAAGCCTTGATTCAGCGGACCATGGAAGTCTCCAAATCCCTGGCCCCGGCAGACTTTGCCGGTCACGAAAAAATGCTGCGCGAATACCGGGCGGACGTTGATGAGACCTTCGGCATCATCCGTGAAGGGGAATACCGCGGATCGTCGCGTCCGGAGGTGGAGTTGATGCAGGCTCTGCCCGGGGAGTCGATTTACAACATTCCGGAGGTGAAAGCGCGCTTCGCGCAATCCTTGCCGGTTCAGGACCGGATAGGGGAAACCCGCCACGCCCTGGAAAGCGACTTCAAGAATCGCCTCAAGAAACACGGTAAGGAGCTGCTGGAGTCTGGGTCACTGCAGGACCCAAAGGAAATCACCCTCGCTTGCCTATGGAAAAGCGGCGCCGTGGTCCGGCCGGGCAGCGGGATGGCGGATAAGTTTGTGCAGGCGGTCGAGGACAGGAACCTTGAGCACGTAATTCGCTGGATCGGCACCAACAGTCAGAACCCCGGCTCTGAGGAAGCCTTTTCCCGCCTGACCGGAGTGAAACTCGGGAAGACGCAGAAAGAACGTGTGGCGCAATTGCAGGAGTGGGCGGGCCCTGATCGTGTGGCGGCCATGGAACAAGCGCATGCGGAGCGTAGAGAAAAACGGGAAGAGGAGCGCAAGGTTCGGGGCGTAACCCACGCCTGGGGAAATTTGCAGTCGTTCCGGGTCCATATGGGGGACGACCGGATCATCGATGGTCAATCCTATGTTGCAGAGAAGGTGGCTCAAGGCCAGGACCACGTGGTCTCCCGGAAGGAGGGCGCGGTAACCGCGTACTACCTGTTGAACCCGGAAACCCGTGATCTCAGCGGGGTACGCAAGCCGGCATTCACCCAGTATGCCAAAGCGGTATTAGCACTGAATCCCGAGGGTGACGTGCGCAAGGCCATGGAGCGGGCGGGGCTATCTCAGCACCTGCCTATCGTGGAAAAGCCTCCAGTGGAGCCGTCTGGGGTACCAGATCCCGCCAGCGAAAGGGAAACGACGGACCCCTTCGAGGCCAAGCGCCGCGCCGTGGTGCAGGCATTGGAATCCTTGGGATGGGAGAAGCGGCCTGGAGAGCCGGAGGGTGGCAACCTGCTCAAAAAAGCCTTTCTGGTGCGCAAGGACCCCGCCAAGGGAGGAGAGTATTTCCGGGGAAAGGCCGGGTTTGAAACGCAGGCCGACGCCCACGTGCGCACCAACGGTATCCGGGTGGAGTTCGGGGATAACCCGTACTTCGTGACGGATCCCACGGCCATTACTGTGGGCCGCACAGCGCCTGCCCCGGAAGCGGTGGCCGAACGCATCGACGCCCAGACCAAGGCGCAGATCGCCAAAGCGTTCGAGCACCTGGGAGTGACGGCGGTGGTGGATGGCGGGACAAAAAGCATCCCGGGAAAGCCCGAACCGTCCCGCGACCCGGCTTCCGCTCTCCATGAACTCTCCCGCGCCCTGGACGCCCTGAACGGGCATACCTTGCCCGTCACCCAAAAGGACGGCACGCAAAAGACGGTGGCGGCCCGGGACTATCTGGAAGCTGGCCTTGGCCGGGGCATGACCGCCACCGAGGACCTGGGGAGCGCCGTGCGCTGGTACAACCCGGAACACGGAACGCGGTTCTCCCGGACCATCACCGATGACAAGCTGGCGGCCGCGCTCAAGCAGGCCGCCGCCGTGGATAGGAATGTGGGCAACGCCATACACGCCGCCCAGCGCAGCAAGGTCAACGAATTGGAATTCGAATAGGAGACGGGCATGGGATGGTTCAGCGGGATATTCGGCACCAACCAGGCACATGCGACCGGCGGCAATCTCTGGATCGGAGCCGATCCAGAGCATCTGCAGCCCGTAGACGACCCGGAGGGCTTGGGCGGCTACCAGCTTGCCATCGACAAGCTGACCCGCGAGACGGCCCCGAAGCGGATATATCTCCGGTCCGGCGATCCAGAGGACCTGAGCATGGTCCGGAAGGCCCTGGAGTATCTGTCCTATATCGGCGGCGAGATTGCCGTCGCGGAGCAGATGCCGGACGACGAGGTGGCTGCGATTTTTGGTGTGGATGTGCCCATCTATCGGGCGGCGTTGGCGGATCCCGACGGTAATGCGGGGGAGCATGCCGGATGACCCAACGGCAGCACACCCGCCCACGAGGAAAACGCACAGGAGAAAGACATCATGGTAACGCAGGCAGCGATTGAGGAATCCCGAGAGGTGTTCGAGGCGGCGGACTCGGCAGGCCGCATGGGGCCAACGGAAAAGTCCCGCGCGGTTCCGAAGGTCTTCAAGAAAAAGCTGACCCTGCCCATCACAGGCGAGATAGACCTTCCCCAGGTGGTGCAGGAGGCCATGAATTATCGGGTGGAGATGGTCCCTCTGGTCCTCGATGAGGGCTCGGTCCTCGCACGCTCCGAACTGAAGCCCGGCGAGCAACCCATTGCCTACGAGGTGCTCCGGAGGGGGAATGATCTGGAAGGATTGGACCCCCAGTTTTCCGTCACGTTGGATCGGATGCGCTTCGACACCCGCCAGGATCCCCAGGCGGCGGAAAAAGCCATCCAGAAGGCACGGGAACTCGCCGCGCAGAAGCTCGGCATGAGCCAGCTGATCCCCGGATACGACAAAGCGACCCCGGAAAACCAGGAAAAGCTCCTGAAATCCGCCTTCCATGACGCCCTGGACGACGGGAAGGCACGCGCCAAGATTCCTGAACAAAGCCAGGAATCCGGCCCGGCCAAGCCTGGACCAAAAAGCCCCGAACCGGACAACGCGGAGCGGCTCCAGAACTGGCCCGACGCACAGCGTACCCCGCCGGCCAAAGCGCGCCCGGTTTTCGAGCGCCACGCCCCGGAGCCCCTTCTGGCGCACAAGAACCGGCCTTTGGTTTTGGACTACGGGGACCATATTACGGTCACCCGGCGGGCCATGATGGGTATCGGCACATCGGCGAGACAAAGGCGCGAGCAGGCCGTCAGCACCGCCCTGCAGGCCGCCGTACAGCGGTTCGGGGAACCCGTCCACTTCGAGGGCAATCCCCAGTTTTTGCGAGAGACCGCAGCAATGGCCGTGAAGCTGGGGATTTCGTTGGAACCCGGCAGCAAGCTGGCCGAAGAGGTGTATCGGGAGGCTCAGGAACAGGCCGCACGGGAGCGGGGGAACATGCTGGGTCCGGCCAGAAAGGCACCGGAGCCGCAAAAAAACCTGCAGCAGGATCATGGATTGGAACGGTAAAAAAGGAGAGCAGTCATGCCAGTACGAATGATGCAGCGCAACAACCTGGTCAACGGCTTCATCGAGCTCAACGACGAGGCCACGGAAAAGGCTCTGGCCCAGGCCAAGGCCGAAATCGGCGACGCCGCCTGGAAACAGGGGCATAGCCCGGAGAGCGAGCAGGTTATCCGGGCCGCCCTGAAAGCGCAGGGGGCCCGCTACGAGACGGAACTGAGCGGGCAGCTCACAGGGGTTTCCCTGGCTGAAACCCAGGCCAACGGCGCGAAGTTCCAGAAACTGCGCGTTACCCTGGAAAACGGCGAGGACAAGACCATCCTGTCGGCCGACCTGGGAAGCGAGTACGCCCAGCGCCTCATCGCCAAGCTGGATCGCGCGACCCAGGAGCACGCAGGCCAGATGGTGACCATCGGCGGCTTCGCGGAACCGGTGGAGAAAAACGGGCGATCCTTCACCAATCACGTGGCCACCCTGAAAGACGCCCAGAAGCAGGAAATCCAGGCCGCTCCCGGGCACTTCGAGCGGGCGAAGGAAGCCATCGACAAGGCGCAGGAGCCTCTGCGGCAATCCGGCATGGGAGAAAACCGGGAGATCCTGAACCAGGTCGCTCGGGCCGCGCGGGAGCAGTATTTTGCGAGCGTAGTTACGGATCTGGCCGGCCGTCTCAAGGAGCAGGGCGTCACCCAGAAGCAGAGGCTCCCACGCCTGGAAGGCCACCAGAAGGACGAACAGGGGACCTGGCGCAGCGTAGGGCTCTACGCGGACCAACAGGGCAAGCCCCGCGGCGTCCTGGTAGTCGAGAACAAAGGGCAGGGCTTGAAGGAGCGCCACAGCGTCGAGTTTCAGGAGCGCACCTCGAAATCGGGTATCCCCATGCTGGCCGCATCCGTGGCGCGGGAGGATGGAAGCAAGCTCTACGTCAACGTCCTGCCCCATGAGAACCGCAGCACGGGGGAGAAATTCCTGTCCGCCTCTTTCGGGGAACGGGACCCGGCAGGCACCTTCCGGCAGATCGAGGGCCAAGGCGGCGGTCTGAAGCCCAACGAGGCCATGATACAGACCGGGGACAAGGACCGTACGGTGCAACTGGTCCACGACAAACTGGGCGTGGACGTGCTGGCGAAGCACCGCGAAAAAGGGCAGGAACTGGTCCAGGGAGTGGAGCGGTGAAGCACGGACAGGCGCTGGAACAATGGGCCCTGGCCGATCTCGGCAGGGTCAAGGACGAGCCGCGGCGGGAGCGCCTGAAAAAGCTCCTGGCGGAACTGCACCGGCACCCGGACAGCCATACCCTGCCCGTGGGGTCGGTGCAGAGGCAGCTGGTCGAGTCCCACGAGCGCCGGGTCCTGGAGCACGCCATGCACCTGGGCTATGTACCGCCGGAAAAGGCGATCCAGGACCTGGGCATACATCTGGGTCTGGAGTTGGGTCTGGGACCCTGAGTCCTCCCTGGGTACGCAACATGGCCGTTTCCCAATGGATCGTCGAACCGGGTTCATCAACGGCCCGCCGCTTTCCATCGACAATCCGCCAATCATCCGATGGGCAAATTTCTCAGAGTGGTAATCCGTTGATATACAGGATGGCCTGTATTGCCCATAGCTCGGCGACCTGGCCAAATGGCCGGTGTCGCCACGTTGTCACGACGCTGGCAGCGCCGCGGGGGAACGCTCCTGCGCCGTCACCGCATGGCCTCCCACGGGTTGATGACGTTGAGGCCGGCCGCCTGGAACGGCGCAACGTCGCGCGTGGCGACCGTGAAGCCGCGCGCTTTCGCAATGGCGGCGATGTAGCCGTCTGGCGTAGGGAAGCCCTTGCCGGCAGAACGGGCGGTAACGGCCAGATCGGCGTAGTGCCGGGCTGCGTCGGTGTCGAAGGCAAGCACGCGATCCCCGAATAGTTCCAGCAGGCCATCCAGCGTTTGCGACAGCGTATCCTTGCGCCGGCCAGACGGCAGGGCACCGATGCCGAACAGCAGCTCGGCAAGCGTGACGCTGGACAGGTAAAGCGTTTCGGCAACCTGCGCATCCAGCCACGCCCGCACGGCGGAATTCGGTTCCGCTTTCATCGCCTCGGAAATGACGTTGGTATCCAGGACGATCATTCAAAGCTCATCGGCTCGGCCGGAGTCTTGTCGCGGAGCTGGTTGAGATGCTCCGCTTCGTCATCGGTCAGCCCGACACGGCGGCCCAGTTCGGCCAAGGCCGTGCCCAGGCGAAGCCGCTCCGATGGGCGCACGGTCGATTCGAGGATGTCACGGATTTCTGCCTCGGTGCTGCGGCCGTGCGTTGCCGCACGTACACGAAGCGCGCGATGCACCTCGTCCGGCAGATTTCTAACGGTGACTGTCGCCATGTTGACCACCTGTGCATTTGTGCTATCAATGCAGTCATTCTAAGCAGACTGATATCTCCGCGCAACAGGTCGAAAACATGGCTGATCCCTTACTTGCATTCGTAGGAGCAAAAGACGCTGTCTGACGGAAGAGGGCGGATGGCCCCAAGCCGGCCGCACCGCCCATCCCCTTTTTGGCTGGCTATACCCGAGCAGGAACTTGCAAAAGGATTTGCTCTGGCATGCACAAGCCCGCCCTTTCCACCGTATTCATCGGCGCGACGGCCATGGTCACCTTGCCCTTGGCCACCCTTTTCGCCATTGGGCGTGCGGAACACTGGTCGCTCAACATCACGACCTGTATGCCGCTCGGTTTCTACCAGCGCGGCCCGAGGCCCTTGCACCTGAAAGATGGCGATCGGGTGTATTTCTGCCCGCCCGTCCATGAGCATCTGCCGATCTCCTTCACCGGCCCATCCGCCATGGTGGATGCCGCCCCCAAAGGGGACAACCCGGCCCTGTACGAGGCCATCACCGGGCTCTGGCTGGAGCACGCGCCCCATGGCCAATGGGCCTGCGCCGGTCAGCTCATGCCCTTCGCCAAGATCGTCGCCGCAACGGCGGGCCAGACCGTGGAGATCACCCGCCAAGGCGTCATCGCCAACGGTCGTCTGCTTCCCAACAGCCGGATCGTGTCCCGGGTGGACGGTATCCCGGTCATCCATCTGCCCATCGGCACGAAGCTCACCATCCCCAAGGGCTATTTCTGGGACTACGCCCCTGGCACCTTTGCTTACACCAGCGCCTACTACGGTCCCGTGCCGGCGAAAAACATCCTGGGCAGCCTGCAACCGGCCCTGGTGATCCCGGGAAGTCAGTATTGGTACACCGACAAGATCCAGAAGGAGAAACCATGATTCTGCCCGCCCTGATCCAGCAATGCGCCCCGCAAATCGCCCCGGCCACCATGACGGCCATCGTCCGCGTCGAGTCCGGGGGTAACCCACTCGCCATGTGGAACAACACCACCCGAAACCTGGTGATTCCAAGCAACCGGCAGCAGGCCATTGCCTATCTGCGGCAGGCCATAGCTAGCGGGCAGCGGGTGGACGTGGGCCTCGCCCAGGTAGACACGGAGAACTTCGCCACCTTCGGATTGACACCGGCTACGGCGTTCGATGCCTGCACCAATCTCCGGGCGGGTGCGCAGATCCTCACGGCGGCTTATCGCCGGGCGGTGGCCACCTTCGGTCCCGGGCAAAGCGCGCTGTATCACGCCTTCGAGGCGTACAACTCCGGGCGATTGTGGGGCGATGGCGTCTATGCCAGGCGTATTCTGGCCGCCTTCGGCCATCCGTTTCCCTTGGGCGCAGGGGGTGTGTGTCCCCTCTCTAGCCCAAGTCATGGCCGGGCGTACCGGGTGGAAACGGTGCGATGGAATCCGGGACGTGCCCATGCGAGGCCAGAGCCATCACGGCTGGCCTATGTGCTGACCTGGGGGCCCATCACGCGGACACCTTCCCCTGCAGCCCCTTGAACGAGACGTTCTCCGCATAACGGTCCAGACGCTTCCGATCCGGTCGCCACGCAGCTACTCCACCGCTGGCCTGAACCAGCTCCGGCGGGAGCGTGTCGCCCGCTGTTCGGGCGAGCCAGGCGATCTTCGTGATCTGGTCCTGCGCGTCGCGGATATCCGGGTCGCCGTCGAGCAGGCCGTCCTGCGGGTCGTCCCCATCCGGCTCCTGGGCCGCGCCAGAGGAGTCTGCCAGGGCTTCTACGGATTTCAGGCCGGAGGGAGATTCGGGATCCTGAGCGGGGACGGCGTCTCCCTCCTGCTTGACGGGATCGGCAAAATCCTCGTCCACCAGAGCGGAGGCCTCCGGCGGGGCGGCCACCCGCTCCGCCTGGCCATGCCCCAAAAGCGTCTCGTAGTAGTTGTCCGGACGCTTGCTGATCTCGTCCCGATGGTCCGGCGGGTTCATCTGCGCCCTTTCCAGGAAGGTCTCATTTTTGAAGTACAGGATTTGCCTGCCGTACACCGGCGCGAATCCGGCCACCATGACGATCATGTCGCCGGCCTGCACGATGTCCGATCCCTTCTTGACCGGGCCACGCAGGCGCAGGACCTCGTCCGGGGTCAGGAGATCCCGGGCCTGGTAGGTGATAGACCGGCTCTGTCCTTTGGGGGACGGCAGAAAGGACCCCTCCAGGCTTTGGGTAGTGTTCTCCATGGCGATGGTCTTCTTGCCCAGGGTCTTGGAGAGCCATTCCGCCGTCGTCACGTCGTTGGGCGCGTAGAAGATGCGCACGTGGCAGTTCTCGACGATGACCGAGCCGCCCGCCTTGCCGTAGCCGTGGCCTTCGTCCTCCAGCTGCGACTTGCTCTGGGTGATCAGGAAGAGCTTGACGTTGTAACCGGCGAAGAAGGCGATAGCGTCCTGGAAGATGTCCATCTTCCCGAGGCTCGGGAACTCGTCCAGAAGCAGCAGCAAGGGGTGCTTGCCCTTGCAGACCATACGCCCCGCTTTAGGGATCAGCCGGTCCTCGCCGGTGAATTTCGAGGCGATGAGGTTCAGGACCAGACGGATGAGGGGCTTCAGGCGGTTTTTGTCTTCGGGGCTGGTCACCAGATAAAGGGACACCGGCTGGTCGGCGTCCTGGAGATCGGTGATGTGGAAGTCCGAGTATGCCGTCCACTGGGCGACGATGGGATCCCGATAGAGGGAGAGGAAGCTCATCATGGTGGAGATCACGCCCGACTTCTCGTTGGGAGCCTTGTTCTTCATTTCCTTGGCCGACTGGGCGATGACGGGGTGGACTTCCGCGTCCCCGTACTGGCTGACCCATACCCCTGCCAGCCGGGAGCTCTCTGGGCGGTGCTTTGTCCGCATCATCTCGTCGAAGGCATCGTCCACGGAGGCCAGCTTCGGATCGTTCAGGAAGGCGGCAACACCCCGCATGGTCTTGTCCTGCCCGGCGTAGAGCACGTGCAGGATGACGGAGGTCAGCAGGGCAAAGCCCGTCTTCTGCCAGTGATCGTTCAGACCCTTGCCATCGGGATCCACGATCATGGTGGCGATGTTCATGACATCCTTGACCTCGAAGGGCGTACCGATGCGGACCTCTTCCAGGGGGTTGAAATGGCAGCACTGGGTTTCGGTGCCCCGGTCGCCGTTGTTGGCCTCCACGCCATTTTCCGGGTCCGCGTCCAGACCGAAACCAGGATTGAATTTCAAGATCCGATGCCCGATGGATTTTCGCCAGCCAGCGGTCAGCAAGTAGTTTTCGCCCTTGATGTCGTGGACCACCACACTTTCCTGCCAACCGCCCAGAAGGGTCGGCAGGACCAGACCCACCCCCTTACCGGAGCGGGTGGGCGCAAAGCAGATGATGTGCTCCGCGCCCGCATGCTGGAGATAGACGGTGTGCCCTTTTTCGTCCACGAAGCCCCCCACGTAACAGACGCGGGGCCGGCCCTGACTGTCGGGGCTGGGAGCACCCCAAAGGGCGCGGCGGACGGCCTGTCTGAGCCTGATGGACAGGCTAGACTTAGCCATGGCCAGCAAGGCCATCTGCTCCACTTCCTCACGGCTCGCCCAGTGGGCCGAACCGTGCAGGCCGGTCTCATAGATCTGTTTTTGCAGTCTTCCGGCGCGGATGAACTGCCAGGCCGCCATCGCCAAAGTGGGCACGGCAGCCATGCCCCCCGCCACCTCGACCGTCTTTTGCATCCTGGGGTATTGCCAGAACTGGACCGCCATTTTGCCCAACTCCAGCGGAGAATATATGGGCAGCCCCAAGAACGGTTTGGCAACGTAGCCGGGGAAGAAATTCGGCGCGTACGCACCGATGACGTAATGGACGCCCAAAGACGCACCCAGATAGGCCGATGCAATGCCAGTCATGGCGGTGGCGATCATGCCCAGCGCCGGAGCGTTGCGGATCTGCTGCTGCTTCCGGTAGTCAAGAATGTTCTGATCGGGCTGGTGGACACGCGCGGCCATACAGGGTCCTTCTGCAAAAGAAAACGGGCTATTCCGGTATAGCCAGCGTGGCGGCGGATCGGCAGGTCTTGCAGACGGCAGGCCTTACTGACGGCAGGAACTGGCCGGTGGTGGACACCCGATGACGAAAAGCGGGGCTTATCGGTAGCGAGCGAGGCTATACCAAAACGGACCCGTTGCTATTCAGGATCGTCATGTTCCGCCGTCCCGGCTTTGCCATTCCCCTCTCGGCCCTCTGCGGGGCCTCGTGGATGCTGCCCATGCCCTGGGTAGGCCCGCTGCTCTCCCTGGCCTTCGTGGGCCTCGTGCTGGCCCAGAAAAAGCCCCTGCGTCGCTATCTCGTAGCCTTGGCCTACTACGGCGCGGGCAGCGTGGGATTGCTGCGCGGGGTGGCCGTCTTCTTCGGCCCGCACGCGCCGTTCTGGGAAGGGGCTTTCCTCTGGCTGGGATCGTCCGCCTTGCTCGCGGCGGGATGGAGTCTTGCGGATCGTCCCTGGAGAGCCATCGTTGTCCTGCTCTTCGATGCCCTGGTGCCGCCCCTGTCCTTTTTTGACTGGCTCTCGCCGCTGGCGTCCGCCGGCGTGTTATTCCCCGGCTTCGGAGGGGTGGGACTGATACTCACACTTGTCTGGGCGATAGGTGTCTGGTACCTGTTGTGGCCTCTGGAAGATCGGGATCAGGCCTGGACCGCGGCGCTACTCTTCGGCGCCGTCATGATTGCCAATGCCTGGCCCATGCTGTACCCCGCCCAGCCTCCAGCCGGATGGCGCGGCGTGGATCTCCACGTGGGTCCTGCCACCACCAACATCCTGGCCAACCAGGCGCGTCACACCGCGATCCTGCGGGAGACCATGGCCCGGTCCCGGAATGCCAAGGTCCTGCTGCTACCGGAAACCCTGGAGACCGACTGGGCAGGCAATGCCTGGGCCATCCAGCAGGTGGTGCCCCGTGGGCAGACCTGGCTCGTGGGGATGTCCGTGCCGAGGCGACCTGGACTGCTGACGGACTCCATTGTTGCGTTACAGCATAACAAGCCGCAGAAGATCCTGTTCAATTCGGCCTTTCCGGTGCCAGTCTCCATGTGGCATCCCTGGTCCCGGGGCACAGGCTATGTCGACAGCCAGAACGTGGGCTACGAGGCGTCCTGGTGGGAACCCGCCCGGAAAATCGGCGGGATCCGGGCCTGGGCCAGTATTTGTTATGATCAGCTCTTGCCCTGGGTCTGGATGGAGGCCCTCATCCAGCACCCGCAGGTGATCCTGCTCACCAACAATGAGTGGTGGGCACGAGGCACAGGGATACCCACGGTTCAGCGAAATACTGCCTGGGCCTGGGGCAGACTGCTGGGGACCCCAGAGATCAAGGCGGAGAACACTTGACTCATCAGAAATCCAGGGTTACTCCCTTTCGGCCGACTACGGCCCTAATCGAGTTTATTGATCTCTAGATGGTTCCTTCGTACAACATCGACAAATAAACTCGGTGTAGGTTACGCTACACAAGACGGACAAGTGGGGTCGGTCAGGCTACCGGCTATTGCGAGGTGTCCGTGCGCGTAGCACGAAACGCCAGTAGAAGCGGTAGAGCCCTGTCGGAAAGCCGGAAATATAGTTTCAAAGGGAGAGGAACTCCAACCGCATGGCATTGCACCCGAATTTCCCACGCTCTCCCTACGAGATATTGCCTCCAGACTTACGCTGGTTCCCTGCGGCGGAAGAACTGCGCAGCACCGCCTATGAAAAACTTTTGCCGCCCCTAGTCGCCAAGGTTCGTGAAGAGGTCAAAGTGTGGCGTGATGCCGGCTACGCGGGCGCATCGGCCACCTCACGCGACTTGCTGACTTGGTGGTTTGACATCGATCACCTGATCGAGCAGGTCGATGGCGCACAAAGCCAGTTCCGCTATTACTTCGCGCAGCGCGAAGCGGTCGAGACGGTCATCTGGCTTTATGATGTGCGCGGTGCGCGCGACAAGTTCGATCTGTTGCGTTTCGACGCCTCTGGTGCCGTGTCGGCCAATATGTTCGATGAGGCTTGGCCACGTTTCGTGGTCAAGATGGCAACTGGCGCAGGCAAGACCAAGGTGCTGTCGCTGCTGATCGCCTGGAGCTACTTTCATAAGCTCTATGAGCCGGATTCGGCGTTGGCACGCAACTTCCTGCTGATCGCACCCAATATCATTGTGCTCGACCGTCTTCGCAGCGACTTCGACGGGCTACGCATCTTCTTCAATGATCCGGTGCTGCCTGACAATGGCCATGCTGGCCACAACTGGCGGGACGATTTTCAGATGGCCCTGCACATCCAGGACGACGTGCGCATCGTTCGGCAGACAGGCAATCTTTTCCTGACCAACATTCACCGAGTCTATCTCGGCGAGGTGACAGAGCCCTCGCTGGAGGATGATGACCTGCGCAACTACTTCCTCGCGCCGTTCGGTGCCAAGCCCGTTGGCAAGACCACCGACAGCAACACCGACCTGGGCGAAATCGTGCGCGAGATCGATGAGCTCGCCGTGTTCAATGACGAGGCGCACCACATCCACGACAGCCGCTTGGCCTGGTTCCAGTGCATCCAGGACATCCACCACAAGCTGCTGCAGAAGGACCTGCAGCTATCCATTCAGGTGGACGTGACGGCCACCCCCCGCCACGACAACGGCGCGATCTTCGTGCAGACGGTGAGTGATTATCCGCTCGTCGAGGCCATTGCCCAGAACGTGGTCAAGCATCCGGTGCTGCCGGATGCTGCCAGCCGCGCCAAGCTTGCCGAGCACCAAAGCCCGATCATCTCCGAGAAATACGCCGATTACCTCAACCTGGGCATCGAGGAATGGCGCAAGAGCTACGCCGAACACGAGAAGCTGGGCAAGAAGGCGGTGCTGTTCGTCATGGTAGACGACACCAAGAACTGCGACGAGGTGGGCAGCCACTTGGAGAAGATTTGTCCGGAACTGCAGGGCGCGGTTCTGGTGATCCACACCAAGAACAACGGCGAGATTTCCGAGGCGGCCTCCAGCAAGAGCAAGGAAGAGCTGGAGCTGCTGCGCAAGCAGTCCAATGAAATCGACACCTGGAAGTCGCCCTACAAGGCGATTGTTTCAGTGCTGATGCTCAAGGAAGGTTGGGACGTGCGCAACGTCACCACCATCGTCGGCCTGCGAGCCTATGCCGCCAAGAGCAACATCCTGCCGGAGCAAACCCTCGGGCGCGGCCTGCGCCGCATGTATTTCGGCAGTGAGCAGCGCGAGACGGTTTCGGTCATGGGCACCCCGGCCTTCATGGATTTCGTGGAATCCATCCAGAACGAAGGCGTCACCTTCGACCGTGTGCCGATGGGCGGCGCCGACGGGCGCGCACGGCAAGATTCTCTTGTCGTTGAGGTTGAAACGGAATCCCCTGACAAAAATATCGACGAACTCGACATCGCGGTGCCGCGCCTGACCCGGCGCTACAACCGGGAATTCAAAGACCTGACCGAGCTGGAGCCAGAACACTTCGGCAACCAGAAGCTGCCGATCAAGACCTTCTCGCCGGAAGAAACCCGCGAAATCGTCTTCAAGACCATGCTCGAAGGTGAGGTCGATCACACGATGCTGCTGGATGGCAGCGGCCCAGGTGATTACCGTTCCGTGGTGGCATTTTTTGCGCGTCAGCTACTCAAAGATTTACGCCTCGTTGGTGGCTACGACCAACTCTATCCAAAGGTCAAGACCTTTCTCCGCGACCATCTCTTCACCAGCTCCGTCGATCTGGAAGACCCGGTGGTCCTGCGCAACCTATCCGAGCCGGAAGTTGGCAAGGTGGTATTCAACCACTTTCGTGCAGCGATCAACGCGCTGACGATCTACGAAGGCGACAGCTCGCGGATCGACGGTTACATCCGGTTGCGCGACACCCGGCCGTTCCGAACCGAGCCGCGCGGCTTCGTCCAGGCGAAGAAATCAGTGTTCAACCGCATCGTCGGCGAGGCCAATGCAGACAGTCTGGAACTGGCCTTTGCCGCGTTCCTGGAGAGCGCGCCCGACGTGCAGGCATTCGGCAAGAACTACATGGCCGTGGGCTTTAAGATCGAATACGTCAAGGCCAACGGCGAGCTATCCACCTACACGCCGGATTTCCTTGTACGTACCACGGACGGCAAGGTATGGATCGTCGAGACCAAGGGCCGCGAGGAGATCGACTTGCCGCAGAAAATGGCTCGCCTGCACCAATGGTGCGAAGACGCAACTGAGGCTAGCAAAAACAATGGGGGGCCGAGCTACCACTTCGTCTATGTCGATCAGGAGAGCTTCACGCAACACAAGCCTTCCACATTCGCGGGGCTGGCCAGCGTATTCCGTGACTACCAAGACCAAGAAAGCAAGGGCTAAGCATGGCAAAACAAGACAAGAAAGCCTATGACCTGAGCGAAGCCGAGCTACGCGACCTAGTGACTTTGATCCAGCAAGGCAAGGCCTTGCCGGAGAAATATCGCTTCATCCTGTTCGAGGACAAGCGCGAAGTCGAGTTGGTCTGGAATGGCAAAACGCGAGACGTATGTACCACGGTGCTGCCCTTTCAGACACTGGAGCACGTGGACGAGCCGCGCACCGAGACCAAGACCCAGGGCGAGCTATTCGATCCTCGCGGCCGGCAGGTCAAGGGGTGGACAAATAAGCTCATCTGGGGCGACAACAAGCTGATCCTGTCTTCGCTCAAAGCGGGTGCCCTGCGCCAGCAGATCGAGGACGCCGGCGGCCTCAAGCTGGTGTACATCGACCCGCCCTTTGACGTTGGCGCGGACTTCTCCATTGACATCGAGATCGGCGGTGAGACCTTCCACAAAGAGCCAAACCTGCTGGAACAGATCGCCTACCGCGACACCTGGGGGAGAGGGGCAGATTCGTTCATCAGCATGATCTACGAGCGGTTGATTTTGATACGCGATTTGCTGGCGGAGGACGGGAGCATCTATGTGCATTGCGATTGGCGGTTAGATAGCCTCATACGGCTAGTGCTTGACGAAGTATTTGGTAGAGGTGGCGACAACGGTGCCGCTGGATTTCGTAACGAAATCATCTGGCACTTCACACAGGGAGGGAAGGGGGCGAAGCATTGGGCCAGGAAACACAACACCATCTTTTATTTCTCGAAAACCGATAGTCCCATCTTCAACCAAGATTCTGTGCGCTTTGCCTTTACACCTCACAAGCAAGACGAAAAAGGCGAAAACTACGGCGGCCGCATGGGAGTAGATGAAGATGGTCGCCGTTATGTGGAAAAATGGGGGACAGGGAAGAAGAGGCTGTACCGATACTACCTTGACGAAGGTAAGCTACCTGAAGACGTCTGGTCCGACATTCAATCAATTCAGTCCGCGGCTTCGGAACGTTTAAACTATCCCACACAGAAACCTGAAGCCCTACTTGAACGCATCATCAAAGCCAGCAGCCATGAAGGGGATCTCGTAGCTGATTTTTTCTGCGGTTCTGGTACCACGGCAGCGGTGGCGGAAAAACTGGGACGCAAATGGATCGCCACCGACCTCGGCAAGTTCGGCATTCATACCACACGCAAGCGCCTGATCGACGTTCAGCGCAAACTGAAAGTCGCTGGAAAAGACTTCCGTGCCTTCGAAGTGTTGAACCTGGGCCGCTACGAGCGGCAGGCATATCTCAACGTCGGCGGCCGCCTTACCGGCAAGCAGAAGGAACAGGCGCTGACCCAAAAGGAAAACGAGTTCCGCCAACTGATTCTCCGCGCCTACAAGGCTACCGGCCTCGGCGGCAACGAAGGCGCACAGCCGCAAGACGGTTTCTTCCACGGAGCGCGCAATGGGCGTCTTGTGGTCATCGGTCCGATCAACCTGCCCGTGGGGAGACTGTTTGTCGAGGAAGTCATCACCGAGTGTCGCAAGCGCAGCGCGTCCCGTGTGGATATACTGGCCTTCGAGTTCGAGATGGGATTATTTCCGGCAGTGCTTGAGGAGGCTCGCAGCAAGGGCATTGATTTGTCCCCGAAATACATCCCCACCGAAGTATTCGACAAGCGGGCCATCGACAAGGGTCAGGTCGTGTTCCACGACATCAGCTTCGTCGAAGCCACGCCGCGCTATAACAAGAAGAACAAGTTCGCAGTGACCATCGAACTGACCGACTTTTCCGTCTATTACACCCAAGGGGCCGCCGAGGCTGCAATTGCCGCCATGAAGGAAGGCAAGAGCGAGGTGATGTGCGAACAGGGGCAACTCTATAAGGCGAGCAAGAACAAGGAAGGAATTGTCACCAAGGAACGTCTGACTAGGCACTGGACGGACTGGGTGGACTATTGGGCCGTGGACTTCGACTACATGAGTCGCAAGGAGATCATCAAGGTGCCCGTTGGCACTGGCATCAGCGAGTTCGCTTCTCTTCCTGGTCTTGAGGCATCGCAGGGTGAAGTGGCCTTGCCGCAGTTCGAGGATCGCTGGACGGGCGGCTACATCTTCGAGAACGAATGGCAGAGCTTCCGCACCCGCCAGAACCGCGATCTAGAGCTGATTACCACCGTGCATACCTACGACAGACCCGGGCGTTATACCGTAGCTGTGAAAGTTATCGACATCTTCGGCAACGATACGATGACCCTAGTGCCAGTGAATGTTGGTTAATGCACCCCGGAGTAAAAATATATGAATGGCGGGCAGGAGATAGGGATGATGCAAAATAACATGACACGATCCCAAGCGCTTAACGAGGCGCTGAAACAGCCCAATGGTGCCCGGTTCTACCGTTGTGCGCTTCAGGTTAATCCTTTTGCTTATCACAGTCGCCATGCCAAACAGTCCACCTTTCAAAACGGAGCTGAATACAACGCGGCGATCATCGCGGCTTGCCATGCCAACAAGATCGAGGCCATTGCCGTTACCGATCATTATCGGATCAGCGACTCCCTGAGTTTAATCAATGAGGCTCGTGCGGCGGGTATTTTCGTGTTCAGTGGCTTCGAGGCTGCGTCCAGTGATGGTGTCCATTTCTTATGCCTCTATGATCCCAATAAAGACGGCCTCATGGAACGTTTTATTGGCGATTTGGGTGTGCACGATCACACTGCACTTTCACCGCTAGGTGACAAGAACTGTCTTGATCTGCTGGATCGCGTCCATCGCCAGGGTGGTATTGCGATCGCCGCTCATGTCGCAGCAGACAACGGTTTGTTGGCGACACTTGAGGGTCAGCCGCGCATAAACGCGTGGAAGTCCGACAATCTTTGCGCCTGCGCGCTGCCTGGGCCGGTTGAAAACGCACCGCAAAGCATGCGCGGCATCCTGAAAAACAAAGATGCGGCGCACAAACGCGAGCGCCATGTCGCCGTCATAAATGCCTCCGATGTGAATAGCCCAGAGGATTTAGCTGAACCGCGGTCAAGCTGCTTTATAAAGATGTCGGCACTGTCGGTAGAAGGCCTACGTCAAGCTTTTCTCGATCCTGAATCTCGGATACGTCTACACAGCGATCCGCATCCAGAGCCACATGCGGAATTCATCGCCATGGCCTGGGAAGGTGGTTTCCTTGACGGAACGCGACTGCACTTCAATGGTAACCTGAATGTGCTAGTGGGTGGTCGGGGGACGGGGAAATCAACTATCGTCGAAAGTCTTCGCTACGCTCTGGCGATCGACCCCATTGGAGATGAGGCAAACAAGGCGCACCAAGGCGTTCTGAGACACGTCCTGAAAAGCGGCACCAAGATTTCACTGCTGGTACGATCTCATCATCCTGCGAAGCAGGATTACACGATCGAGCGAACAATACCCAATCCGCCTGTTGTCAAAGACGAGTCTGGTGCAGTTCTAAATTTGTTGCCCTTTGATGTGGTGCCGGGCGTTGAGATATTCGGCCAACATGAACTTTCTGAGCTGACCAAGAGTCGTGAGAAGCTGACGCTTCTACTGGAGCGGTTTGTCAAACGTGATCCGAATGCCGGTGCCCAGAAGGCGGAATTGCGCCTGGAACTGGAGCGCTCGCGCGGCCGGATTGCCGATGTGCAAAGAGGAATCAAGCTGATCGACGAGCGCCTCAGCCTTTTGCCGGGCCTGGAAGAGACACAAAAGCGATTTCAGGATGCCGGTCTAGAGGAACGCCTGAAAGAGAAGAGTCTTCTGGTGCGGGAAGAGCGAATTTTAGCGACCATCAAGGAAAGACTGACTCCGGTTGCGACATTGCGCCAGGAGCTAGCCGAGTTCCTGCCGATCGATACTGCTTTTTTATCTGCGAAGGCGTTGGAAGGTCTCCCGAACAGCGCGATGCTGATCGGGGGTGCAGCCATTCTTGACCAAGTAACTGTGCAACTTCAAGCAATCGCCATGCTGATTGAGCAGACACTTTCCATGTCCAACGCTGGCCTGTTGGCATTGCGTAGCCGTTGGGACGAGCGACGGCAAATAGTAGAAGTCACCTATCAGGCACTCTTGCGCGAACTTCAGAAGTCCAAGGTTGACGGTGAGGAATTCATCCACCTACGCCGCCAGATCGAGGAATTGAGGCCGCTCCGGGAAAGGAAGGAAACCCTCCTTCGTGACTTGGCCGCTTACCAGGAAAACCGGCGCAATTTGCTCGATACCTGGTTCAATTTTCAATCCGCCGAGTACCGCGCCCTGGAGAAGGCAGCCAAGAGCGTCTCCAAGAAACTTAATGGTCGGGTGCGGGCCATGGTCACGATGGGGGGCAATCGTGAGCCGCTCGAAAAGCTATTGCGGGACCAAATTGGCGGCAACCTGGCTGCGCTGCTAGAGCGTTTGAGAAGTCGCAATACCCTGTCGCTGCTGGATTTCGCACAACGCTGCCGTGAGGGTAAAGATTCGCTCGTCAGCAACTACGGCCTTCCGCCCGCGGCTGCAGAGCGGCTTGCCCAGGCAGGGGCTGATATTTTTATGAGGCTGGAAGAACTGGAGTTACCTGCAACCACCAAGATCGAGCTGAATACATCGGCCGAAGGCGAGCCGGAAACGTGGCAAACAATCGAAGCTCTTTCGACAGGTCAAAAGGCGACGGCCGTTCTCTTGCTGCTGCTGCTGGAGTCTGAAGCCCCTCTTGTTGTAGATCAGCCTGAAGACGATCTCGACAATCGCTTCATTACCGAGGGCATTGTGCCGACGATGAAGGGTGAAAAACGTAAACGGCAGTTTGTCTTCTCGACACATAATGCCAATATCCCGGTCCTTGGTGATGCCGAGCTGATTATCGGTCTTTCAACTGGCATTCAGCATGAGACTGTTCAAGGGCGCATCAACGAACGGCATATGGGCTCGATTGATATGGAGCCCGTGCGCGAAATGGTCGAGGAAATTCTTGAGGGTGGAAAAGCTGCTTTTGAGATGCGCCGCCAAAAATATGGCTTCTAATGGCAGGAAGCTCACACGCTAACCCAAAATAGCTTCCGGGTCGGCTGGCGGCAAGAGCGCCACCGAACAATACAAGGTATCTACACGCCCCGCACCGCCGCCACCAGAGCCCCAGCCGAGATATGCGTATAACGCTTCAGCATCTGCGTGGACTTATGACCGGTTATAGCCTGCACCGTCATGATCGGCAAGCCGCGCTCACAAAGGCGGCTGGTAGCCTCGTGACGCAGATCGTGAAAGGTCAAACCCTCAATACCTACCTTCTTGAGCGCCTTGAAATAGCTGGCCCGCATGCCGTCGGTGGTATAGCTCCAGACCCTGCTTTTGGGGTCCGTACTGTGCCGCTCCCGCTGCCGCTTGAGACACTCTTCCGCAACGATGGACAGCGGTACCAGACGGGTCTCCCCGTTCTTCGTATCTTGCAGAAAGACTGTGTGATTGCGGAAATCCACCCGATCCCAGGTCAGGCCCATGATCTCGGCTTGGCGCATGGCCGTCTCGATGGCAAAACGCACGATATCCGCTAGTTCTGGATTCGTCTTTTCACACACCGCCAACAACCGCTCTTCTTCATCGCCGACAAGCCTTCGGTCCCGTCCCCGGGGGAGTTTGGGCTTGCGCACCAGGGGCACTGGATTGATGAGATCGGCCATACCCCATTCCGACCGGGCAATGGTGTAGAGATGTGAGATCAGTGCCAGGTATAGCCGGATGGAGTGCGGACCCAATCCCTTGGGGTGCGCTTCGCTGGGCCGCTCCCAGTGCTTCACCATGAGGGCCAGCCGCTGGCCGCTGATCTCCGCCAAAGCCAGATCCCCGAACGTGCCCTTGAGATCGGCCATGATGCCCAATTCCCGCCTCCGGGTGGTGAGCTTCTTGTCCGGGAGAACGTCCATCTCATAGCGCAACAGCGCGTCGGCAAGACGGTATTGCCGGGCCTCCAGGCGTTGACAAACCTCTGCGGGGGTCTGCCGGTCGAGTTCCGCTTCCTTCTTGAACGCCCAGGCCGTGGCTTCGGCCTTGGTGTCGAAGGTGGCCGACAGGTAAGGATAACCCTGCCTGCGGATCTGCACCCGCCAATACTTGCCACGACGGTTGATGCTCGCCATGCTCGCCTGCCTTGTCGGAATCGTTTCAGACAAGGTATTCGGCTGGTGTGCCAAAATCAAGAGGCTGTGGAGTCCGTATCTATTGGGATTCCGGCAGGAACAGGGGATTTTTTGTCCGCCGATCGGATTGGCTGTTTCTGTGCCAGAACTGTGCCAATCGCTTTATTCTGGCGCTCTGATTTATCTTTATCTATTTGATTTATATGGTGCCCAGGGGCGGAATCGAACCACCGACACGAGGATTTTCAGTCCTCTGCTCTACCGACTGAGCTACCTGGGCGTGAGGATGGCGATTTAATCCGACTCCGCTGCTGAAGTCAAGGCAAGGGCCCGCTGATACACGCGACGATGGGAAACGCCGCTCTGGGCTTCGGCTATGCGCACCGCCTGGGCGAGAGGTAGCTCTTGGAGCAGTGGACGGAGCCAGCGGTCGAGCTCGACTTCGGTAGTCTCGTGTGCCGGTGCGCCGGCCACGACCAGGCACATTTCTCCGCGCTGACGCTCAGGCGCCGCGGTCAACACCTCCCATACCTCTTGCAGAGTTTCCCCGAGGGCTTCCTCATGCAACTTGGTGATCTCTCGGGCTAGAACCGCTGCTCGGTCGCCAGCAAAGGTATCGATCATGTCCTGCAAGGTGGCCAGGATCCGATGCGGTGCTTCATAGAAAATCAGGCTGCGGGCTTCGTCACGAATGGCCCGCAGTCGCTCTTGGCGTGCCCCCCGTTTTGCGGGCAGAAATCCCTCAAACACAAAGCGGTCTGTTGGCAGTCCGGCCAGTACCAGAGCTGCCAGAGAAGCGGAGGGTCCGGGGACAACGATAATTTCCGTCCCCGCTCGGCGTAGTTCGCGAATCAGGGGATAGCCGGGATCAGAGACGAGGGGCATGCCGGCATCAGAGATCAGCGCAAGTTGCTCGCCGGCCTGCAGAAACGCGAGAATGCGTGGGATCTGCTCGCGTTCGTTGTGCTCGTGCAGCGGTTCCGTACGCGGTTGTAGGCCGATGCTTTGAAACAGGCGCTGGGCATGGCGTCGGTCTTCGACCAACACCCGGTCGACCGCACCCAAAACCCGCCGTGCTCGGGGCGAAAGGTCCTCGAGATTGCCAATGGGCGTCCCTACAATGAATAAACGACCGACGGCTTTTTCCATACGAATTGACGCATTCGCCACTAATTGCGCACCTGCAGTCTTCTCCCTACACTCTGCCCATGTACGGAACTCCCTCTTCTTCTGCGCCCTTGCTCTGGCGCTCGATTGGAGTGGCGCTGCTTGGGGCGTTGCTCAGTGCCTGCGCCAGTATGCCACAGTCGCCGAGCGAAGCACCCTCTGCGACAACCTCTGCGCCAGCAACGATGTCCACGCCCGAGATCAGCCAGGCACAGGAAGGCGATCGTCTCTTGGCCCGAGGGCAGGATCTCGCTGCTGCCAAGGCCTACATCCAGGCGGCGGCGGCAAGTGGTGAAGAGAAACAGCTCGATTATCTGCTCAAGGCAGCACAGGCGTCCCTGGAGGGCAAACGGCCGCAAGTGGCGGAATTGCTGAGTGCCGAAGTGCTGCGCTTGACCCATGAGCCGTCCCAACGCGCGTCAGCATTATGGATTCAGGCGCAGGCCTACTTACACGATGGACAGAATAAGCTTGCCCGCGGTTCGTTTGCCGAGTTACTGAGTACTAGTGGTGTTGCCACGGGCCGCCGTGCCGAGGTCATGGAACAACTGGCCAAAATTTATGAAGGCGAGAATCATGACCTTACGGCGCTAGATTTTCTCGTGAAGCGGGACGCCCTATTGTCTGGGCCCGAAAAAGAAAAAAACCGGCAACAAATTCACGCTCTTCTTGATGCGCAAAGCGCGGCGAAACTGAAAAATTGGCAAGGCCGAAGTGGCGACCCCATCGTGCAGGAGTGGCTTGCATTTGCCTTGATCGCTCGCGACCATGCCGACCCAGGCAGCCGGGAGGCGGCCTTTGCGGCTTGGTTACAGGCGCATCCTGGTCATCCCGACATCCATTATGAACATCACTCTGCCACCGCAGTGACAAGCGCGGCGCGTGGCGCAATTTGCACGTTATTACCAACCACTGGGCGCTTTGCCGATGATACCCTGGCTTTTGTGGCCGGGCTTCGAGCGGCAGCCCAGCAACAGTCGGGACCAGTAGTCCAGGAGTTGAGCGATACGAGTGACCCCGCTTTGAACGCTACGGAATATGCTTCGGGCGTGGAGGCAGGGTGCAAGGCCTTTGTGGGTCCTGCCTTACCGCAAGACATCCGAGCCGTGCTCGGGGCTCGGCATCCCAGTGATCCGCCCATACTGCTCTTGGGTAATCCGGGCAGCCATGTCCCAGCAGGAGTCCATGACTTTGATATTAGCCTGCGGGTAACAGCGCGGCGGGTAGCCGAGGACGCCTACCAGGCAGGATATCGGCAGGCGGCTGTGCTTTATCCCCTGGATGCGGAGGGCGCCAATCTGCAGGCAGCCTTTTTGCAAATGTGGAAAGGCCTCGGTGGCGCGGTGGCTGGCGTCGCGCATTACCGCGCTGGTGATGGCGCAACCGCCGTACGGGAGGCCGTCGGCCCTTCACTCGGTCGCCGCGCATTTGTGTTTTTGGTCGCTTCACCAGCGGATTTATCCGCCATTGTTACCGCCATTCGTGCGCGTAGCGCGCGGCCAATTTTATTGGCCGGAATCCCTAGCTTCGGTGCGGAGCATACTGGCGGTCTGGCAGATGCTCGCACTTATGCCCTGGGGATGCCCTGGGTCTTCGATCCGAATATCGCCAACGGCCCCGCCGCTCAGGCGGTGAAGCAGAGCTTGCCGCAGGCGACAGCCAAGCAGTGGCGGATGGCGGGATTGGGGGTGGAGGCCTATGGGCTGTTGGCGCAGATCCTGGGGGCAAGTGCTTCTGCCCAGGACAGTGCGGGGGCGATGGGCATTTCGTCACCGCCGGAGCACGACGGTAAACGCAGGCTGCGCTGGGTGAGCTGGCAGGATGGCGTCATGCAGGTTCTACCGCAATTGCCGGAACCCTGAGGCATGCCATCCCCCACGCAAGAGATTGGTCAGCGGCACGAGGAGCGCGCCGGGAATCTGCTCCACGCCAGCGGTATGCGTATTCTGCAGCGCAATTTTCGTTGCCGTACGGGCGAGATCGACCTGATCGCCCAGGATCAGGAGCATGTGATCTTTGTCGAGGTACGTAGCCGCCGGCATGATCGACAAGGGAACGCCGCAGCAAGTATTGGTCCGCGCAAGCAACAGCGGATCATTCGGGCGGCGCAATATTTTTTGTTGCGATATCCCCAGTATCAGCGCTGGCCCTGTCGTTTTGACGTCGTCAGTTTCGACGGCGATGCGCCTGGGGAGTGGATTCGCGACGCCTTTCAGGTACCGAGCCGATGACCTCATCCTCCTACTGGCAAGAGCAACTGCAAGAACACCGCACCGTTCTCGCTAACCTCGACGTCCTGGCGGCGCCCTGCCATCATGCCGAGACGCTTATTCTTTCCACCCTGCGCCGCGGCGGAAAATTACTGAGCTGTGGCAACGGCGGCTCGGCAGGGGACGCGCAGCACCTCGCTTCCGAGCTGGTCAATCGTTTCGAGGGCTGGCGCCGCCCGCTGCCGGCCGTAGCCCTGAGTTGCGATGGCGCCGTCTTGACCTCAATTGCCAATGATCTCGATTATGACCAGGTCTTCGCCCGCCAGGTAGCCGCCCTGGGCCGCTCCGGCGATGGCTTGGTGGTATTCAGTACCTCGGGAAACTCGGCCAATGTCCTCGCCGCCGTGCAGGTGGCGCAGGAGCGGGGGATGTGGATTCTCGCCTTTACCGGACGGGATGGCGGCGCCCTGGCTGCGCTGCTGCGCCCCGGCGATATCGAACTGCGGGTGCCCCATACGCGCACCGCCCGAATCCAGGAGATCCATCTTCTGCTGATTCATAGCCTTTGTGCAGCGGTCGATGCGGCGCAGCGCGAGGCATCTCCCTCGCCGTCTGATCTGTGTGCGGCGAAGATCTTGAATGATTGGGAAGAGCTTGCGCAGCGCGTGGCCATTCAGCGGCCCCTGGTGTTTACCAATGGGGTCTTTGATCTTTTGCATCGAGGGCATGTCCAATATTTGCTCGAGGCGCGTGCCGAGGGGGCCTGCCTGGTCGTGGCGGTAAACGGCGACGATTCGGTACGCCGACTGGGCAAGGGAAACGACCGACCGATCAACTCCCTGGTGGATCGCCAAGCCGTGCTCGCTGGCCTCTCTGCCGTAGATTTTGTGACTACCTTTGCGGATGATACGCCCTTGCGCTTGATTCAGCGGTTGCGACCAGAGGTGCTGGTGAAAGGGGGCGACTGGCCGGTGGAGAAGATTGTTGGTGCTACCGAGGTGGAAAGTTGGGGGGGGCGAGTTCTGAGTATTCCCTTCCAGCATGAGCGCAGTACCACGAGTCTGCTGCAGCGCATTCGGGAATCGCAGCCATGACGCAAAACGCCATTGCGGGATTGAAGGCCTGCCTGGGTGCCGAGCGCGCGCGCGACGATATCTTTACGCGCGAGCTGTATAGTCGGGACGATACCCCGGAAGTGTGTATGCCCGCGGTGGTACTGTTCCCCCATAGCCATGAAGAGGTACAGGCCATCGTCCGCCTCGCGGGGCGCCATGGTTTGCCGTTGACGGCGCGCGCTGCGGGCTCGGGAAATGTGGGGGGCGCCCTTCCCGTTGCCGGCGGGGCAGTGGTTTCTTTTGAATGCATGCAAGAAATTCTCGAGTACGCGCCGCAGGAGCGCTTGATACGGGTGCAGAGCGGCTGCATTACCGCGGAAATCGACCGGATCGCCGCTGCCGATGGCCTGAGCTATCCCCCCGATCCCGGCAGCAGTCCCTACTGTCGGATTGCTGGCAATTTGGCCATGAATGCCGGCGGACCCCATGCGGTCAAATATGGTGTCACCCGCGATTATGTGTTGGCCCTGCGCGCGGTTACCGGACGCGGAGAAACACTGGATACGGGGGTGCGCACCAGTAAGGGCGTGGTCGGCTATGATCTCACGCGCTTGTTGGTGGGCAGCGAGGGAACCCTGGCCCTGATCACCGAAGCGACTCTGCGCCTCGTGCCCCGCGCGCCGGAGCGCGCTCTGCTGCGGGCAGCCTATGCCCAGACCCGTGCCGCCTGTGCGGCGGTGAATCGGGTCATGCAGCAGGCAATTCTTCCCAGTGCAGTAGAGTTCATGGATGCGCATGCCTTGGCGGCCATACGCCATATGGGTGCGGCGGCTTCGCTGCCGGAGGCGGCGAGTGCCCTGCTGATGATCGAAGTCGATGGTGCGGCAGAGACCATCGCGTCGCAACTCGAGCTGATGGCATCGGCCCTCGCGGGAGAGGGATTGCTGCAGCTGGAAACCGGGCAGGACGCGGCAAGCATCGCGGCGTTGTGGACCGCACGCAAAGCCCTCTCGCCCGCGACCAAGGCAATGGCTCCCCTGAAAATCAACGAAGACGTGGTAGTGCCGGTGCCAAAGCTGTGCGAATTGCTCGCCGTCATCGACGAGATCGCGCGGACGGAGCATTTGCAGATCGTCAGCTTCGGCCATGCCGGTAATGGCAATCTGCATGTGAACCTGCTCGTCGATCCGGCGCGAGACGACAAGATGCTCCACGCGCAACGAGGTCTCGACCGGCTGTTTCAGACCGTGCTGGCCCTCGGCGGGACCCTCTCTGGCGAACATGGCATCGGTAGCGTCAAGCGCTCGTTCGTGGCGCGCGAGCTCGATCCTGTGAGTCTCCACCTACAAAAGCAGATCAAGTCTCTTTTTGATCCCCATGGGATTTTGAATCCCGGCAAACTGTTTCCCGACGACTGAGTTCATGCAGCCTTTTTTCCACGCCATTCAGCCGGTGCGGCAGATTCAGCTCAAAAGCTGGACGGAAGATTTCGACATGGAGCGGGTCTACGACGGTCCTGCGCACCGCATGTTGCGTGACGGCGATACGCGGGTGGTGCTATTTCGCTCCGGCGTGGTCTGCTTCTATGCGGCAGGGCCGGCCCTGCAGGCACGCATCATGGCGCGCCTGCAAGCGGAATTCAACGCGATAGGAGAACCGCAGGTAGAAGAGTTACAACTGCGGGTTGGCGAGCGCGACGGCGTGGGTAAGGAGGGGGTCGTGCTGCGCGCCTTCGACGACGAGCGGCTCTTCCTCGTTGCCCTGCGCTTGGCGCAAAGCCTGGCCCTGGAACTGCATGAGGAGGCCGTGGAAAACCTTCTCGAAACGACCCTCAACCTCCTCTCCGAGGTGACCCGCAGTGGCCGTCTGCCAGGGCGTCGGGGCGGCTATTTACGTTTTCTTGCCTCGACCTCGGCAACCCGCACGGAAATCCTGTCCCGCCTCGCCGTTCTCGACAATCCCGATATCGTCTGGGAGACCCCGGGCCTGGAACTGCTCTCCCGCGAGCTTTCGGCAGATCTGGAACTCACCAGCCGCTTTCGTGCCCTCGATGAAAAGCTGGATGCCATTCGTGAGGGGCTGGAGGTGATTGTTGTGGCCAGCCGCCACGAGCGGGAAACGATTCTGGAGTGGATCATCATCATCCTGATCACGGTAGAGCTGCTGGTGATGTTGGCCGGATACCTCTGGTAATGGAAACTGAACCGCCCCTGCTGGATATGCTGTCGGCCTCGCCGCAACGCATGACCCGCCTGGCACGGAGCAATGACCCGGCGCAGGTTTTGGTCATCGCGCCCTCCTGGGTGGGTGACACGGTCATGGCGCAAGTTCTGTTTCAGGTGATGCGACGCCGCTGGCCCCAGTTGCAGATCGACCTCCTCGCGCCGCCGAGTACAGCCCCTTTGGGGCAACGGATGGCGGAAATTCGCCAGACTATCCTGCTGGATATCCCCCATGGGCGTCTGGGCTGGGCGGCCCGGCGGGAGCTGGCGCGCAAGCTCGTGCCCACGGATTACGATTGGGCCATTTGCCTGCCCAACAGTTTCAAGTCGGCGCTCATCCCCTACTGGATGAAGATCCCAGTACGCAGTGGTTTCCGCCGGGAAATGCGCGGCTGGTTGCTCTCCGACCCCCATCGCCTCAATCGCAAAAAATTGCCGCGCACAGTGGATCAGTATGTGTCTTTGGGGCTCCCACCGCGGCTGCCGCAACCGCGCGAGCTGCCGGCGCCGCGCCTGGTGGTGGACCAAGATGCGCGAAGTCTGGCCTGGCAACAATTTGCCCTGGATCCCCATAGTCATCCTGTAGCGCTGGCGCCTGGGGCGGAGTTTGGGCCGGCCAAGCGCTGGCCGGTGCACCATTGGGTCGAGCTTGCCCGTGCCTTGCTCGCGCAGGGCCGGCAGGTTTGGCTATTCGGTAGTCCGAAGGACGCGGCGATTACCCAGGAAATCGCGGCCCAGGTGCCGGATGTACGGGATTTGGGTGGAAAGACGACGTTGTTGCAGGCGATTGACCTGCTGTCCCTGGCACCAGTCACCGTCAGTAACGACTCTGGCCTGATGCATGTCGCCGGAGCGGTAGGTAGCCAGGTCGTTGCCTTGTATGGCCCGACTCCCGTGCAAATGACGCCGCCGCTCTCGCCGGGGGCGAAACTGTTGCATCTGGATCTCCCCTGCAGCCCCTGTGGCAAGAGGGAGTGTCCGTTACGGCATCAGCGCTGCCTCGAAGAGATCAGCGCCAGCATGGTGCTCGCGCAGATCCCTGCGCCCAGAATATAAAAAAAGCCCCGCGAGCGGGGCCAGTCAGAGGAGGAGCAATGCCGAAGCACTGCAGGGTTGAAAGGGTTAGATAGGAAAAGCCATCATTCGGTAACCGTCTTTTCCACCTTGATCGTAGAGTTGACCTCTACGCGCTGATTCTGGAAACGGCCCGCGGGCGTCGCGTTGCTGGCGACCGGGTCCTCGTAGGAATGTCCCTTGAGCACCATGCGATCCTGCGCCACCCCATGGGCCTCGAGATACTTCGCTACGCTTTCCGCGCGCTGTTTCGAGAGCTTGAGGTTGTAGGCATAGCTACCGACCTTGCTGCAGTAGCCGTTCACATCCAGGACCGCATCGGGATGCTTTTCGGCAAAGGCAGCGACCTCATCCAGGACATGGATGTCGTGGTCGAGAAGCTTGTAGGAATTGAGCTTGAAGTTGATCCCAGTGATGGTGATGGGTTTGCTCTCCAATACGGTTTTCTGTACGGGGGCAATCGGTGCAGGGGCCGGAGCAGGTACTGGCACCGGCGTGGGTGCTGGGGCGGCGACAGGAGCCTTACCTGCGGGACAACCTTGGAAAGGCGCTTCGGCACAACCGGCCGCGGCGAGCACCAGCGTAGACAACAATAGCGTGGGGATGTAGCGCATCTTTTTTTCCTCCGAGCAGGGTGCGGCGCAGTGCCGCACCCATTCGAGCCTTAGAAATCGTAAGTTAACATCACGCGGTTGTAGATGAAGTAACCGGTGCTCAGATCACCGTGGGCGACCTCTACGCGATCACGGATCGACAGGCCCTTCAGGAAGCCTTGCGGAAAGTAGGTCAGATCGCCGTAGATGTCATTGGCGTAACCCGCATTCTGCAGATGGTATTGGGCATAGGCCGTTTGGAACAGGAATTGATTGCCCAAGAGATGTTGGGCTACACCAATCTTCCAGCCAGAACCGGGCCCCATTTCCACCAGGCCGCGGATCATGGACGTGGTATAGAGGGGGTCGGTGGCATAACCCACAGTGTACGGGGATATCACGGCACCGCCGCCAATGGCGCCGGGATGATATTCGATCTGGTTGTAGGCAGCCGTGAACGCGCCCTTGCCGAGGAAGGCATTGCCGCCGTCATAGTCAAAGCCCGCCTTCACGCCCCAAACGGTGCTGTTGACGCCGTTGCCCTTGAAGCCGTCGATCGTTCCGACACCGACGTTGCTGCCATTGAGCCGGCTACTGGCATCCCACTCCCGGACCACCTGTGCTCCGATGAACGGATTGATGCCCGCCCCGGTCTTGAAGGTATAGGCCGCATCACCGTAGAACATGTTGGCGAAGCCGTAGAAATTGTAGTACCAGGCTTGGGCGTCAATCCCATAATTCTTGTAGCTGGTACCAAAGGCCAGAATACCATTGGCAGCGGGTTCATTGATCGGCAAATCTGCGGCACCGCCATAGATGGGATCGCCGTCGAAGCCCGTCTTGTAATACAGATTGTCCAGGTAGTAATTGCCGGAGGTTCGGCTCTTCCAGCGGAACATGCGCATCCCGTAGAGATTCCAGCCGCAATAGGGTGTTACCTGTGCAAACACGCCTTGGAACGTGGCCGGAATGACACGGGAGTCGGAACTGTTGACGAAGGGTGTGTTGACGATCTGGTTGCCGGCGCGAAGCAGCACAATATCCGGCATGGAGTACTGCAGATAGGCCTGGCCAAGAGCGTTGATAGACGTGCCCGTGCCCATCAAGGTAACGTCGGGATCTACCCGATTTGCGCCCAGGCTATTGGCGGTGTAGAAGCCGACATCAGCGCTGAATCCCGCAAGAGAGGCGGTATGGGCGTTGATGTAGCCACCGAGCGAGAATGCCTGGAGGTTGGTCGCATTTTTGCCAAAGAAGCGGTTGAACTGGTACATACGGACTTGTCCGTCCACTTTGCTGTGGAGGATGAAATCTTTCAGGCTATCATTAGCCTGAGCGACGGTGCTGAAGCCGCCAAGGGCCAGCAGGACAGCCAGGGCGGTGGTGCGGTGCTTCGACAACATGGGCATTCTCCTCTTCGGTGTATTTACAACAGCCACAACATATCAGCGAAATGTGACAGCTTGATGACATTCCAATGAATCTTTTGTGACGTTATATCCTATTAGATATAAAATAACTACCCGAAGAGGAGCAGTGGTTCAGTGTGCAGCGGCCAGCAAACCTTGCGCCTCCGGGCTCAAGGGAACCTGCCAGACCGTGCTTTTCTCTCCATCGATACCAAAGTCATTGTCACTGATGAAGAGCAGGCTCTTGCCGTCCACCAGGCTCATGCCCTCGATCTTGCCCAGGCCTCTGCCAAAGGTATCGCTACTCTCCCAGATCGGTTGCAGGGCGATGGTCTGGACCCCCATCTGGCTGGGGTCGCTCTGGGTCTCCAGACTCGGCTGGGTGGCTGGATGAGCCCAAGCCGTACCGATCAGGTTGCTCGCGCCCTGGATGTTTGCCAGCAGCACGGCGACCTTGTGCCCGGCACGCAAGAGGATCAGCACACGATGATCATCCACCGCGCTCAAGGCCGAAAGCTTGAGATCCTTCTGTTTGAGGCCAGGGGCAAAATCTTCGATCTTGGGGAATTCCAGGGCGTAACCACCGGCCATGCCCGCAAAATTTCCCTGCGCATCCAAATGCAGGGCGATCAAGCGATCCATCCGCCCATGCTTGGCGGCGTTGGCATCGGGATTGGCCAGGGGGCTTTGCAGCGCGACAAAAAGCAGCTTTTGGTCTGGCGCCAAGGCCATCCCCTCAAAGCCGCGATTCAGGGCGCGCCGAGCCAACAGGGGCGGCAAAACGGCGCGTACCGGGACGGCACTCCCTTGGTAGTATTCTGCGCTGCCTTTGGGCACCAAGCGCTCCACCACCTCTCCGTTGCTCGTCACCCGCAGGAGGCTGGGGCCATATTCCTCGCCGATCCAGAAGCCGCCTTGCTGCAGCGCAGCGATGCACTCGCTGTCTATCCCATCGGCGCTGTTAGGCAAGGGCTGCAGCTGTGCAGAGACGGGATGCTCCGCGTTTGGCAGGGCGGGTGGCAAGCCGGTGAGTTGTTGACCATTGGCGGCGTGTAACGGGATCGGCTTGCCACGCAGCTGAACCCCATGCGCCCCAATCTGGAGGGGATAGATGCTCGGTGTATACGCAGGGAGGGGAAAAATCACTTCGGGCTCTTGGCAAACCGCTTTGCCGAGGATTTTGCCCGAATGCTTGCAGGGGATGTTCGGTCCCCGGTCACTCACGGAATAGAATTGATCCCAGGGCGTGCCGGCCGCATGGGCTAGCCCACTGCCCGGACCTTCGCTGAGGTGCAGCGAGTGACCGACGACCGAGACCTCTGCCAGGGACTGGCGTAAAACGGCACTATCCAGCTCGTCGGCTTGGGCGACAGACGCGCCCGTAAGCACAAGAGAGAGTAATAAAACCAACTTTTTCATCGGCTTTCTCCGGAAAAAAGCCTCCCCCGAAGGAGAGGCTCTATGCGTAAAAACGCCGGGGCGTACACCGCCTCGGTCGCTGCATCAGAACAGGAATTGCCCGCGGAACTGCACGAGGTTCAGGTCGGTGTTGTACTTGGGATCATTCCACCACGTGGCACCTGCCGGCTGCGTGCCGGGGATGTCGCCCACATGGGCGTGGCTGTAGTCGAGCATGAGGCGGACATGCTCATTCGCATACCAGTTCAATCCTGCCGTCAGGTTATAACCCCGGCCACCGTAGATACCGGCATTGGCGTCGTTCAGGTTGAGGCGATCGTAGCGCAGGGCCACTTCCCAGGCGCCACCCTTGCCGATGTCCTTGAGATAGTGGAATTCCCCAAGCTTGGGTTTGAAATTGCGCGACTGGCCGGTGAGAATGTAGCTGGCCTGCACGTAATAGCCATTGAAACTGGCCGTAGGCAGACCCAGACGACGGGAGACGTTCGTGCCGACATAGGCACCCTCGATAGAGAAGGGGCCCGCCACCGCCGCGGTTTCCAAGGTGTAAATGAACTGACTGCTGGGATTGCTGACATAGGCCTCCAAAAGCTTGGTGCCGGAGACGCTGGTTTCGGGACGGGTGCCGTAAAAGGCCGCGGCATTCTTGTCCCCAAAGCCGGTATAGTTGAGGTTGGCACCAAAATAGAGATCACTCCCCTTGGCGTGCACGGGAACGTAAGTGGCGCGACCGGAGATGGTGTAAATGCCACTTTGGTTGGTAGCGGTATTGGAAATGCTCGCTAAACTTTGCTGTGAAGTATAAGCCGTGCGTGCGACGCCGCTGTATTTGGTGTACTGCTTTTCATCCAAGGCATTCATGAAGCCGCCGAGTCCGAGCATCCAGTTGTCGCCGCTCTGGGTGATCTTCAACCCCATACGCCGATCCCCGTAGGTGTCCAGGCCTTCCAGCAGGGGACGCTCCATGAAGACGTTGTCGTTGGAGCTGTTCAGCTGATCCATGGTGAAGAAGGTCTTGGATTGGCCGAGGGTGATAGTGTTGCCGGGCATCACGCCAGTATAGGCAAAGTAGGCATCCCTGAAGCCCGCCGCGCCGGAATCGGTGAATTCATACTGGAACTTGAACTTCCATTCATCGGCGATCTTGCCGGCGGTGAAGATCCGCGCTCGGCGCAACTTGGCCCCCGCCGGCCCCATGATGTCGCTGACCTTGCCATTGGGCGCGATCACCGATTTGTTGAAGTAGGTGGCATAGTCGGCCTGGATGCGGCCGCCCAGCATCAAAGAAAAATCATCGCTGCTGGACCGCAGGACCGTGGATTCGTCGGCCTGGGCGCAGAAGGGTACAGCGGTTAGGGCGGCCAAGGCCACCAGAATGGTTTTGTTACGCATTGTCGAGCTCCCTGTACAGTAGGTGGATACTGCAAAGAGCACGACCCGTGGGCAGCCTCTGAGTAGAGACTGCTCTAGATAGTTGCATACGCTCTTTACACTATCGATTTGATTGCGGAATCCTAGCAGAACTTTGTGACACTTTTATGAAGGTTCCGTGACACTTTTGTGACAAGCGGAGACTGCCCAGGTTGCGCGCCCTGGCGTATGATATTGACTTCTCTTCCCAGAGAGGCGTCGTCGATGCCGATTGAGATCCGCCAATTGCGCACCATTGAAGCGATCCTGCAGCATGGCAGTATTGCGGCGGCGGCGCAGCGCCTGCATCTGACGCAATCGGCCCTGTCGCACCAGCTGCGTGGGTTGGAAAATGAACTGGAGATCAAAATCTTCGCTCGCGACGGTGGTCATCCGCTACGCCTCAGTCCGGCGGGGGAGCGCCTCTATGCCCTGGCGCGGGAAGTGTTGCCTGCCCTACGTCGCACCCAGGAAGAATTGCGCCGCTTGGCCAGTGGTCGTGGCGGGCGCTTACGTATCGCCGTCGAGTGTCATACCTGCTTCGATTGGCTTACCCCAGCGATGGATTGCTTTCGCAGTGCTTGGCCAGATGTGGAGATGGATATCGTGTCGGGTTTTCAGCAGGATCCGCTCCTGCTGTTACGAAACTATCAGGCGGACTTGGCGATCCTGAGTGCGCCAGAATCCGTGGCGGCGGGAGACATCGAACTGCACACCCTGTTTGGCTACGAGGTGCTGGGGCTGCTGAGTCCGCGGCATCCGCTGGCCAATCAAGCCTTTCTCCGCCCGGAGGATTTTCTGGAAGAGACGGTCATTACCTACCCGGTCGAAGATCAACGCCTCGATCTTTTCCGGGAATTCCTGCGACCAGCGGGGGTGCAACCGTGGCGCCGTCGGCAGGCGGAGTTGACGGTGATCATTCTGCAGCTCGTGGCTTCCGGCCAGGGTGTGGCGGCACTGCCGGCCTGGGCAGTCAGTAGTTATGGCGACCGGGGCTATGTCCGCGCCCTGCCTCTGGGGCCGACCGGCCTCTGGCAAGAGCTTCAGGCCGCCACCCTTCCCGGGCAGAGTGCGCAGCCCCATCTACAGGCCTTCCTGCAGGAACTTCGTAATAGCGCCCAGCGAGAGCTGCGTGGTATTCGCCATCAGGAAAGCACGGTCGAAACATCGGTATCGGAGCCCCTATGAATTCTCCTCAGACCCTGGATTTTGACGCGGAGCTCTTGCAACGCTACGACCGGCCCGGGCCGCGTTATACCTCTTATCCTACTGCACCGCAGTTTTCTGCGGACTTCGGAGAAACGGCGTTGCGCCGTGAGCTGCGGGAGAGCAACGCCCGCGCTCGCCCCCTGTCCCTGTATTTTCATATCCCCTTCTGCGAGAACCTCTGTTTCTATTGTGCTTGTACCAAGGTGGTAACACGCCATCGCGAGTGGGGTGCGCCCTACGTGCGGCGAATTCTCCAAGAAATGGAATTGCTGCGCCGGGATGTGGATGGCGAGCGGCCGGTGGAGCAGCTGCATTTCGGTGGCGGCACGCCAACGTTTCTGCTGCACGGAGATTTGGAACGTTTGGTGGATGGGATTCAGACGCAATTTCAGCTCCGCGATGATGACTCGGGAGAATATGGTATCGAGGTCGATCCCCGGGCGATTGAGCCGGGGGTCTTGGCTTTGCTGCGGCAACGGGGCTGGAATCGGCTCAGCATGGGGGTGCAGGATCTCGATCCCGCGGTGCAGAAAGCGGTGCATCGGGAGCAGAGTCTGAGCCTGGTGGAGGAGCTGATGCAGGAAGCCCGGGCGCTGGGTTATCGCTCCATCAGCCTGGATCTGATTTATGGTTTGCCCTTGCAAACACCAGCGAGCTTTGCAGAGACGGTTGCCGCCGTGCTGCAGTTGCGTCCCGATCGCCTTTCCCTGTTCAACTATGCCCATCTGCCGGAGCGCTTTGCGCCGCAGCGACGCATTCATGATGCCGATTTACCCAGTCCGGCGCAAAAACTACAGATTTTGCAGGAGAGTATTGCCGCATTGCAGGCGGCGGGCTATGTGTACATTGGCATGGATCATTTCGCCTTGCCCGATGACGAGCTCACGCGAGCGCAGCAGCAGGGGCAGCTCTATCGCAATTTTCAAGGGTATTCGACCCATGCCGATGCCGATCTGCTGGCCGTTGGCATGAGTGCCATCGCCATGATTGGCCCCAGTTACAGCCAGAATCTGAAGGATCTCGAACAGTGGGGAGCGCAGCTCGACGCCGGACACTTGCCCGTGGAGCGAGGCCTGCGACTCAGCGCGGACGACCTGCTGCGGCGGGAGGTCATTACCCGCCTCATCTGTGATTTTCGTCTGTCGATTCCCGCCATCGAGACGCGTTTCGGGATTGCTTTTGATCCTTATTTTGCGTCCGCGATTCCCGCTTTGGCACAGATGGAAGCGGATGGTCTGCTGCGCCGCTCCGCGACAGAGATCGAAGTATTGCCGCGCGGTCGCCTCCTGGTGCGCCACGTCTGCATGGCCTTTGATGCCTATCTGGAGCGCGGCAAGACGCAGTTCTCGCGGGTGATTTGAGGGTTTGTTCATCCTCGGAGTGGGGGTGCTCAGGTTTCCACTCGCGTAAGCACCAGAACCTTGAAACTCTCGCCCATCTCCTGGGGCAGGGTCAGACGCTTGACCTCATTGTTGAGGGCCAGGGCGCCCTCTGCTCCGGCTTGGGCGAGCAGCTCGGCATAGACCTCGGGCAGACCATGGTCGATGAGAAAACGGGCGAGATTGCCATACCAGGCCACCTGCAGACCCGCGCCTGCAGCCTCGTCCAGCAGGGCGGAAAAGTTCACATGCGCGGTCAGGTCACAAAGGCCGGGCCAGAAAAACGGGTCGTCTAGGACGTGATGCCGATAATAGCCGCGCAGCGTGCCCATGCTGCGCTGCGGATGATAGTATTCGCGCGCTTCGTGACCGTAATCCACAAGGACTAAGGCACCCTGCTGCAGGCTGGCGGCGACTGTACGCAACCAAGCCGTGGCGCGTGGACAGAGTTCTGTGCGGTAGCCTGTCGGCCAGGCTGCCGCATACGGTTGCAGAGGCGCGAGATCCGCATCGTCCAGAGGGTTGGGATTCGTTGCCCAGACAAAATCTCCCTCTTGCCAGATCACCCCGAGTTCGTGCAGCAAACCATCGCTGCACTTCTCGACCACCGTGACCGGCAGGGCATCGAGGAGCTCATTAGCGAGCACGACGCCGTGCCAGTGCTCAGGAAGCGACTGGCGCTGCCTGACGGTCGGTAGAACGGCGCGCTGCTCGGCCTGGAGGCTGGGACTCAGGTCCAGAATCGTGTAAGGGATGTCCGGCAGGCGGGTGTGCAGTTGCGCGGCGAGGGCGCCGCTGCCCGCGCCAAACTCGAGTATGCCGTCGCGCCCGAGATAGGGTGTCAGGCTCCGCACCAGGACGGCGGCAAATACCGAGCCCATCTCTGGTGCCGTGATAAAGTCGCCGGCGGCACCAAAACGCCGCTGCCCCGCCATGTAATACCCAAGCCCCGGCGCATAGAGGGCGAGTTCCATGTAGCGGGCAAAGGGAATCCAGCCCCCGGCAGCGGTGATCTCCTGGCGAATCCGTTCCTGCAGGGTGTGGCTGAGGGCCGCTGCCTCCGGTTCGGGCTGAGGCAGGGAGTTCGTCTTGCGCCCCTCGGGGGATTGGGTTACAAAACCTTTGATTATGGGCTGCATGGAACTCCTGGTGAAGGCTGCGGAAAAGGTGGTACTGGTGACTGGTGCGGCACGTCGTGTGGGCGCCGTCATCGCTCGGGAGCTGGCCGCGCGTGGCTGTCATCTGGGTCTTCACTATAGACGATCGCGGCAAGAGGCCGAAGCCCTGGCCGCGGAGCTACGGCGGGAGCATGGCATCGAGGTGGAGTTGCTGGCTGGCGATCTGAGCGAGCCGAATACCCCGCAGCGTTTGGTGCAACAGGTGATCGATCGCTTTGCGCGCCTCGACGGTCTGGTGAACAACGCCTCCCTGTATCGTCCCGCCCCATTTGCGGAGTTGCGCCCCGAGGATTGGCAGCTCATGGAGCAGATCCATGTGCGCGCGCCCCTGTTTCTGAGCCAGGCAGCGTGGCCGCATTTGCGCGAGCAGCGGGGAGCCATCGTCAACATTGGCGATATCCACGGTGAGATCCCTTTGCGCGGCTATCTGCCCTATAGCGTGAGCAAGGCTGGGCTGCTCGCCCTGACGCGCTCCTTGGCCAAGGAGCTGGGACCGGAGCTACGGGTAAATAGTGTCTCGCCCGGTGTCGTGCTCTGGGCCGAAAGCCAGGATCCACCGGATGGGGATCGTGCCGGACTGCTGGCGCGCACAGCCCTCAAACGCGAAGGGGAGCCGGCGGATATCGCCCGTACGGTCGCCTGGCTGCTCTTCGATGCCCCCTATGTGACCGGGCAGAACATCGTCGTCGACGGTGGGCGCATGGTATATTGATGCCATGACGGAACCGGAACGTAGTCCTATCCATTTTTACAGCGAAGAGGAACTCGACCTCCTCGAAGAGAGCGATCCCGTCGCTGCGGCCAAGATCGCGCACGCGCAGGCGATGGCGCAGCGCCTGATTGGCCGCAAACGCAGTTTTGCCCCGGGGGATCCGCTCCCCGATCCTGACGCTGTTGCCGAGGCCGTTGCGGCGGTGCGTCGGATTCTCAATCGCGATGGTGGTGATATCGAACTGGTCACTATCGTCGAGCGAGACGTGCGTGTGCGCATGAAGGGCGCCTGTGCAGGGTGTCCCAACGCGGTGATCGACCTGCAGCAGGTGGTGGAAAAGATCGTCGGCGCGGTAGCCGGTGTGGCCAGCGTGAGCAATACTTTTTGAAGCCGCCCATGCCCAGGGTGGGTTTCGTGAGCTTGGGCTGTCCCAAGGCCACGGTGGACAGCGAGCGGATCCTCACCCAACTTCGCGCCGAGGGCTATCAGATGGTGGGTGACTATGCCGGCGCCGATCTGGTCGTGGTGAATACCTGTGGCTTCATCGACGCGGCGGTGGAAGAATCCCTGGAGGCCATCGGCGAGGCCCTGGAGGCCAACGGACGGGTGGTCGTGACCGGCTGTCTGGGCGCCAAGGAGCAGGGCGAATTCATTCGCAAGGCTCACCCGCAGGTCCTGGCGGTGACCGGACCGCAGGAGAACAGTCAGGTCATGGAGGCCATCCACGCAGCCTTGCCTCCGGCCCATGACCCGTATACCGACCTCGTGCCGCCCCAGGGGCTGCGGCTGACACCTGCGCATTATGCCTATCTGAAGATTTCCGAGGGCTGCAACCAGTCCTGCAGTTTCTGCATCATCCCCAGCATGCGCGGCAAACTCGTGAGCCGCAATCCCGACGCCATTCTGCAAGAGGCCGAGAACCTGGTGGCGAGCGGGGTGCAGGAATTGCTGGTGATCTCCCAGGATACTGGTGCGTATGGGGTGGACCGCAAATACCGGACGGCTTTTCATCAGGGGCGCCCGCTCAAGACGCGCATCACCGATCTCTGCGCGGCCCTCGGCCAGCTGGGGGTGTGGGTACGATTGCATTACGTTTATCCGTATCCACATATCGATGAACTCCTGCCTCTCATGGCCGAGGGCAAGGTCTTGCCCTACCTGGACGTGCCCCTGCAGCATGGGAGCCCACGCATCCTCAAGGCGATGCGTCGCCCGGCAGCAGCGGATCGTACCTTGCAGCGCATCCAGGCGTGGCGCGCCGCGGTGCCCGATCTGACCATCCGCAGTACCTTCATTGTTGGCTTTCCAGGGGAGACAGAAGCGGAGTTTGCGGATCTACTCGACTTTCTGCGCGCCGCGGAACTGGATCGGGTGGGCTGCTTTGCCTACTCGCCGGTGGCGGGCGCTGCCGCCAACGATCTTCCGGATCCGGTGCCAGAAGCGCTGCGCGAGGAGCGACGGGAGCGCTTCCTGGAGCTGCAGCAGGAAATCAGTGCGCAACGGTTACGGCGCTGGTTGGGCCGCGAGCGTGAGGTCTTGATTGACGAGTTGCTGCCCAATGGCGAGGCAGTGGGTCGCAGCGCCAGCGATGCACCGGAAATTGATGGCATAGTGCAAGTGCGAGGACTGACTCAGGGGCGCGTCGGTGCGCGGTTGCGGGTCTTGATCCGGGAAGCGGACGCCTACGATTTGTCGGGAGACGCCATCGCCCCAGCGTGAAGTGGGATCAGAATCCATTTCAATAATGATTCTCATTAAATAAAATGCCGATAGAAGAATTTCTGTCGGGAGCGTCCATGTCCATCCAATCTGAAATCCCTGCTGCGTGCGCCCTGGCGCAGCTATCTCGCGGGTCTGGGGGCCGTATCCACAGCATTCTGGGGGGTAAGGAGGAAAGCAAGCGTCTGCAGGTCATGGGCTTGCATGCCGGTTCGCCGTTTACCCTGCTCCTTGGCCTGCGCCAGCATGGCCGCAAACGGCGACCGGCCGCTGGGCTCCTCGGGCAAAGCTGATGCAAAGTCCATTGTTTCGGATCCGTGACTTGCTCCGTGCCGGGGAGAGCCTGCGTGCGGTGGATATCGCAGAGCGGCTGCAATTGCCGCCAGAGCTGGTGGACGCTGGTCTGGAGCACTGGCAGAGTCGGGGTCAGATCGCCCGCCTACTGCCTCTGGTACAGAGTGCTGCCGGCAGCTGTCAAAGCAATTGCGCTGGTGGCGGCTGTGCCCGCTGTGGACAGCGCCCATCTGCCGCGCTCACAGAGCCACGCTACCGTTGGCGGGGGTAACGGCACGCGAGATAGGCAAGCAGACAGAACCGAAAAGGACTAGCGTTGTCATAGAGGTATATCAACAAATGCAGGGAACTCCTCATGCCGCAATTCCAGTCCTCTCTCGTGCCGCCGCGTGCCTTGGCTTATGGCGTGCTGTTGTCCGCCACTGTGCTGCTCAGTGCCTGCGCCCAGCAGGTTTCGCCAACCAGCCAAGTTCATCCCGCGCCAACGAGTACGGCCGCCCAGCCAAACGTGAGTACTCAGGCCCTGAATCAAGCACAGGAGCAGGAAAAAAACCTTTCCTATGGCCCCCTTGGTGGCCATAACGAAAACCTATCGGATGCCGAACTTGCGGCGCTGCCGCGGCATCTGCGTGTACATTTTGCGCAGAACAGCTTTCATGTCAGCGCCCATGCGCAGCAGATCACGGCGGAAAATGCCCGTTTTTTGCTGCGCTTTCCCAACCTGCACGTCCGTCTGGAGGGCAACTGCTCGCAGCCCGGCACGCAGGAATATAACCTTGGTTTGGGTGAGTGGCGTGCGCACGCGATCAAGGAGCTGCTGGAGGCGGATGGCGTGCCGGGTCGCCGCATCAGCACCGTATCCTTCGGCAAGGACAATTTACTCTGTAACCAGAATACCGCGGCTTGCTGGCACCGGAATCAGCGCGTCGACTTCGTATATCGTGCCCAGACCAGCGGAGAATGACCAGCCCTCAGCGCCGCTTTCGTAGCCTACCACGCTCGCGCCCTCTCTGGCTGGCGGGCGCTTTCCTCATCGGTTTTTTGGCGGTCCTGGGGCGCGACATCCAGGTGCAATACCTGCAGGCGCGGCATTTGCGTGCCCAGGGGCAAATGCGCTACCTGCACAATCAGCGCCTGCCGGCGCAGCGGGGGGTGATCTTCGGCGCCAACGGGCTGCCCTTGGCGGTCAATACCTCTGCGAGTACGGTCTGGGGTGATCCCAAGGTCTTGGGTAAACACCAGGCCCAGTGGCCACGTTTGGCCCAGGTGCTCGGGATGAGCGTGACGGAGTTGGGACAGCGTTTGGCGGGCGGGGGGGCTGATTTTGCTTACTTGGCCCGACAACGACCGCCCAGTGTCGGGAAAGCGGTCCGTGCCCTCGGCATTCCTGGCGTTGGCGTCTTACCGAGTTCGCGCAGCTATTTTCCCCTGGGTGCCGCCACCACACCGCTCATCGGTTTGGTGGATCAAGCGCACCAAGGTGCCACAGGAATGGAACTGAGTTACAACCGCTGGCTGGCGGCCCATCCAGGCTCCGAAAAGGCTCTGTACGACGGGCACGGGCAGATCGTTCAGGTGCTGAAGGTCTCGCATCTTTCCCAGCCCGGTCATGCCATCCATCTAACCATCGATCCGCAAATGCAATACTGGGCCTATATGGCATTGCTGCGCTCGTTGCGACAATTTCACGCCTGGGAGGGTTCGGCGGTGCTGATGAATGTGCATACCGGCGCCATCTTGGCCATGGTCAGCGCGCCCAGCTGCAATCCCAACCAGGAGAGCTCGTGTCAGGCAGCAAGTGATTATGTCAACAATGCGGTACACCAAGCCTTCGAGCCGGGATCGGTGATGAAACCCTTTGCCATCGCCGCCGCTCTGGCTAGCCATAGCGTGTCTCCTACGCAAAAGTTCAACGTTTTTCATCCCCTCTGGGTAGGCGGATATCCAATCACGGATGATGTCCGCCACCATATCCTCAATATTGAGCACATCCTCAAATATTCGAGTTGCATCGGTACCGCCAAGATTGCCCTGCTTACCCCCAAACGCACCTTATATCAAATGTACCAAGCGGTAGGTTTTGGCCGAGTGCCGCCGCTGGGCTTGCCCGGCGAAACGGCGGGGGTGCTGCCGCCCTGGCAATCCTGGGGAGCTGCCCGCCACGCGACGATCTCCATTGGTTATGGGGTCTCGGTCACCACACTGCAGCTCGCGGCCGCCTATGCGAGTATTGCCAATGGGGGTTGGTATGTGCGTCCACATCTCTTCGTCGGTGAAAAGGTACGTCGGCATCGGGTGATGCCGGAGTGGGTGGCCAACGATCTACGGCGCTGGTTGCAATCCGTGGCCCGCCCCGGTGGCACCGGTATCTTGGCCGCCATTCCCGGTTATCATGTAGGTGGCAAGACAGGTACCTCGAACATGGCGAATGGCAAGGATGGATTTTTTCATCATCGCACCAATGCGACCTTTGTTGGCTTTGCCCCCGGTCCGCATCCAGATTTGGTCATGGCGGTCAACCTGCGCGGTAGCCACTATTCCTGGAATTTTGGCGGGATCGAGGCGGCACCAGTGTTTCGCTACACCATGCGCCGTGCCCTGCGCACGCTGGACGTGGCGCCACGCTGTAACATCGGTGGCAAGTTTCTACAGATCCGGGTGCCAGCCGGTTCCGACCTGCACGAACTCGCGCTCCAATACCACAGCACCAGCAAATATCTGATGCAGATCAATGGTCTCTCGAGTCCGCAAGCGCTTCAGGCTGGGGCCTATTTCCAGGTACCTATGCCCCTGGGAGAAAAGGATTTCTGTCGGGTGCAAACCCCCGCCGTGAGCCGTGCCCAGGCAGAGATCTGGAGTGAGGGCGGAGGGTAAGCAGAGCGCCTTCGCCGCGTAGGCAGCCCTTGGTGTCGGTGTTACCCTGTGCGGGGCGCAGCGATGGGAGGATAGGAAGCAATGCGCAGTAATGTCCTGGATGAAGATCTGCAAGTCTGTGGTGAGGCACCGCGCACGGGCTTTCGGCGGGACGGATTTTGCAGTGGTGGCCCGCAAGATCTGGGGTCGCACACCGTCTGTGCCGTCATGACCGAGGAGTTTCTCCGTTACACCCTTGAGCACGGGAATGACCTGATTACCCCCCATCCGGAATGGGATTTCCCCGGGCTGCGCCCGGGCGATCGCTGGTGCCTTTGTGCTGCCCGTTGGGAAGAGGCACGTCAGGCTGGAGTTGCACCGCCGGTGATTCTGGCCGCCTGCGACAAGCTTTGCCTGCAGATCATCCGCCGCGAGGATCTTTTTGCCCACGCGGTTGTTGAGGGTATCGAGTGAGGATCCAGACCATGGATCAGATCACCCTCCTACGTCCAGACGACTGGCACCTACACCTGCGCGACGACGCCATGCTGCGTGCGGTGCTGCCGGACACGGCGGCGCGCTTCGCGCGTGCCATCGTCATGCCCAACCTGAAGCCACCGGTCACCACCGTGGCAGACGCACAGGCCTACCGGGAGCGGATTCTGGCGGCGCGGCCAACGGGCTCGAATTTTCAGCCGCTCATGACACTGTATCTGACGGAGACGAGTTCCGCAGAGGAAATCCGCAAGGCGAAAGAGAGTGGCATAGTGCAGGGCGTCAAATATTATCCGGCTGGCGCCACGACAAACTCGGAAAATGGGGTGCGCGACTTGCGCGTAGTCTACCCGGTCTTGGCGGCCATGGAGCGCTGGGATCTGCCCCTGCTGTTGCACGGCGAGGTCACGGATCCCGCCGTGGATGTCTTCGATCGCGAGTCAGTTTTCATTGAGCGGGTGTTGCTTCCGCTGCGGCGTGATTTTCCCGCCCTGCGCATGGTCCTGGAACATGTCACCACGCAGGGCGCCGTGGATTTTGTGCACAGTGCCGGCCCGCACATGGCGGCGACCATTACTGCCCACCATCTGCTCCTGAACCGCAACGCCCTCTTCCAGGGCGGCATTCGCCCGCATCATTACTGTCTGCCGGTGCTGAAGCGCGAGCAGCACCGCCAGGCCCTCATCGCTGCGGCCACCAGCGGCAGTCCGCAGTTCTTTCTCGGCACAGACAGTGCGCCTCATGCGCAGGCCGCCAAGGAATCTGCCTGTGGCTGTGCCGGGATCTACACCGCGCATGCCGCTATCGAACTCTATGCCGAGGTCTTTGCCCAAGCCGGCGCCCTGGACCGGCTGGAAGGTTTCGCGAGCCGGCATGGCCCGACCTTTTACGGCCTGCCCTGTAATACGGAGCAAATCACCTTGCGGCGCGAACGTTGGACGGTTCCGGCAAGCATTGGCGCTGGAGAGGAAATGGTGGTGCCCTTTCGCGCAGGTGAGAATATCTTGTGGAGACTTGTATCTGGATGGGCCTCGACTAATTGACTCATTTCCAGAGGTGCCGGGAATTGTAGGAAAAAAGGAGAGCAGTAGTGGACGTTGGAAAAAATGAAATTACGCCGGTGCGATGCCAGTCCTGTACCAACGCGGGAAAGCTTGATTTTCATTTTGATTATGCTTATCAGCCAATTGTTGACGTTCGCTCCGGGAAGGCGTTTGCCCACGAAGCACTGGTTCGTGGAGCCAATGGTGAAGGTGCCTCTACCGTTTTAGATAGAGTTACAGAAGAAAATCAATACCGATTTGATCAAGCTTGCAGAGTTAAGGCGGTGGAAGGAGCCGCAAGGTTAGGTATCAAGGAAAATATCTCTATTAATTTTTTGCCAAATGCAGTATATCGACCGGAAGTCTGTATTCGTACCACACTTGCTGCGGCAAGAGCAAACAACTTTCCAGTAGAAAGGATCATCTTTGAAGTAACTGAGGGGGAAAGAATAAATGATGGTCCGTGGTTTGCAGAAATTCTGAGAGAATACAAAAAGATCGGCTTTCAGACGGCGATAGATGATTTCGGTGCGGGGTATGCTGGATTGAAGCTTCTATCTGATTTTCAGCCGGACTTTGTAAAAATTGACATGGATTTGATCAGAAATGTGCACCAAAGTCGGGCCAGAAAATCGATAGTTCGGGGAATTTGTGAAATTTGTGTAGAGTTGGATATTCTGGTTATAGCGGAAGGTATTGAAGATAAGCGGGAGAGGGATTTTCTGCGAGACGTTGGGATTTATCTCATGCAGGGATTTCTTTTCGCCAAGCCGGCATTTCGCGGGGTTGCAGCCATTGATCCGAATTCTTTGCTCTGATTATTATTCTTTGTATGAGGGGTTAAATTGATTTACGGTGAGCCGCAAGCTGGACCTGCACCGCTGCTGCGTATCGTGAACGATGCGCGGCACAGCGTGGAGATTGGCGTTTACTACCTGTCGGATCGGCAATTACTCCAGGCGCTGGCTGCGGCGCGCCGCCGCGGCGTACAGGTGCGCCTGCTGCCCGTAAAGCCCCTCTACATGCACGCCAAGATGATGGTTGGGGAGCAGGTCGCCTTTGTCGGCTCGGAGAATTTCAGCGAAACCAGCCTGCAACAGAACCGGGAGATGGGGGTGTTGCTGCGGCAAGAGGCCGAGCTATCCGAGCTACGTCAGCAATTTGCCAAGGATTGGGCGCGCGCGGACCGTTGACCGTGTCGCTGTACCCTACTCAATTATAATGGTAGCGGCAGGCGATAATGACGAGTTCGGCATCGGTAGCGCGATAGACCAGACGATGGGTTTCATCAATGCGTCGCGACCAGTAGCCGGAAAGATCTGCGCGCAAAGGCTCCGGCTTGCCGATCCCAACAAAGGGGTCGCGAGCAGCGGCCTCGATCAGAAGATTGATACGACGCAGGGTTTTTTTGTCCTGCAATTGCCAATAGAGATAACTATCCCATGCATCGGGGACGAACTTGATAGCACGCGCCATCAGTCGTTGGGGAGTAACCCATGTTGCTGTGCGAGTCCCGCCTGATCCTGGGCAAGCGCGCGGGCGAGAGCGGCAGCATTGGCCGGATTGGCGGTGAGATATAAAGTTTCCATGATGCTGTTGTAACTGTCCAAAGACATCACTACTGCATCTCCTTCCGCGTCACGTCGACTGATGACGGTGATGTCGGCATCCCGAACCACGCTGTCGAGAACAGATTTGAGTTCATTGCGCGCTTGGGTGTAGCTAATGACTTTCATGGCCGGGTACCTGTGCAATTACTTGTCCAAGTTTAGGGCGATGGTGTGGGCGTTGCAAGCGCATCCTGGGCTAGGCGTTGGCGCAGTCCTCTTCGGGGCCAAGGAGATCGGCAAGGGTTTCGCGCCGGCGGATGCAAGTCGCCTCGTTGCCATGGACTAGGACTTCGACGGCGCGGGGGCGGCTGTTGTACTGACTGCTCATGGCAAAACCGTAGGCGCCGGTGCCGAGGATGGCCAGGTATTCGCCGGCGGGAACGCTGGGGATGGTGCGGTTCTTGGCAAAGAAGTCGCCACTCTCGCAGACCGGGCCGACGATGTCGCAGGCCTGCAGCAACGCCGGTGTCTCCTGCAATGGCAGGATCTCATGCCAGGCGCCGTAGAGGCTGGGACGCAACAGGTCGTTCATGGCCGCATCGACGACGCAGAAATGCTTGTCTTCGTTTTCCTTCCAATACTCGACCTGGGTCAGCAGGACCCCGGCATTCCCCACCAGGGAGCGCCCAAGTTCCACGACCCGCCGCACGGCAAGTCCTTCCAGGGCCGCATCGAGGACTGCAGCATAATCGGCGGGGCTAGGGGGATGTTCGTTGTGATAACGAATGCCGACGCCGCCTCCCAAGTCGATATGTCGCAAGGGGATGCCATGGGCCCGCAGACGCTCATACAGATCCCGCAAGCGCCGCGCTGCGGCAGCGATGGGTTGTAGATCGATCAGCTGGGAGCCAATGTGGGCAGCTACGCCAATGAATCCAATGCTCGGCCACTCCGCCGCGCGCCGATATAAGGCCTCGGCGGCAGCAAGGGGAATACCAAATTTGCTCTCCTTGAGGCCGGTGGCAATGTACTGGTGTGTGCCAGGATCGACGTCCGGATTGACACGCAGGGCGACGGGTGCGCGATAGCCCAGCTCTGCAGCGACCTCTGCAATGCGCTCCAACTCTGCCGCAGACTCGACATTAAGACAGAAGATACCTGCTTCCAGAGCGGCTTGAATCTCCGCACGACTCTTGCCGACGCCGGAAAACACAATTTTTTGCGGATCGCCACCCGCCCGCAGAACCCGTGCGAGCTCACCACCTGAGACAATATCGAAGCCAGCGCCCCACTGCGCGAGGTGGCGCAGCAGATGCAGATTGCTGTTCGCCTTGACCGCATAGCAGGTCAGGGTCTGCTCCCCCAGGGCGTGGGCGAAGGCATGATAGCGCTCGCGCAGATACATTTCCGAATAGACATAAGCGGGGGAGCCGAAGCGCTCGGCAATCGCGGCGAGGGCGCAGTCGTCGAGGTACAGTTGCCCATTACGATAGTGAAGCGGATGCATCAGTGGCCGCTCGTCGTCGAAGCCGTGGGCGCCGGGGTCTTTGGCAGCGTGAGAGGGGTTTTTCGACCGCAGCCGGCCAGCGCCAGGCTGCCCAAGAGTAGCAGGATCAAGCCTGGGTGCAGCAAGCACTTCATGCGCTTTCTCCCTGCAGGCGCTGGCGCGCCCGCGCGATGGCCGCGCGTACCTGCGCCGGCGCCGTACCACCGAGGTGATCGCGGGCGGCAACGGAACCTTCCAGGGTCAGGACGCCGAAGACGTCGGCATCGATGGCATGGGAGAGGCCCTGCAGTTCTTCTAGGGGCAGCGCCTCCAGGCCGATGCCGCGATCCTGTGCCAAGCGCACCGCGCGCCCGACGACGGCGTGGGCATCGCGGAACGGGACGCCCTTGCGGACAAGGTAATCGGCGAGATCCGTCGCCGTTGCGAAGCCTTTTTCCGCTTCGGCGCGCATACGTTGCGGGTGGGTCTGCAAACCGGGGAGCATTCGTACCAGCAGTTGCAGACTCATTTCGACTTCATCCAGGGCGGTGAAGAAGATGCTTTTGTCCTCCTGGTTGTCCCGGTTATAGGCGAGTGCCTGCCCCTTCATCAAAACGAGCAATGCGGTGAGCTGTCCCATGACCTTGCTGCTTTTGCCGCGAATGAGTTCTGCAACGTCGGGATTTTTCTTTTGTGGCATGATACTCGAGCCGGTACAGAAGGCGTCGGGCAGATCGATGAAGGCGAGGGCTGCCGACATCCAGTAAATCAGCTCTTCCGCCAGGCGGGAGAGGTGTACGGCAATGATCGAGAGCGCCGCCAGGGTTTCGAGAAGAAAATCGCGGTCGGAAACGGCGTCGAGGCTGTTCTCGGCAACGTGATCGAAGCCCAGTTCGCGCGCCACATCCCAGCGATCGATGGGGAAGGTCGTTCCGGCCAGGGCCGCCGCGCCCAGGGGCAGCACATTCACCCGCTTGCGGGCGTCGCGCAGGCGCTCCGCGTCGCGGCGGAACATCTCGACGTAGGCCATACAGTGATGGCCAAAGGTGACCGGTTGCGCCACCTGCAGGTGGGTGAGGCCGGGAAGGATGGTTTCCACCTCCCGTTCCGCCAGGTCCACGAATACTTGTTGCAGGTCGTGCAGCAGGTGCAGCAGCCGGTCGATGGCGCCGCGGGTGTAGAGACGCATGTCGGTGGCGACCTGATCGTTGCGGGAACGGCCGGTATGTAGTTTCTTGCCGATATCGCCGATCAGTTCAATCAGACGACTCTCGATATGCATGTGGATGTCTTCGAGGCTGTCATCAAAGGAAAAACTGCCGCTACGGATTTCTGTGGCGATCTGTTCCAGGCCCGCGCAGATGGCCTCGACCTCTGCAGCGCTGAGCACCCCAACGCGTCCCAGCATGCGCGCATGCGCCAGAGACCCGCGGATATCCTCCGCGTACAGCCGCTGATCAATGGCAATGGAAGCCGTAAAGTGCTCCACCAGGACATCAGTATTGGCGGCAAAACGGCCACCCCACAATTTCTCACGCATCGCAGATCTCCTCACTTGGCCGGACTATACCCAAAGCGCTGGACGTGGACCAGTTCATTCATGCAAGCGGAAGATCTGCCAGATCCCGTCGCGGCGCAGTCCATGCAGGAGCGTGAAAGCGACGTGGCCGATCCAATACGCCCAAACGAAATTGACCAAAGCCTTGTGTAGAGGAATCAGGGCGTTGAGGATCGGTCCCGGAGGTGTTCCACCCTGGGGCAGAAAGAAAAAGATGGCAGTGCCGGTGAGGGCCATCCAGGTGACGAGGAGCAGGCCAAGGCCGTGGAGGAGGGCGGCGACGCCGGGATGGGGGCCAGGCGGCGACAAGCGTCCGCACAACAGGGCACGCAGGTCCGCCGCGATGGGCTGCCACGGCCCACGTAAAGGGAAGAGTTGGTTGCGAATGGCCGGGGTGGTGAAAATCCACAACCACTCCCAGAGCAGGAAGAGCGCTGTCGTCAGGCCGATCCAGGCGTGGGTGCTGAAGAGGAACTGGGTAACACTGCCGTAATCGGCGTGCTGGAAATCCGGGGTCATCCACAGCGAGCTGAACAATTGCCACGTAACGCCAAAGGCGATGCCGGCGTGCAGCCAGCGTGCTTCGCGGGGCCAGGGATTTGGAGAGGTGTGCACCATTTTTCCTCCACAGATCGGGCTGCCATGATAATGGCTTCATTCGGTTGCAGGAAGGTACGGCTATCCTCTATAAACGGACGTAAGAATAGGATGATACAGAGGTGGGAGCGCAATGATCATTCTCTATGTATTGAATACCTTGCTGGCACTAATGATCGTCTTGGCCGTTTGGTTTCCGGCAGAGACGCGGCGCGTGCTGGAACGGTTGGGCCTGTGGGAATGGGTGCGAGGGATTGATCGCGTGGTTTTCAGCCGCTGGGTGGAACGACTAGGCACCTTCCTCGTGGTCGCCGCGCTGGCCCTGTTCATTTCCATTGCTCTGGGCGGGCATCCTTGGGATTGGGTTCTGCCCGCTGGAGAAGGACTCTTTTTTGGTGTTGCGTTGTGGCTAGTGGGGTACTGGTCGCGGCAGAAGCCTTGAGAGAACAGTCAGAACATCCTTACGGATCGCGAGGTGGAAAAAGATCCGGGAGATGTCATCAGCCCAGATCTACCGGTGCCACCTTCTCCCAACTTCCTGACGCAGATTGGCGGTGTTCGGAGGGATGCTTCCCTGTTTCAAAATATCCAGAGTCGGCAGAAACACCCGCGCGCCATGTTGCTGAAGATGGCGTCGAGCATGGCGGTAGAGGGCGACGGGCTGAGGGTGGCCGCCACGATAGGCCATGTCTACCAACAGCAGGTGCAAGATGCCGGCGCCAAAGCGCCAGATGTGCTCTACCTCTCGGACCCGACGGCGGAGCCGCACGGTTGCGGTGCTGGGGTGTAGATGTCCCTCTCGTCCCAAGGCCCAAATCTGCAGCGCATGCCCAAAGGTCTCCCACATGATCAGGCCACTCTGGCGGCTGTGGCGGAGGATCTGGGGGACCATGCGCAAGGTGCGTCGTGTCTCCCCTGTCCACAAGCTCATGGTGGCAAACATGACCTGCATGAACAGCCACATGTTGCCTTGCCGGTCGGGAGAAAGCTGGTCAATGGCCTGCTGAAAGCGTGCGATCCCCTGCTCCGGACGTCCCTGGAGAATATCGATGAGCCCCAAGTAGCCCATGGCGGCTTCCAAGGGCCGTTCGCCCGTGGCCTGTTGTATATGGGCTGCCCAATCTTCTGACCATCGATCCACGACCCGTCGCAGGTATTGTTGTGCGGGCCCCAGGCTACCGCGCCAGAACAGGGTCCAGCCCAGGGCATAGTTGGCTACGGAGCGGGTTGCGCGATCGGGCAGATCGGTGTAGTTCGTCTCGGCCAGGCGGATGGCCGCGCGCAGACCCGCGTGGCTATTCTCCTGGGAGCTGGCGGCGATCCACTGACCAAAGCGTACCCCCAAAAGGGCCCAACTCCCGTGTTCTTGTGTGGCGCAGATGGCGTCCAAGGCCTCCATGGCCTGCAGGACCGGTGCAGCGCTGTACCCATACAAGGCCCGCAAGGCAAAGTAACGGGTGGCCTCCAATTCCAGGCGTCGTGGGTCATCGTCAAGCAAATGGGCCAGGGCCGCATCGGCAAAAGCGACGGCGCCCGTGTAGGCACCCATGACGAGCGCTCGGCGGCTGGCCAGAAAGTAATACTTACGCGTCTCGGGCCAGGCTTCCGCCGCCGCGAAGTGGCTGGCAATGACCCCAACCTCGGCATAATCCCGCCGCACCAACTCTTCGGCCCAACGCTGATGGAGAGGTTGCCGATGCTGAGGAAGCAAGGCGTCGTACACGCTCCGGCGCAGTAGCTCGTGACGGAATTGCCAGTATTGGCCCTGATGGGTCAGGAGGCCGCGCTCCTCCAGAATCTGCAACTCCCCCTGCAATTCCGGCTGCGACCGTTCACCCAGGGCAGCAAGGTCACGCAGCTGAAACGGGGCGCCAATGACGGCTGCAGCCTGTAAGGTGGGCAACGCGCTGCCGCTCCGGGCAACATAGGCATCAAGAATCACTTCTACCTGGGCCGGTATTTGTTCCAAGGCGCGTTCGGCGAGGCTGGTGGCGAGGCCATCGAGATAGAGCGGAATTCCCCCTGCGCTTTGAATGATGGCTTGTTGAATGGGCGGCTTGGGTAACTGGGGCAGGCGCGCCGCCAAGAAGCGTCTCGCCTGGGCGTCATCCCAGGGGTACAAGCTGAGCACTCGTTCAGGGCAGGGCAGCGCGTCCATGGGCGGTGGCGCAGAGCGGCTGGTGATCAACACCAGGATCGGACGCTGATCCAAGTTACGGAGAAACTGCCGAAGCACGTCGAGGGATGCCGTGTCCGCCCAGTGCAGGTCTTCGATGACCGCAATGTGGTGTCGTGGCAGCAGATGGGTGGAGAGCAGTTCCAGCACACTTTCTTGCAGCAGGAAGCGATAGTCGTGGAGCAATTGTCCGGCGCTGTGCTGCCCCGCTTTGTCCTCCAGGCCCAGCCAAAAGCACCATAGTCGTAGCAGCAAGGGATCCTTGTCCCGCAGGAGGTCGAGCATCCGTGCCACCCGTTTACGGGCCGCTTCCCCGGTGAGCTCATCCAGGTGCAGGAGTCGCCGAAACGTGGCTGCCAGGGGATGCAGCAAGCTGTACTGCTGCAGAGGCTGACAGGCAAAGCGGACGATCGGACACTGGGTGGTCAGGGCGCCTAAGGCGTGTTCCAACAGTTGGGTCTTGCCCAAGCCTGCCTCCCCCACAATCCAGATGAGTTCACCCGTTTGTTGCGCATGTACCCGCTCGGCGGCGGCGACGATAATCGCCTGTTCCGTCTCACGACCAAAGAGCGGTAGGGATGGGATCGGGTTTGGAGAATCGCTATCCACTTGATAGGCGGTGACGGGGGCCTCGGCATCGGTAGCAGCGGACTCGACCAAGGCCTGGATCTGAATGCCTGGGCTGTTGGGTGCCAATAAGAAGCGCGCCGTCGCACTCAACACCACACCGCGCCCCGAACGTTGCCGGCGCGCAAGGTCTATGGCGTGGACAAAGAGTTGGCCGATGGGTGGGTGGGCGGCATCAACAATGACTTGACCGCAATCGATCCCGAGTTGGGCGGCTTGGGGAATCATTTTGCTCAATTGCTGCAGGGCCAGGGCAGCACGCAGGGCCTGTTGGGGACCGTCCTGACAAGGCACCTGGACGCCAAACAGCAGCTCGATGTAGCCCTGACTGGTGACCCGCAATTCGGCGTCGTGGGTTTGGGCAACGGCTCGTGCGGGCTCTAGGTAATGGCGCAGGAACTCGTGACGACCAACGTCGTCTTCGATTTCGTCCCGAAAGGTAATGACCAGGACGGTGACAAAGCGCAGTTGTGCTGGCCCAGTCGTCACGCTGGGGGCGGCTGTTACGGGTGCATTGGGCAGGGATTGTCGTGTGTGTTCATAGAACGCGGTGATCTCTGGTCCGGGTTTGTTACCGCTTTGGGTGATCTTGCGCTCCCGAAAAGTCTCGAAGAGATATAGGGCGTGGGTATCTTTACGCCCGAGTACGAGCAGTTGCATGGCAGCGAGGTGGGCTTGGTCGGATAAGGGAAATTGCTGTATCCATTGGTTCACCAGCCGCTCTCCGGCACTTTGGTCACCCGCCTGGTGCAGGTGCTGCAGGGCGCTGGTGTAGCGCAAGCACAGGTGCTTTTCGAGACGCTGGCGCTGATCGCGCAACCAGACAGGAAAGGCGTCGTCGCTATCCTGTTCCTCTCCTGGCAGCAATGGTCCGCGATACAGGGCGATGGCGCTTAAATTGACGCTAGGATCTTCGGTACTCGCCACTAAAAAGTCCTGGACGTCGGCGCTGAGGGGATAGGCGGGGTTCCAGGCAACACTCTGTCGGGACACCGCCAAGGGACTGCCGAAACGGTTATATACGGCAGATAACTGAAACAGGGCTTGGCGCAGCTGCGCCCGAGGGTCGGTGCTGCTTTCTTGGGAAAAAAGCTGTCGGGCAAGGTGGCTTCTCTCGTGAGAGCCGGGTTGTAGAGCCAGGTAAGCCAAGAGGCGACGAACCCCGCGATGCGGGGTCGGTAGCGTGGTCTGCCCTAGAACAAACCCGGGAGGGCCCAAAAGAGCGATTTTCAACGTTGGAATGCGGGTACGCATGGAAAGACTCCTTATTATCTTATTGTACTATAAGAAATAAATACAAAACGCACAAGAAACGATATATATGCTGCTTTATTGATAACATTCTCATCACAAAACCGCAGCGCGCCTTACTTACAGTTAATTGTAATGATAGGTGATGCGTACCACCGATTCGTCGCCCCTATAAGGAGAACACCGCTCATGAATGCTGTTTATCGCTTGATCTTTAGTCGCGCTACAGGCCAGCTCCAAGTCGCTTCGGAAATCGCACGCGCTGGTAACGCAGGGGTTGGGCGGCGTAAGGGTGCAGGCACGGCACCTCGCGCGGACCGCGCTCCCGCGCGAGCCCTTGGCCTTGGAACAGGCTTGCGTGCTGCCCTACGCTCGGCCTTGCCGCTATTGGTCTTGGGGGGCGGAGCGGCGTTGCCAGTCTTGGCTCATGCTGCACAGCAATCCATCAACAATAGCACTAGCAGTCTCACTATCACTGGCAGCGGCACAAGTTCAGTCATTGTTGGTCCCGGTGGCACGATCACAGGAACTCTTACAAACGAGGGAACGATACGAGGGAGCGCAAACACTTCAGGTATTAGCATCAGCGGTAGTGGTGTGATCGCGACACTCAGCAATAGTGGATCCATCGGTGGCAAGATTGCAGTGGGTAACTCGGGCAAAATTGATGACCTGATCAATCTCGGCGGTACGATCGCTGGCACGGAGGAAGGGTTCGTCAACCTGGGCTCCAGTGCTTCTGTGGGTACTCTGGTCAACGCAAGCGTGATTACTGGAGCGATTAGTGGTATTGAGAATAACGGCACGATTGCGACTTTATCGAACAGTGGTGCATTGATCATCGGCGGACACAGTGGTATTGCAAACGCAGGCTATATCGGTAACTTAATCAATAGCGGTACGGTCAGCGGAAACACTTTTGCAGGACTCCGCAACGCCTTTGGCAGCATCGGAACGGTGACGAACGTCGGTACTATTTCGGGCGCTGGTACAGCAGGTACTGGAGTGGTCGTCACTAATGGTGCTATTGAATACATGAATAATACCAGTGCGGGTAGCATTACTGGAGTAGCATCGGGCATTTTTAATGACGCTAGCATCGGTACGCTATCCAATTACGGTGTTATCAGTGCCAAAGAGGATAATGCCATAGAAAACCAGGGCACTATCGGTCAGATCATTAACGGTGGTTTGATTCAGGCGGGTAGCATTGGTGTTGCCATCCGGCTTGGGGGGGCCGGCACGACATTGACAAATACCGGTACCATTATTGCTGGGAGTTTGTCTTCCGCCATACTTATAGATAACAATAATCCATCAACACTCATACTTGGTGCGGGTAGTGACATTCAGGGTGCAATCGATACAGGGAGTTCTTCCAGTACGATTCTCATGAATGGTGCCCAGGCTGTGGGCAGTAATACGCCAATTCAAGGTTCCAATAGCACTCTGACGATCACTTCTGCTGGCGATGTCACCGTGAATGACAGTTGGACCTTGGCGACGGTAACGAATGATGGGACTCTGGCGGTGGGGGGGGGGCTGGTTGGTGCCAGCACCATTGCTCCGGGTACCTTAAGCTTGACCGGCAACTTCGCGCAGGGTCCTGGTGGCACCCTGGAAATGGCCATTACCCCCTCAGACAAAACGGCGGGCACAGACTACAGCCAACTGAGCATTACCGGTACGGCGAGCCTTGATGGCACTCTCGATATCGTGCCCAACGGCACGGCGTCGTCCTATACCTTGGGCGCAAATTATGACTTGATTCACGCCGCGGGAGGGTTAATCGGTACCTTTGCGAACGTAAACGGTTTGCAAGCGCTGACAAACTACGTCTATCCGCAGATGCGTTATGGGAAGAACGATGCAAACCTGGTCCTGGTGGCGGCTGGTACTCCGGCCCCAACACCGGCTCCGGCCCCAGCCCCGGCCCCGGCCCCGGCCCCAGCCCCAGCCCCGGCCCCAGCCCCGGCCCCGGCCCCGGCCCCGGCCCCGGCCCCGGCCCCGGCCCCGGCCCCAGCCCCGGCCCCAGCCCCGGCCCCAGCCCCAGCCCCAGCCCCAGCCCCAGCCCCAGCACCAGCTCCGGCACCAGCTCCAGCTCCAGCTCCAGCTCCAGCTCCAGCTCCAGCACCGGCTCCAGCACCGGCTCCAGCACCGGCCCCAGCCCCCGTCTACCCGTCTAGCGAGGTATTGAGCAAGGCCAACCTCTTCTATCAGGGGCGGGTAGTCGCGGCCTCTACCTTTGCCGTCAATATGGGCGCTATTAACCAGGCCCATAAATATCCGACTTATCTATGGTAGAATAGCGAGTATGGAACGGATAGATGTGCGCAAGTTGACGGTAGAGGGGCGGAATCTGCTTCGGCAGATGGTGCTGCGGCTACGCCAGCAGTCTGGTATGCGGGTGGAAGACCTGGCCAAGGTCTCTGGCGCCCATCCCTCGACCATTCGCGGGTGGTTGGCGCAAGCCAAACGAGAGGGGGGCAAAAGCCTTGATGAACGGCCGCGAGGGCGTCCTGTAGGGGCCTGTCGCAGATTGACGTTGGCTGCGGAAGCCTGGGTTCGGGATCAGATCGTGCAACGGGATCCGCGGCAGTTGCAAATGCCTTTTGCCCTCTGGACCCGGCCGGCCATCCGGCAATTGATCCGGGATCGCTTTGGGATAGATCTGCAGGTGCGCCTGGTAGGCAAGTACCTCAAGCGCTGGGGTTTTACGCCCCAGCGTCCGGTCAAGCGAGCGATGGAGCAGAACCCAGAAGCAGTGCGCCAATGGCTGGAAGTGGATTATCCCCAAGTCCGAGCGCGCGCCCTGCGCGAGGGTGCAGTGCTGTACTGGGGCGACGAAACGGCCGTCAAAGAGGACGCCCATTGGGTGCGTGGATATGCGCCCCAAGGCCAGACGCCGCTCCTCGAACATCCAGCACGATGGACCAGTCTGTCCATGATATCGGCGATCTCACCGCGCGGAGAACTTGCCTTTGAGATGGTGGAGGGCAGCATCAACACCGAGCGTTTCATCGCCTTCCTGGAAAAGCTGATCCGCCATGCCGAACAGAAGATCTTCCTGATCGTCGACAACTTACGGGTGCATCACGCCAAGGTGGTAACGGCCTGGCTGGCCGATAAGAAGGACCGCATTGAGCTCGTGTTTCTGCCGCCTTATGCGCCAGAGTCCAACCCGGATGAATACCTCAACCGGGATTTCAAAACGGCCCTACGCAACGGGCCTATGAGCACAGACAAAACCACCCTCTTGGCAAAGGCCATGGCCTTCATGAATGGTCTCTGTCTCCTGCCGGAGAAGGTCTCTCGCTATTTCCATCACCCTGCCGCTCGTTACGCTATGTTGGATATTTAAGGGCCTGGTTAATAATGCCGTAGTGTCTACCTTGTTGGACGGCGCCGGCCAGGTAGACGGACGGGATGGCCCGCAGTTTACCGATAGCCGCCTGGGGAGCTGGGTCAAAGGCTTTGGTGCCTTTGGACGCTCCGACGGTGCCAGCATCGAAAACTATGGCGGTGTGGCCGGTTACGGGCTGGCCGTCGATCCCCATTGGGTGGTGGGCGCGGCCTTCGCGGGCGCGGGCACCGGGGCGAGCACCTTCTACCAAAAGGTTACCACCAACAGCTTTGGTGGCTTTGCCTACGCCATCGATACCCAAGGCCAATTGCGCATCTCCGCGACCCTGGGCGCAGGCTATCTGCACCAAAACAGTAATCGTGGCATCTACACGCCCGATAATCAGCTCTATGAAACGGCCACCGGTGCGACCAACGGCTGGTACTTTGGTGCGGGCCTGCAGGGGCAGTATTTGATCCCCTTGGGGCAGAATTTCTTGATGCCCTATGGCCGGATCAACTACATCCATACCCAGTTCAACGGATTCAGCGAGCAGGGGGCGGGCAACATTGCCAACCTGAACATCACCTACGGCGGCATCCACACCAATGTGACAGCCTTCAGTGGCGGATTGCGTGCCGGCACGGATCTGAATCTGGGGGGTATGACCCTGATTCCTTGGGTCTCTTTGGGAGGCACGGCCTATGCCGGTACCTTGCACGTTGCCCAGGCAGAAACCGTGGGTCTGTTGAGTACCACCGAGATCGGGCTGGTGGCCCCCAACGGCGCCCTGGACACGGGCTTGGGCCTGATGCTGAAGGGGCATGCAGTGCCCTGGACCGTCAAGTTCAACTACAACGGCCAGTTCGCTGGTGATACCCATCTCAATCAGTTTGAGCTGTTGGCGAACTATCGTTGGTGATGCGATGAAGGACGGGAAGCCGGGACGATTGTCCGGGCCTTCCGTGGTAAGAAAACAGTGAACATTGCCGTTCACCAGTCTTTGGTGGGTGGCAAATAATCCTTACAGCGCAACAGACTACGAAATGCCGGAAGGACGCCCTATGAATCGCATCTACCGCTTGATTTTCAACCGTGCCCTGGGGTGTTTGCAGGTGGCGTCTGAGCACACCAAGGGCCACGCCAAGGCGCCGGGTACGGGCCGGGGAGCGCGCAGGCTGGCAAGGCACCTGACGCTGACGATGCTCTTGGCTTGCGGTATGCCGGGACTCTCCCAGGCAGCGGTGATGGCACTGAGCAGCACGACGGGCACCGCCGGTAAACCAGGACAAAAAGGGACTGGCTGGGCCGCGGGACTGCCGAATGAGGGAGTGCCTTCGGGAGGAGGTGCCCTGGGTGGCTACGGCCTAGCGGGCAGCAACGGCACCCTATCGACCATTTACGCCGACTACTGGGGCAGGGCGGGCGCTTATTATGGTAGTCAATGGAATCATCCTCTAGGGGTGCCGGGCAAACCGGGTAGCGAGGGTACGGGTACTGGTGGCGCCGGAGGGAACAGCGTCCATGCCGTTTTTTACGATTCCAAGAGCAGTGGCGGCGGCGGCGCGGGTGGCCTGCCGGCGTTTACGGGCCTGACGGCCAGTGATGACGATAGCGTAGCCAGTGGCGTTACCATTGCCGGTGGCGTCGGTGGGGCCGGTGGTTCTGGATCTTCTACTGCGGGCGGGGCGCTGGGAGAAAATGGCCCGGCGGGGTCGGACGGTGGCGGCGGTGGCCAGGGCGGCACAGCATTTTGGGGCAATGATTTCCAGCTCGACAATGGGGGCGAGATTGTCGGGGGTGCTGGTGGCCAGGGTGGTGCCGGCGCCAACGGCGCGGCTGGGGCAGACGCGCAGTCTGGCTATGGCCCGGGTGTTGGTGGTGCGGGTGGCACTGGCGCTGCCGGCGGTAGTGGTAATGACGCGGTCCAGGGTAGCGGTTTCACCATCACTAACGCGCTGACAGGCAGCATTGTGGGTGGAAATGGTGCCGCCGGTGGGACGGGTGGCGCGGGCGGCAGAGGGGGTACCGGCACCGTCAATGGCGTGAAAGGTGGGAATGGCGGCGCTGGGGGTGCTGGTGGCGCCGGCGGGGCCGGGGTAAACGGCAGCAATTTTTCGCTGATCAATGCGGGGACGATTGTCGGTGGTTCCGGCGTCGCGGGCGGTTTGGGTGGAGCCGCTGGCAAGGGCGGTACGGCCGGGTCCACTAGTGGTACGGTGGGCGCGAATGGCGTCGCTGGCCTGGACGGCGCGGGGGGTATCGGGGGGGCGGGTGTCGTCGCCACCGGTGGGTCGACGATTAGCAATACTGGCAGCATCGAAAGCGGTGTCAACGCCGCAAACTTTACCGGAACGACGGCGCTTGCTGCCGTGGAGTTCTCCGGCAGCGGGAACACCCTGACCAATACCGGCTCCATCATCGGGGTGCAGGGCACCGCCATCTCCATGACCGGTGGTGCAGACACCCTCATCCTCGACACCGGCAGTGACGTGCAAGGCACGATCAATGCCGGCACTACAGCCAGCACCGTGGAGCTGCAAGGCAGCCAGAACCTGGGCAGTATCGCCCCCATCAGCGCGCCCGATGGCACCCTCATCAATCAGGGTACCTTGAGCGGGCAGTCATACGGCATCGTCAACGTCGCGACCATTGGCACCTTTGTCGCAAATGCTGACGTGTTGGGCGCGCTCGCTGCTTTGAATAACAGTGGGACCATTTCCGCAAGCAAGACGGGTCTGTTCAATGATGGCTCCATCGCTGTACTGACCAATGGCGGCAGTATCAGCGGAGCAGGGCAGTACGGCATTCACGATAGTGGCCAGATGGGGCAGCTCATCAACGCGGGCGTCGTTACCGGAAAGACGGGCATTGATCTGGACGGCGCCAGCACGACCCTGAGCAACACGGGCACAATCATCGGCACGGGCGGTACGGCGATCAGCATGGCCAACAGCCCTGATACCCTGATTCTAGGCACGGGCAGTGACGTGCAAGGCACCATCAATGCGGGGACCACCGCCAGTACCATCCTGCTGGAAGGCGATCCAGTGATGGGCACAACCACGCCCATCAACAATCCGAACGGCTCTCTGACCATTGCCCAATCCGGTAACTGGACGGTAAACGACACCTGGACTGTGGGCACGGTCAGTAACCAAGGCATCCTGACCATCGGCGCGGTGACGGGGACGACCACGGCGCCGGGGCTGCTGAACCTGACGGGTAATTACGTCCAGGGTTCGACGGGCACCCTGGCCATGCTGGTGACACCGCAAGGCACGACGGCGGGTACGGACTACAGCCAGTTAGCCATCACCGGCTCTGCGCAGCTGAACGGGGTGCTGGATATTCTGGATATGGGCAGCTTTGTCCAGGGCGATGCGGGCAATACCTATGATCTGATCACCGCCAGCAAGGGAATTGCCGGCACCTTCGCTCAAGTCAACTATGACCCAGCCTTTGCCAGTTATCTGACGCCGGTGATCAGTACCGTGGGCAATGATCTGGTCCTGACCTTGGATGCGGCGACAGCCGCGCTCACAGTGGCAACGATTGCGACCTCCGTTCCTGAATTCACTGTGGATGTCAGCAAAACCAACGGTGTGGTGGTAGCAACAACGGGCACGATTTCCGGGACCTTGTCCAATACCGGAGTGTTGTCGATCAACGCTCCTCCCTTCATTCAAAATTCTGGTGTGATAGGGACGCTGGAAAACTCCGGGATTATTAACTCGACCCATGGCGATGTCATAGACAACGCTGGAAGTGTATCGGTATTGAGTAATTCTGGCACGCTGCTTGGGAATCGTGTTGTTGTTTACAATTATGGAACGGTTGGTGATTTTTCAAATCTTGGATTGATTCAGGGCGAGAGTAATTCGCTAGACGGCCTATATAATCTTGGATCGATGGCCACTTTGAGCAATTCTGGAACCATAACCAGTATCAAAACTGGTATTGGCCAGGGTGGAACTATTGGTCAATTTAGCAACAGTGGACTGATTTCTGGCAGTTTGGGCGTAGATTTTTACACATCTGATTCTACCTTGGACAACACCGGTAGAATTGTGGGTACCAGTGGTACCGCTGTCAGTATTGGCGGCGGGCCAAATACCCTTATTCTGGGTGCCGGTAGTACCATACAAGGCACTATCAACGCTGGCACTACGGCCAGCACCCTGGAGCTGCAAGGCAGTCAGAACCTGGGCAGTATCGCCCCCATCAGCGCGCCCGATGGCACCCTCATCAATCAGGGTACCTTGAGCGGGCAGTCATACGGCATCGTCAACGCCGCGACCATTGGCACCTTTGTCGCAAATGCTGACATGTTGGGCGCGCTCACTGCTTTGAATAACAGTGGGACCATTTCCGCAAGCAAGACGGGGCTGTTCAATGATGGCTCCATCGCTGTACTGACCAATAGCGGCAGCATCAGCAGCACCATTGACGGCATCTCCAACAGCGGCAGCATTGGTAGTCTGAACAATGAACAGGTTGGCATCATCTTCGGTACCATTGATGGCATCTCCAACAACGGCAGCATTGGCAGTCTGGCCAATGTTGGTGCTACTAACGGCGAGTTTGGCGTTTCCAATTATAACGGCAGCATTGGCAGCCTGAACAATGAAAAGGGCGGCAGCATCATCGGTACTGCTGTCGGTATCTTAAACAGCGGCAGCATTGGCAGCATTGGTACCCTAAGCAACAGTGGCAGCATTGGTGGAGGGGAGTACGGCATTCAAGACAGTGGCCAGATGGGGCAGCTCATCAACGCGGGTGTTGTCACCGGAAAGACGGGCATTGATCTGGACGGCGCCAGCACGACCCTGAGCAACACGGGCACGATCATCGGCACGGGCGGTACGGCGATCACGATTGCCGGCAGTCCAGACACCTTGATTCTAGGCACGGGCAGCGACGTGCAGGGCGCGATCAATGCCGGCACGACGGCCAGTACGATTTTGCTGGAAGGCGATCCAGTGATGGGCACAACCACGCCCATCAACGATCCGAACGGTTCTCTGACCATCACCGGCGACTGGACGGTAAACGACACCTGGACTGTGGGTACAGTCAGTAACCAAGGCATCCTGACCATCGGCGCGGTGACGGGTACTACCACGGCGCCAGGAATGCTCAGCCTGACGGGAACGTATATTCAAGGCACCACGGGCACCCTGGCCATGCTGATCACGCCCCAGGATGCCACACCCGGCACCGATTACAGTCAGCTTGCCATCACCGGCTCTGCGCAGCTGAACGGTGTGCTGGATATTCTGGATATGGGGAGTTTTGTTCAGAGTGATACTGGTAATGCCTACGATCTGATCACCGCCAGCAAGGGAATTGCCGGCACCTTCGCTCAAGTCAACTATGACCCGGCCTTTGCCAGTTATCTGACGCCCAAGTTCAGCTATACCGCGACCGACGCCATCCTGACCCTGGATGCCACGGTTATCCCGCCGACCATTGCGACCATCTCCACGAGTATTGCGGATTTTGCCATCAACAGTAGCAAGACCAGCGCCGTAGTCGTTACGCCCACAGGCACGGTCAGTGGCAGCTTAAGCAATGCCGGGAGCATCAGCACGGCCGGAATAGCCATCAATGACAACGGCAGCGTGGTCCAACTGGTCAATACCGGACGGATGCAAGGCAAAACAGGCGTCAATTTAGTTGGCGCGAGTAGTACCTTGAGCAATACCGGCACGATTATCGGCACCGGCGGTACGGCTATCAGCATGGTCGGCAGCCCTGATACCCTGATCTTCGGCACCGGTAGTGACGTGCAGGGCACCATCGATGCGGGCACGACGGCGAGTACGGTGGAACTCGATGGTGCAACGCTGGGGACGGCGGCACCGATTGTCCTGACCAATGGCACTTTGTTGAACGCAGGCACTGTGCCGAGCGGCGGCATCGGGATACTGGTGACGCCCACGCTAGTGGCCAAGCCACTTGCTGCCGAGGTCTTGGGTAGTCTGGCGATCCTGAACAACCAGGGCCTAATTCAGGCAAACTCGCCCATGGCTGTTGATGCGCAGAGCAGTGTGGGTACGGTAATCAACAGTGGGCAGCTCGTAGGTATCGGCACTTTGGCCAGCAATGCGTTTGGTAATGCCGGGTCCATCGGATCTTTGATCAACACGGGACAGATTTTGGCCACACTAGGGACCGTCGGCCACTCCTTTGTCTCGGCACTTGGTAATACGGGGGGTAGCATCGGAACGCTGGTCAATGGCAGCCTGGGCCGCTTGCAGGGCGTGGCGACGGGCCTAACCAATGGCGACAATTCGACCATTGGTAGCCTGAGTAACAGCGGCAATATTTCTGGCGGTCTGGAGGGCGTGGATAACCTGGGCGTTATTGACACCATGATCAACGCGTCTTCAGGCTCCATCAGCGCACTGCGTAATGCGGATTCTGGCACGATTGGGGGCAATAAAAAGACGGCACTGAATAATGTCGGCAGCATTGGATCTCTATCGAATTCCGGGACAATCCACGGTACGGTCTCCGGTCTTTACAACGCCGGTAGCATTGGTACGTTGAACAACCAGACGACGGGACAGATGAATGAGGTTTTCCTCTTCTCTGGCAGCGTTGGCCAACTGAATAATGCGGGCAGCATCAGTACGGTAGGCAGCGTTGGTCTGGAGCTTTTTAACCTGGGAACTCTTGGCACCCTGAACAATAGTGGTGCCATCAGTGGTGGCAGCGAGGCCCTGATCAACCAAGGAATAGTGACGAGTTTAGTTAACAGCGGGACTATCCTTGCCGCCGGCACCGGCCTGGGCAATGGCGGGACAATCACTGCGCTCAATAATTCAGGAACCATCACCAGCCAGCATGTCGCCGTGAGCAATAGCTATGGCACTATCGATAGCTTCCAGAATACCGGTACGGGAACTATCAACGGTGGCAAGACCGGGGTGTTCAACGAAGGCGTGCTAGGTAGCCTGGGCAATGGGGGTGTTGTAACGGGCAGCATCACGGGCGTTTTAAATCAGGCTAGTATCGGTACTCTGATTAACATCGGTACCATCAGCGGAGCAGGGCAGTACGGCATTCAAGACAGTGGCCAGATGGGGCAGCTCATCAACGCGGGTGTTGTCACCGGAAAGACGGGCATTGATCTGGACGGCGCCAGCACGACCCTGAGCAACACGGGCACGATCATCGGCACGGGCGGTACGGCGATCAGTATGGCCAACAGCCCTGATACCCTGATTCTAGGTACGGGCAGCGACGTGCAGGGCGCGATCAATGCCGGCACGACGGCCAGCACGATTTTGCTCGAGGGCGATCCAGTGATGGGCACAACCACGCCCATCAACGATCCGAACGGTTCTCTGACCATCACCGGCGACTGGACGGTAAACGACACCTGGACTGTGGGTACGGTCAGTAACCAAGGCATCCTGACCATCGGCGCGGTGACGGGCACCACCACGGCGCCAGGAATGCTCAGCCTGACGGGGGATTACGTGCAAGGCTCCACGGGCACCCTGGCTATGCTGGTGACACCTCAGGATGCCACACCCGGCACCGATTACAGTCAGCTCGCCATCACCGGCACGGCGCAGTTGAACGGCGTGCTGGATATTCTGGATATGGGCAGCTTTGTCCAGAGCGATGCGGGCAATACCTATGATCTCATTACGGCCAGCAAGGGGCTGACGGGCACCTTTGCCTCGGTCAATTACAACCCGGCCTTTGCCAGTTATCTGACGCCCAAGTTCAGCTATACCGCGACCGACGCCATCCTGACCCTGGATGCCAAGGCCCCGGCCCCAGCACCGGCACCAGCACCAGCACCAGCACCAGCACCAGCACCAGCACCAGCACCGGCACCGGCTCCAACACCGGCTCCAACACCGGCTCCAACACCGGCTCCAACACCGGCTCCAACACCGGCTCCAACACCGGCTCCAACACCGGCTCCAACACCGGCTCCAACACCGGCTCCAGCACCAGCTCCAGCACCAGCTCCAGCACCAGCTCCAGCACCAGCACCAGCTCCAGCTCCAGCTCCAGCTCCAGCACCAGCTCCAGCACCGGCTCCAGCTCCCGAGTTGGTTCCCTACCCCACCAACGAGCCTCAGCTGGTCTCCAAGGACTTCAATACGGGGTATAGCGCTGTCAATGCTCCCTATATCAACAATCAATCCTTACATGTAGCCCTGAATACCGTGTTGGATGGTTCTCAAGGCGTACTCGCTGCTGACGGCAAAATGCACTTCACCAGCACGCGCCTGGGTACCTGGGCGAAGGGATTTGGTGGTTTTGGCCGTAGCAATGGCGACAACGTCAGCGATTACGGTGGCGTTCTGGGCTACGGAGCCCGTGCTGGCCGCCATTGGGTACTGGGAGTCGCCCTGTCTGGCTCCGGCACAGACACCAGCTCCGTCTACCAGCGAGTCAACGGCCACAGCTTTGGCGGCTTTGCCTACGGCATCTACACCCATGGCCACCTGCGCATCTCCGGTGACTTGGGTGGGGGCGTCCTGACCGCTGACAGCACCCGCGATTTGCTACCCACTAGCCTGGTGGCCAATGGGAGCACCCAGGGCACCTTCCTAGGTACGGGTATCCAGATGCAATACTTGGTACCTCTCGATCACGCTTTCCTCATTCCCTATGGCCGGATGACCTATCTGCATACGGCCCTGTCTGCGTACACCGAGCATGGCGCTGGCCTACTCGACTTGCAGCTGGGGCGTGAGGCCACCAATATCGGCGACTTGACCCTCGGGCTCCGGGCCGGCGTTGACCTGCACGCCCAGGGACTGACCTGGGTCCCTTGGGTGTCGGCAGGAGGGAGCGCCAATGTCGGCACACTGCACCTCAATGTCCTGCAAAAGGTCGGTCTAGCGGGTGCCAACGAAAATATTGCCCGCACCCTGGTTGCCCCGGCGGGTGCCTTTGATCCCGGTCTTGGCTTGACGGTTCAGGGACACGGTCCCTGGATTGCGAAGTTCGCGTGGCAGGGGCAGTATGCCGGCAACACCCACTACAACACCTTTGATCTGATAGCGCGCTACCAATGGTGACACCAAACTCTCCCCTCGAAACCCCTAGCATGACCCTTCCCGAGGCCCTGCAACGGGCCAACGCCCATTGGCAGGCCGGTCAGGCGGCACCTGCGCAGCAGCTCTGTCAGCGTATTTTGGCGGCCGTGCCCGGTCAGCCCGATGCCCTGCACCTGCTTGGCCTCATCGCCCACGCATACGGTGACACCGAGCAAGCCATCGTCATGCTGGCCCAAGCGACCGCCCATCCCCAAGCTGCCCCAGTGTATTTCAGCAACTTGGCCGAGCTCTACCGTCTGCGCGGTCGACTACCAGAAGGTGAGGCGGCTGCACGGGCTGCCCTGGACCGGGCCCCCGAACTGGCCGGAGCCTGGAACAATCTGGGTATCCTTCTGCAGGAGATGGGGCGCTACGACGAGAGTCGGGAGTGTTTGGAACGAGTGCGCTGTCTGGAGCCCAACAACCCCCAAGTGCTCAATAATTTGGGAAATACCTGTTTGCGACAGGGCGATCTGACCCAGGCGGAACAGTATTGGCGTGAGGCCATTACCCAGGATCCTGGGTACGCCCAACCTTATAGCAATTTGGCGAAAATGCTCACGGATCGCGGGGACCCAGAGGCCGCGCGGGCAGCTGGACGGCAAGCCATTGTTCTCAACCCCCACTTGGCGGATGCCTACATCAACCTGGCCGCTGTTGAACTCGAGGCCGGGCAGACGGCAGAAGCCTTGCATTGGCTGCACGCCCTGCTGGCCTTCGCGCCCCAGCATGCCGGTGGCTTGGCAACACGCGCCATCTTGTATGTGGAGCAAGAAAACCTGCTGGCCGCAGCCGCTGATGCCGAGGCGGCGGTAGCCCTGGCACCCCAGTCGGCAGACGCCCACTATGCCCTCGGACGCGTCCGGCAGGCCCAAGGCAGCACTGATGCTGCCCTGAGCGCTTTTGTCCGAGCCGCTGAGCTCCCCGGTACCAAGACCGAAGACGCGGTCATCGCGGCGGCGGTTCTGCATATGGAGGAGGGGCATAAAGAGACCGCCGATCACACCTTCGCCCAGCTGATTGAACGTTTTCCGCAGTCAGCTAGTGCGTGGTACAACTGGGCCGACTTGCACCAATTCGGTCCCGAAGATCCCCGGATCGCCCAGATGGAGGCCCTGCTGGCCAGCCCGCAGCGTCTGCCCCGGGATCAAATGCGGCTGCACTTTGCCTTGGGTAAGGCGTTCTTGGACGTTGGCGATGGGGATCGGGCCTTTGCCCACTTTCATGCCGGCAATGCCCAAAAAAGGGCGAGCTTTGCTTACGATGCCGATCAGGTTTCGGTCTGGACCGACGCCATCATGGGGGTGCTCACCCCGGAACGCTACCAAGCCCTGACTGGTCAGGGCCAGGGTCAAGATGAAAAGGACCCTGGTCAGCCGATTTTTGTGCTGGGTCTGCCCCGTTCGGGCACCACCCTGGTCGAGCGGGTGTTGGCTGCCCATTCTCATGTCCAAGCCGGGGGCGAACTCAGCGCCCTGCAGCAGGTCATGAGCGAGCAAAACTACCCCGAGGTCTTGACCCAGATCACGCCCGGCAAGTTACAGGAGTGGGGCGCGGCCTATCTGGCCAAGACCGCACCCCTGGCAGGAGGGCACCATTACCTGATCGACAAGATGCCCGGCAATTTCTTCTATGCGGGTCTCATTCCCTTGATCCTGCCCCAGGCCAAAGTCATTTGGTGTCGCCGGGATCTGGTGGATACGGGGCTGTCCTGCTACACCAAACTTTTTTCCGGTGAGCAGCGGTTTTCCTACCGACTCGACGAGATTGGCCGCTTTGCCCAAGACGCCTCGCGCTTGCTCACCCACTGGCAGGCGTTGCTCCCGCCTGATCGCTTCCTGATCGTGGATTACGAAGCGCTGGTCGCGGACTTCGAGCCCCAGGTACGGCGTCTCTTGACCTTCCTGGGACTCGACTGGGAGACTGCGATCAACGACTTCCATCGTCGGCCTGGCCGGGTGCGCACGGCCAGCGTCAACCAGGTCCGAGAGCCTCTGCATGGGCGCGCCGTGGGTCGTTGGCGGCCCTATGCTGCCCACCTTCAGCCCCTGCTGACGACACTGGGCGTTGACCCGGAGGCGGCACCGAGCCCGGCGCCTGATCATCTGCCCGTCGCTGCCCCCACCAGCGCAGGGCGACGGCGCGCCACGACCCCCTGACATGTCCGGACCCCCCAGCCCGTCCCTTGAAGTCGTGGCCCGGCTGCTGGCCCATGGCCAGGCATTGATTCACGCCGAGTTGCCGGCGGCGGTAGACACCTTGCTCCGGCCCTATCTCGCGGGAGGAACGGCGCCTATTCCGCTGTGGAAGCTGCAGGTCCTGGCCTTACGGCGACAGGGCCGCTTGGCCGAGGCTTTGCCCATCCAGCAAATGATCGTCGATACCGTTCCTGGCGATCTACCGGCCCGTTATGACCTGGCAGAGATGCTGATCGCCAGCGGCGATTTTCAGCGTGGCTGGCGGGAGTATCGTTATCGATACGATCTCACGCACACCAAGGTCCTGACACGTCACGTGCAAAAGCCGCGCTGGAGCGGCCAGCCTTGCCCCGGGCAAACGCTGCTGATTCATGACGAGCAAGGCTATGGCGATACCTTCCAATTCCTGCGCCTGGTGCGTCCGGCCCAGGCCCGTTTTGCTGGGCGGGTGGTGTTAGAGGTCAACCCCGAGGCCCTACCCTTTGCCCAGCGGGCCTTTTCTGACCTTGAGGTGACTCCGCGTGGGGCCTTGCCTCCCGACTTCGATGTGCATGCGCAACTCATGGATCTTCCCGCCGCGCTGGGCCTGGAGTTACACGACCTTCCCGGTAGCATCCCCTATCTCAGCGCCGATCCCGCCCGCCAGTTGTCCTGGCGCCAACGTTTGGACGCGCTGCTCGGGGCAGGGACGCCACGGGTCGCCCTGGTGTGGGCGGGCCGACCCACCCATCCCAATGACGCCAAGCGCTCCATGCATCTGATGGATTTTGTCCCGCTGGTATCGGCAAATATTCCTTTCCTTGCCCTGCAAAAAGGCCCGGCGGCTCTAGAGGCCGCCCCCAAGGGGTTGAGCCTCCACCGTCTGGACACGGAGATTCATAGCTTTGAAGATACAGCAGCCATTCTTGCGGAGACCGACCTATTGATATCCGTAGACTCATCACCGGTGCACCTGGCCGGCGCCTTGGGCAAGCGGGCTTGGGTCTTGCTGCCTTTTGAGGCGGAATGGCGGTGGATGACCCAGCGGCGGGATACCCCGTGGTATCCCAGCCACCGACTGTTTCGCCAGCCTCGCCCCGGCGATTGGCAGGCCGTGTTGGCCGAAGTCGTGGACGCTTTACGAATGGAGCCCCTATGCCCCTGCAACTGATGCACGTCGATGCCATCGCCCTGACCGCCTGGGCGGGCTTGCTGAGCCCCGGCGAATGCCAAGAGCTCATCGGTATTGGTCGCCAGCTGTTGCAACCCGCCATGGTCACGGATGAGCGGACGGGTGCTGAAGTCAGTCATCACCAACGTATTTCTGAAATGGCATGGCCCCGCCGGGAGGATTTCCCCCTTCTGGGCAAGATCGCTGACGGCATTGCGCGACTGACCGGGGTCCCGGTGGCCTGCCAAGAGCCTTTGCAAATCCTGCACTATCGCCCCGATGGGGAATATCAACCCCATTTCGACGCCTTTGCCAGTGATAGTCCCGCTTTGGCGCATGGGGGTAATCGTCAACTGACTCTGATTCTTTATCTCAATACCGTTGAGGCTGGTGGAGAGACGGCCTTCCCGGAGTTGGGGCTACGCGTGTTTCCTATTGTCGGTGGCGGCGTGCAGTTTCGCAATCTTGATGATCAGGGCCTGCGTCATCCCCTCTCCCTCCATGCGGGCCTGCCCGTAGTTCAGGGAGAAAAATGGATCGCCACCCAGTGGATTCGCCAGAGTCCTTACGCCGGATGAGCGGTGGATCAACAGAATTCGCGGCGCCGTTCCAGGATTCGACGATATTCCTCTGGATCCCGCAGAGCCGTGAGTTGACCGGCGCGGGGGAAGTGCTTGGCCTCCAAACGCAGCAGCCAGAAACGTAGGGCAGCGGCCCGCATGTAGGGAAACCACAAGCCATGCTCCCGCCGCTCGAAGGGACGCACACTCTCGTAGGCCTGCCAGAGCGCGGCGGCGAGATTCTTGTCGAGACTGCCATCGGGGAAGGAGCACCAGGAGTTGGCTACTACCGCCAAGTCGTAGAGCCAAGCGTCGTCGCCGGCATAGTAATAATCAATGGTACCGGTGATCTCCACGCCCTGGAACAAGACATTGTCGGGGAACAGATCGGCATGGATGACCCCACCGGGAAGCTTGTCGCGCAGCCATTGTTTTTGCGCCTCGCGCTCGTCGACCAGGAGTTCGCGTTCCGCCGGGCTGAGTTTGGGGATCAGGCGCCGCCCGGTCTCCTGGCACCAGTTGAGACCCGCAGGATTGGGGTGCTCCTCGGGGAAGTCGCGCCCGGCCAGATGCATGCGCGCCAACAGTTGGCCGAGGGCCGTAATCTCCCCCTCGCTCGCTGCCCGGTCTTCAATCGACTGCCCGGAAAGGCGCTGCACAATGGCCGCCGGCTTACCGCAAAGCTGTCCCAGAATCTCGCCGTGGCGGGCATGTACTGGGGCCGGGCAGGGAATACCGTGTTGACTAAGCCATTCCGTTACATGCAAATAGTAGGGGATTTCGCTGACTGGCAGGCGCTCAAACAGGGTCAGAACGAATCGCCCGGCGCTGGTGTCGAGAAAATAATTGCTGTTTTCGGTGCCGGCACAAATGCCCTCGATTTTTTCCAAGCTGCCCAAGTCATAGTCGGCCAGAAAGCTCGCCAGGTCGGCGTCGGGGATGTCGGTGTAGACGGCCATGGATTACCAGCGCAGCAGAATCCATTGGGGAACGTCCATCCGCTCGGCGTCGGAATTGGGTTCGCGGGTAAAGCCGTGACCATTCCTGTTGACCAGGTAATAGGGGGGGAAGGGCTTGGGGGGAATCACCTTGACCATATACATCTGCCCATCGGCCTTGAATTCCTCGATCTTGGAACCCTTGGGCACATGCAGTTCGGCCTTTGGGACACTGTGCTTGGGGGGAGCGAGACGAGGCAGGTGGTAAGGATACTTTTCTGGGCCACCATCCGCCAACGCGACAGCCGTGAACAGGAAGGCAACGAGACCCAAGAACAGCGCAAAATGACGTGACATGATGGAGTTCCTCCCTCAGAGGTTGAGCAGGGCCTCGGTTTCCGCCGCCGATGGAGCAAAACCGCGTTTCTCATAATGGTTGAAGATGGTCGCGACCACCGCATCCGGATCATCCAGCACCGTGACCAGCTGCAGATCTTCCGGATTGATCGTACCGTGGGCCAGCATTGTGCTCTTCCACCATTCGATTAGCCCACCCCAGAATTGCGAATCAAAAAGAATGATGGGCATGCGTCGGGTTTTCCCAGTCTGCACCAGGGTCAGGCATTCGGCTAGCTCGTCCAGGGTGCCAAAGCCGCCCGGCATGACCACGTAGGCGGCAGCATATTTCATGAACATCACCTTGCGCGAGTAGAAATGTTCGAAAGACAGGGAAATGTCCTGATAGGGATTGCTGTGTTGTTCATGCGGCAGCTCGATATTGAGGCCGATACTGAAGCCGCTCCCTTGGTGTGCCCCGCGATTGGCGGCCTCCATGATGCCGGGACCGCCGCCACTGATGACCGAAAATCCAGCGTTGGAGAGCTTTTCCGCAATCGTCAGGGTTTGTTGATACCAGGGATGCTCCTCGGGCAAGCGGGCGGAGCCGAAGATGCTGACGCAGGGCTCGACCGCCGCGAGCTTCTCATATCCGCGCACAAACTCCGCCATGATCTGGAAGATTTTCCAGGCTTCGCGGGTGAGGCGACTCTCACCGCCGTCACGGAGTCTTTCGCTGTCTAGGGGTGCGCGCATGATGTGGGTCTACCGTATCGCCGCCAATTTTCCGTATTATGGCGGAAAGCAGCGGAAAAGTCCTTATCATGGCCGAAAATCCTCGCATCCTCGTCGATGCCTCCAGTTTCCTCTATCGCGCCTTCCACGCACTGCCCGATCTGCGCGCCCCGGATGGTTTGCCCACGGGCGCCATCTACGGTGTAGTGAATATGCTGCGGCGTTTGGAACGCGAGTATCCGCAGGGTGAGATCATCGTCATCTTTGACGCCCCCGGGCCGACCTTTCGCGATGAAATTTTCAACGAATACAAGGCACACCGCCCCCCTATGCCGCAGGAACTGCGGGTGCAGATCGAGCCACTATTGCAGTGGATTGGCGCTACGGGCTTGCCGCTCCTGCGCGAGCCAGGCGTAGAGGCCGACGACGTCATTGGCACCCTGGCGCGGATGACGGAGGCGCAACGTCCAATCCTCATCATCAGTGGCGACAAGGATCTCGCTCAACTTATCGATGACCGCACCCAGATTATCGATACCATGAAAAACACCCTGCTGGATGCGGCGGGGGTACGGGAAAAATTTGGTGTCGAGCCGTCACAGATCATTGATTACCTTGCTTTGGTTGGCGATAAGGTGGACAACATTCCGGGGGTTCCTGGGGCGGGGCCGAAAACCGTGGCGAAGTGGCTCGCCCAGTATGGGACGCTGGAGAATCTTCTCGCCCACGCCGAAGAGATTGGCGGCAAGATTGGCGAGGCCCTGCGCGAGAGCCGGGAATTTCTGCCGCGCAGTCACGACTTGGCACGCATTCGCTGTGATCTCCCCCTCCCTGCGCAGGATTACCAACGGCGTCCCGCCGACATCGCGGCGCTCCTGGCTCTGGCCGAGCGTCTCGGCTTCTCGACTTGGCGGCGCGAATTTCAGGCGCAGCAAGGGGGCGGCGATGCGCCCGCGCGACCCGCCTCGATGACCGACCCCATTCATCGTGATCGCTATTGGTTGATCGATACGGACGATGCCCTGATGACACTGCGGGAGCGCCTGGAGGCGGCGCAGCTGGTCGCCATCGATACCGAGACGACTTCCTTGAATCCGCATGAGGCCGATCTGGTGGGGATTTCTTTTGCTTGGCAGGAGAATGGAGAGACGCAGGCGGCCTATCTGCCCGTCGGGCACCGCGAAGGAAGGCAGTTGCCGCGGCAACAGGTTCTGGCCGCGTTACGGTCGTGGCTGGAGTCGGAGCGCCCCAAACTGGCGCAGAATGCCAAGTTCGACTGGCAGATCTTCTGGGGACAGGAGCTTCGACCCCAAGGCCTCTTGCGTGACACCCTGCTGGCCAGTTACGTGCTCGATTCCAATGGTCCCCACGATCTCGATCATTTGGCCGAACGCTTTTTGCAGCACGAGAACATCCGCTACGAGGACGTGACGGGTAAGGGCAAGAAGCAGCGGAGCTTTGCTGCGGTGCCCATCGACGAGGCGTTGCCCTATGCGGCAGAGGATGCAGATGTTTGTTTGCGTCTCGATGCTCTACTCTGGCCGCAAGTGGAAAAAGAGCCAGGGCTTCGCCGGGTATTCAACGATATCGAAATGCCCTTGGTTTTGGTCCTGGCGCGCATGGAGTGGGCCGGAGTAAGGATCGATCGGGAGCAACTGGAGGCGCTGAGCACGGAACTGGCCTCAGCCATGGAGCAAGTAGAGCGGGAGGCGCAAGCGCTCGCCGGGCAGGTCTTCAATCTCTCTTCGCCCAAGCAAATCCAGGAAATTCTTTTTGACAAGATGCAATTGCCCGCGCTCAAAAAGACCCCCAAGGGCCAGCCCTCCACCGATGAGGACAGCCTGGCCCAACTGGCCAGTCATTCGCCCCTACCCGGTCTGATTCTGGAATATCGCAGCTTGGCCAAATTGCGGAATACCTATGCTGATGCCTTGCCGCAGATGATTCACCCGCGCACCGGTCGGGTACACACCCATTATCGTCAGGCGGTGGCCTCCACCGGGCGCCTGTCCTCCAGCGATCCCAATCTGCAGAACATTCCCGTCCGCAGCGAGCAAGGACGTCGGATTCGTGCCGCCTTTATCGCTGCTCCCGACCATCTCCTGATCAGCGCCGACTACTCGCAGATCGAGTTGCGCATCATGGCGCACTTGTCCCGGGATGCAGGTTTGCTGGCTGCCTTTGCGGCGGGAGCGGATATTCATCGTGCGACGGCCGCCGAGGTCTTCGAGATTGCGCCGGAACAGGTGAACGACGAGCAGCGGCGGGCGGCAAAGGCGATCAATTTTGGCCTGATTTATGGCCAGACCGCCTTTGGTCTGGCGCAACAGTTGGGGGTCGACCAGGCCAGCGCCCGGGCCTACATGCAGCGCTACTTTGAGCGCTATCCGGGGGTGCAGGAGTACATGGAACAGACCCGCGCGCAAGCGCGCAAGCAGGGGTATGTGGAAACCCTCTTTGGCCGGCGGCTCTATGTACCCGAGATTCAATCGCGCAATCCGGCCCGGCGCAACTATGCTGAGCGCGCTGCCATCAACGCCCCCATGCAAGGGACGGCAGCGGATTTGATCAAACTGGCGATGATTTCCGTGGATGCCTGGCTACAAGAGGATGTTGAGCGCGGCAGGATGATTTTGCAGGTCCACGATGAGCTGATTCTGGAGGTTCCAGAGCCGGGCCTGGAGGCAGCCTGTGCGGCTTTGCGGGCACGCATGGAAGGGGCGGCAGCGCTGGCGGTACCCCTGAAAGTCAGTTTAGGTTGGGGACATTCCTGGGCTGAGGCCCATTCTTGACCATCAATGGGTGGCGTTGTTGTGGAACATCTTGAGAATGGCGTCGCTGCTGAGTTCTTCCCCGTTCAGCGCCATCGCCAGGACCTCGCCGCCAATCACCTGGGGGGCGATGATCATCTCTGGTTGAACGCGCTGCACCCGCTTGAGATTTTTGCTGTCATTGACGGCGGCGACCGTCTTGGCGGGGCCTTGTAGCTCGCGTACGGCGAGAATGATGAAGGCATTTTCCGAGTCGTCGGCCCGCAGGGCGAGCACGGCTGCCGCTGCACTCGCGTCGGCCTGATTGAGGACATCGGTATCGCTGGCATCGCCAATGATCACATCCTCGGCCTGAAAGTAGGTGTCATCGGGTTGACGCAGTAGAATCACTCGCACCACCTGCTCACGCTGCTTGAGCTCGCGGTAACTGTTTCGCGCCAGTGGCGTGTCGCCGACAATAAGATAGTGATTTTTCAGAGACATTACAGTATCCCTCGATAATCTCATTAAAATTGAACTTTACTTTAGTCTTTAGCATCAAAGGGGGGTAGCTTTTCCCGGACTTCACCTCCCTGTCCGGGATGGGAGTCCTCTCCTCCCTTTGAGGACTCGTTATTGTCCCCCGCTTCTGGCGGGGGGCTTTTTTCCAGCCACAGCGCCAATTGTGTTTGTAGTTCGGCAAGCCCTTCGCCCTCCTTGGCGGAAAACAACTGCGCCGTACTCCCCTGCATTTCCCCGGCGCGCAAGACCTGCAGCAGCGTCTGGCGGGCGGCGCCACGGGAAAGCTTGTCGGCCTTGTTGAGCAGGACATGCACGCGACGCTGGTAGTGCGCGGCAAAGCGCAAAAGGTCACGATCGAAGGGCATGAGCGGATGCCGGATATCCATGACCAGGATCAGTCCGCGCAGGCTCCGGCGATCACGCAGGTAGCTACTGAGCAGTTCTCCCCATTGCTTCCGCATGGCCTCGGGAACCTTGGCATAGCCGTAACCCGGCAAGTCGACCAGGCGCTGTTCTGTTGTCCCCAAGGTAAAGAAATTCAGCGCCTGAGTCCGGCCGGGAGTGCGGCTTACGCGGGCCAGCGCCCGTTGTTGGCAGACGCGGTTGAGCACTGAGGATTTGCCCACGTTGGAGCGCCCCGCCATGGCCACTTCGGCACCGTCGTCGGCGGGAAGTTGGCCACTGCGGGTCACACTCAGCAGATACTCCGCCTGTTGCAGGGCAACAAAGGGCTGGGATCTGGCGGCGAGATGGGGCTTGGTATGGTCCATGCTTGGAGCATAGCCGGGCTGCACAGCGGCTGGCAATTCCTAGCGGAGTCGCTAGACTGCGGGGCAGAGAAAAGAAACGGGAGGTAGTTTTGCAGACCGCAAGCGGTGTTCGGCCTGCGCAGTCGTCGCGCCTGCGGCTGCTGGTGCAGTTCTTGGGATCCATGCGTTTGGCCGTCAGTCTTCTGGTGCTGCTCGCCATTGCATCGGTCATCGGCACAATATTGAGTCAACAGCAGCCCTACGAAAACTACCAGCTCCAGTTTGGCAGCTTCTGGTTCCAGGTGTTTCGTGAGTTGGGCCTCTACAACGTCTACCGGACGGTCTGGTATACCGGGATCGTCGCCTTCCTGGTGCTGTCCACGGCCACCTGTGTTACCCGCAATTCGCCGCGCATGCTGCGCGACATGCGGGCGCTGCCGGTGCGGCAGCGGCGTGGGGCCATCCGGGCGCAGGATCAGTTTTTTGCGCACGATCTTACCCTTTCTCCTGAGGCCATGAGCGCAGGCCTGGCGGATCTGCTGCGCAAGGCAGGTTTTCGCCCGCGTCTGGAACGCGATGGGGATGATGTTTATGTGGCGGCGCGCAAGGGGCGCTTTCATCGGCTTGGTTATTTTCTGACTCACCTCGCAATCATCCTGATCTGTGCCGCAGCCCTCTACAATGCCGATATCCCGGTGAAATGGGCGGAATGGACCGGGGCGTTGCGCCCGGCGACGAATTTCGACCTGCCTTTGTCTCAGATTCCGCAGGCGGCCTGGATGCCGCTGCACAACCCTGCCTATCGCGGCATCATCACTCTACCGGAGGGGCAGACGGCGGATGCGGTTTTCGAAATGGCAGGCAACGGCTATCTGGTGCAGCCCTTGCCCTTTCGCATTCATCTGCGCTCTTTTCATGTCAGCTATTATTCCACCGGCATGCCGCGAGACTTCGTTTCTGACGTCGTGCTCTATAGCCCCACCGGGAAGGAGCTGAAGAGCGGCATTATCCGTGTGAATCATCCGCTGGCCTATGATGGCGTGGAGATTTACCAATCGAGCTTCAGTGATGGAGGCTCTCTGCTGCACTTGCAGAGCTATGTACTGGGCATGCCCGCAGTGCATCCCGGCATGCTTTCCGGCCGCGTCGGACAGACCCTGCAGGCAGGGAATTCCGGCTATTCGGTACAACTGAAGAATTTCTCGCTTTATAACGTCATGCCGCGCGCGGCTGTTGGGGAGAAGCCCGATCCCCAGCATCCCATGGTCAACCTGGGACCGAGCTACACCTACATCGTTCATGACCCGCATGGCGGTGCTGCCGAGTTCAAGACCTATTTCAGTCCCATCACCCGGGCCGGACAAAGCTATTTTGTACAGGGCTACCGGCAGGCGCTCGGCGCTCCCTATCACTATATGTACCTTCCGGTAGGCCCACAGGGTGGGGTCACCCTGTTTCTGAATTATCTGGCGGCCTTGCAGATTGCCGCACGCAGCGGTGCGCAGGCCTCTCCGGCAGAATTTCAGCAAATTTTTGCCATGCTCGCGGCACGCGTCGCGCCCTCGATGTCGAGGGCTGAGCAAGATCGCTTTGTCCAGGCCAGCCTCGATGCCTTGGCGCAGATGCGTGACTACCCTGCCCCTTTCCTTCTCCGCCTACAGTCTTTCGATCACCGCTGGGCGGCCGGTCTGCAGGTCACCAAATGGCCCGGTACGGTGCCGATCTACTGGGGTTGTGTCGCGCTGGTTCTGGGCATTTTCATCCTGTTTTATCTGCCACAGAAGCGGATCTGGGCGCTGATCGAGAAACGGGAGGGCGGTTGCCACCTGGAGTTGGGGGGTACAGCCGACCGCAACAAACGAGAATTTGCCCGGGAATTTGCCGCCTGGGAGCGTGCCTTGCAGGCAGCCCCCGGACAAGAGAAAGGTTCATTACACTGCTGATTGGGTAGGAGAGGAGCGAAAAATATGGCAAAGAGCATGGAATCCTGGGTCGAAAATCTGCCACCGGAATTTCAGCACCGCAGTGGCGCAGAGATTTTTCGTCACGAAGCGGTTTGGATCCTTGGCCTGAGCGCAATCGCCGCATTCATTGTCTTGCGTTGGGGCGCGAGCTTTGGCTATTGGCAATTTGTGGTGCTTGGGTCTTGGTATGTTGGCTTACTTCTCGCGGGTATCGCTTGGCGCCCCCTGCAATGGGCTACGGTAGCCAGCGTCTTGCCCGCCCTCTTCGCCGTGTGGCTCTATGCGCATGGGCAGACCGCGACAGACAATATCTTGCTGCATTACGTCTTGCAGGGCGTTGCCGCGGCGCTGTGGATGTCCGCCCTCCTGCTCCTCGGTACGGTAGCCTATCTTGCTTATGCCGTCACCGGCCGCGCTGGCATTGGCGCCTGGGCCACGCGCCTGACCTGGGGCGGGGTAATCTTTGGCTTCATTGGCCTGGGCGTGCGCTGGCGTGAGACCTATCTGGGGCACCCGAGTTGGGGACATATTCCCGTCAGCAACCTGTGGGAAGTCTTTGTGCTCTTCTGTGCCACCACGCCGCTGTTTTATCTGTACTATGAAAGCAAGGCGCAGAATCGCAGCCTGGGCGCCTTCGTCATGCCCCTCGTGGCCGCTGCGGTGGGCTTTTTGCTCTGGCTTACGGCGGCGCAGCATATGGATCAGATCGAGCCGCTGATTCCCGCTTTGCAGAGTTTCTGGATGAAACTGCATGTACCGATGATGTTTGTGGGGTATGCGAATTTCACCATCGCCAGTCTGATCGGGGTAGCGTATTTACTGGGGGATTGGTCTACCAAGCGCGGCGGCGTACTGGCGCAACGGCTGCCCGAGGCAGCCCTGATGGACGAGGTCATGTATCGGGCCATCGCTCTGGGCTTTCTCTTTTTTACCGTGGCTACCATTCTTGGTGCCGTTTGGGCGGCGCGGGCCTGGGGTGGTTTTTGGTCGTGGGACCCGAAAGAGACCTGGGCCTTGATCGTTTGGCTCAACTATGCGGGCTATCTGCACGCGCGGGTGGTAAAAGGCTGGCGTGGCAGAACCATGGCCTGGTGGTCCTTCCTCAGCTTATGGGTGGTAAGCTTCTGCTTCTTGGGCGTAAATATGTTTCTCTCCGGCTTGCATTCATATGGGAAGCTTTGAAGAAAAAATACATGAACTAGTTGCTAGTTTTGGTGTTGGGAGAAAAGAATCGGGCAAAGAGAAGGAGATATAGAGCCTGCAGTCCCGCCCCCAGATAAAAGGGCCAAGTGAGATAACCCGCGGCAAAGAAAAGCCCGGCGACGACTGGGCCGATGGCGCGCGGGGCTTGAATGCTCAGGCTGTTGATGGTGGCGGCCAGGCCTCGATGGCGCTGGCTGACGATGCCGAGAAACAAGGCCTGGCGCGAGCCGATGCTGCCTTGGTTCATGGCTGAACGGAAAATATAGGCGAGCATGGCCAGGAAAAAGTTGGGAGCGAACGGAATGGCCAGGAGCATCAATAAACCCAGGAGACGCAGGCGCACGACCGCCCCGACCATGCCAAAGCGAGCATTCAGGCGAATGCTCCCGATTGAGCTGGCCGCAGCGACAAGGAAGGCAATGGCCATTCCTGGGCCGATCAGCGCGGGTCCAGCGTGAAAACGTAGGTGCATCCAATACGCCATCAGCGGTCCGATCAGCCCAATGCCTAGGCCGTTGAGACTATTGATCGCCCCAAAAGCCAGCAGGGGGCGCCAGCGCAGCGGCTCGACTGCGGTGTTGTCGTCGGTCTGCAACGCTTGTGCCGGAACCTTGGGCTCCTGGGCGGAAAAGAGCAGCCACTGACTCGCCAAAGCGCCAAGCAACACTAGGACAAATAGGCTGCGGTATCCCATCGCTTCCGGGATTGCTGGCGTGAGCCAAGCGGGAAGTGCGGCAATGGCCGCGCCCAACCCCATCCCGACCAGACCGATTGCGGTATTCACCGGCAATACGTGGCCCCAGCTTTCCTGGGGCAACACGCGGGAGAGCCATGCCTGTTCGGCAGGTGCGAAGGGGCCCGCGCCGCCATTGGCGCCGCGACCGAAGGCACCAAGAATGGCGGCAATGCTCAGGAGTAGGGTATTGCTGCTGGCTAGGGCCAAGACGGCGGCGCCAGCCTGAACGCCCTCATAGACCAGCAGAAAGCGGCGAGCCCCATAGCGGTCGCTGGCAGGACCGACGAGGAGGGTGGCGAGACCGCCAAGCAGGAGACTGCCGGAATACAATGCGCCGATCGCCACCGCAGTCCAATGCAGGGCATGCAGGTATAAGGCAAAATCGACTACTAGCGCGCCTTGGCCCAGGCTGCGGGCGGCTCGCGCGGCGAGGAGCCGCTGCGCCGCCGCAGGCAGGTCTTTCAGGAGCACAGGACGCTTGGGCGGTCTAGAGGTTTCACCTCAAACGGCCAGGGGCGAACGGATGGGTCGATTATCTGGCTCGACGTGGACAACCTGGGGCTGCCAGTTACGTGCTTCTTGCGGACTGATTTGCAGATAGCTGGCAATAATGAGGAGGTCACCTAGCGCGACGCGCCGCGCCGCTGCACCGTTGACGGAGATGCAGCCGCTGCCGGCTGCGGCGCTGATCGCGTAAGTGGTGAAACGATCACCATTGTTGACGTTGTAGATCTGGATCTGCTCATGGGGCAGGATTCCGGCAGCCGCCAAGAGATCGGCGTCAATGGCGCACGAACCCTCATAGTCCAGTTCTACTGCGGTGACCCGCACGCGATGCAATTTGCTCTTCAGCATCGTCAATAACATCAAGGCTCCTCACGCTTCTTGTTGCCGCGATGTGCGAGACGATTTACGCCCATGACAACCAGAAGGAGCAAGACCGGAGTCCCAACCATGACGATGACGTCTCCCCAAACACTGAGCATGTGTGGTGCACCTCTTTCACTTACGCGTTGCAAGTGTAGCGCGCCGGGACGGGTCGGGGAATCGCGCCGGAGTTTTTGCTAGACTAGCGCAACTCTGTCCCGCTGCAAGGATTTTCTCCATGGCCCAATATGTCTTCACCATGAATCGCCTGAGCAAGGTGGTGCCACCCAAACGCGTACTGCTCAAGGATATCTCTCTATCCTTCTTTCCCGGCGCGAAGATCGGGGTCTTGGGCCTGAATGGCGCAGGGAAGTCCACTTTGCTGAAGATCATGGCCGGAGTCGATACCCAGTACGAAGGGGAGGCGACGCCGATGCCAGGGATCAAGATCGGCTATCTACCCCAAGAGCCGCAGGTGGACCCGGAAAAGACCGTGCGCGAGGCCGTGGAGGAAGGTCTGGGAGAGATTCTCACGGCGCGGGCGGAGTTGGAGCAGGTGTATGCCGCCTATGCCGAACCCGATGCCGATTTTGATGCCCTGGCGACGGAGCAGGCGCGACTGGAGGCGATTCTCGCTGCGGGGGACGGACACCAAGCCGAGCAGCAGATGGAAGTGGCCGCAGATGCCCTGCGGCTGGCCGCCTGGGACGTCAAGGTCGGTACCCTGTCCGGCGGTGAGCGGCGACGTATTGCTCTGTGTCGGCTCTTGATCAGCCGCCCGGACATGTTATTGCTGGATGAACCCACCAACCACCTCGATGCCGAGTCGGTGGAGTGGCTGGAGCAATATCTGGCGCGTTTCCCCGGTACGGTGGTGGCGGTGACCCATGATCGCTACTTCCTCGACAATGCGGCGGAATGGATCCTGGAGCTGGATCGCGGACAAGGCATCCCCTGGAAAGGGAATTACTCGACTTGGCTTGATCAGAAAGAAAAGCGCCTGGAGCAGGAGGCGCGTGCTGAGGCTTCGCGCATCAAGGCGATGAAGCAGGAGCTGGAGTGGGTGCGGCAGAGCAGCAAAGGTCGGCAGAGCAAGAGTAAGGCCCGTCTGGCCCGCTTTGAAGAACTCAGTTCCTATGAGTATCAGGCACGTAATGAAACCCAGGAAATCTTCATTCCCGTGGCCGAACGTCTGGGCAATGAGGTGATCGAATTCGAAAAAGTGAGCAAAGGTTTTGGCGATCGCCTTCTCTTTGAAGACCTCAGTTTCAAGGTGCCGCCGGGCGCCATCGTCGGGATCATCGGTCCTAACGGCGCGGGAAAATCGACCTTTTTCAAGCTGATTACCGGGCAGGAACAGCCGGATAGTGGTACCGTCAAGATCGGACCGACGGTACAGCTTGCTTACGTCGATCAGTCGCGCGATGCCCTTGATGCGAAAAAGAACGTCTGGGAAGAAATCTCCGGCGGTTTGGACATCTTACAGATTGGGAAGTTTGAGATTCCCTCGCGTGCCTATTGCGGGCGTTTCAACTTCAAGGGCGCAGACCAACAAAAATTGGTTGGTCAGCTTTCTGGCGGAGAGCGTGGCCGCCTGCATCTGGCGGCAACCCTGCTCAGCGGCGGCAACGTCCTGTTGCTCGACGAGCCGTCCAATGACCTCGATGTAGAAACCCTGCGCGCCCTGGAAGATGCCTTACTGGAATTTCCCGGTACGGTGATGGTCATTTCCCATGACCGCTGGTTCCTCGACCGCATCGCCACCCACATCATTGCTTTTGAAGGGGATGCCCACGTCGAGTTCTTCACCGGCAACTACCGCGAGTATGAGGAAGACAAGCGTCGACGTCTGGGAGAAGAGGCGGCGCGCCCACATCGGCTGCGCTATAAGCCAATCACGCGCTAGCTTTACCATCATACATACCAGTTGGTATGATGTGGCTCCATCGCGAATACAGGAGAATCTGGTATGGATGTCATGAGCGCAGTGCAAAATCGGCGGGCCGCAAAGTCCTTTGATCCGCAACATCAAATGTCGGCAGAAACGCGGCGGGTATTGCTGGAAAACGCTGCATTGGCGCCCAGTGCGTACAATATTCAGCATTGGCGTGTCGTCGACGTGCAGGACATTGAGTTGCGCAAATCCATTCGAGAGGTCGCTTGGGGGCAAGCCCAGGTAACCGACGCTTCGTTGCTCTTGGTTCTCTGTGCGGATCTGGAAGCCTGGCAAGAGCGGCCGCAACGGTACTGGGCTACGGCACCGCAACCGGTGCAGGACTTTCTCCTTCCCAAGCTCGATGAATACTATCGCGGTAAGCCAGAGGTCGCACGCGATGAGGCAATGCGCAGTCTGGGAATTTTGGGGATGACCTTGATGTTGCTAGCGCAGGATCTCGGTTATGACAGTTGTCCCATGGATGGTTTTGATTATGCGGCCGTAGCGCGTCTAATTCGTTTGCCAGCCCACTATGCGATTGGCTACATGGTGGCCATTGGTAAGGGGCAGGACAATGCCTGGGAGCGTAATCGCTTACCGCTACAGGATTGGTTGATCAAGAACCATTTCTAACTTTGCTCTGTCGATCATCTGGATTTATCGGGCACTTTGCGGCAGACTTTAGGCCTATGTACCAAACGAACATAGGCTTATGGCAGCCCACGTGCCCCACATTCTGGTAATCCACGGTCCCAACCTCAATCTTCTCGGCAGACGTGAGCCGCAGCACTATGGCCAGCAGAGCCTGGCGCAAATTGATGCTGCCTTGCAGGCGCAGGCGCAAGCCTGGGGATGGCAACTACGTTCGCTGCAAAGTAATGCGGAACATGTGCTCGTGGATGCCGTGCAAGAGGCGGTTCAGCAGGGGGTAGATTTCATCATCCTCAACCCTGCCGCGTTTACCCATACCAGCATCGCCTTGCGCGACGCGCTGAGCGCTGTTGCCATTCCCTTCATCGAAGTGCATCTATCCAACATTCACGCGCGGGAGCCCTTTCGCCGCCATTCTTATTTTTCCGATCTCGCCCAAGGGATCATCGCTGGTCTAGGTCCGGATGGTTATGGCCTCGCTCTCGAAGCGGTGCACCGCCGTTTTTCGGCCTGAACAACTGCAAGGAACTGCACATGGACATACAATTCATTCGCCGCCTGGCTGATCTCCTGGAAAAAAGCTCCATAGACGAGATTGAGGTGGTAGAAGGCGAGAGCAAGGTACGCATTACTCGCCATCAGAACATTCCAGCCGCAGCACCCATGCATTATACCCTGCCAGCAGCTGCTGCTCACCCAGCCAGTTCGGTCGCCCCACAGGCCGAGTCTGGGACGGTGACCAAGGCAGAACCGCCGCAACCAGAAGGGTACATGATCAAATCTCCCATGGTGGGCACCTTTTACCGTGCCTCTGCCCCGGAGGCTTCCCCCTTCGTTGAGGAGGGCAGCGTGGTCAAGGCTGGACAAACCCTCTGCATCATCGAGGCCATGAAGCTGCTCAACGAGATTGAGGCGGATGTGGGCGGCAAAGTACTCAAGGTTCTGGTGGGCAATGGGCAGCCCGTGGAATATGGGGAGCCACTTTTCATCATTGCCCCCGAGTCGTGACATGTTCGGCAAGATTCTGATCGCCAACCGTGGCGAAATCGCCCTGCGCGTGCAGCGTGCCTGCCGCGAGCTGGGCATCCGTACGGTTGCCGTGCACTCGGAGCCGGATCGCGACCTCATGCATGTCAAACTTGCGGATGAGTCGGTGTGTATTGGTCCGGCGCCCTCAGACAAGAGCTATCTCAATATCCCCGCGGTGATCGCCGCAGCGGAAGTGACCGATGCCCAGGCCATCCATCCGGGATTTGGCTTCCTGTCGGAAAATGCGGATTTCGCAGAACGGGTGGAGCGCAGTGGCTTTGTTTTCATTGGTCCACGCCCCGAGAGTATCCGTATGATGGGCGACAAGATTGCAGCCAAGAGCGCCATGCGCAAGGCTGGCGTCCCCTGCGTACCCGGTTCTGATGGCCCTCTGCCCGAGGATCCCGCGGAGATTCAGCGTCTCGCGCGGGAAATTGGCTACCCCGTCATTCTCAAGGCCGCCGGCGGCGGTGGCGGGCGTGGCATGCGGGTGGTTCATACCGAGGCACATTTGCTCAGTGCGGCCAGTCTCACCACCGCCGAAGCCGGACGTGCCTTCGGTAACCCGGTTCTCTATATGGAAAAGTTTCTCGAGACGCCGCGCCACATCGAGTTTCAGGTGCTCTGCGACGGGCACGGCAACTGTGTGCATCTGGGGGAGCGGGATTGTTCGGTGCAGCGGCGGCACCAAAAAGTCATCGAGGAGGCTCCGGCGCCAGGGATTACAACAGCGCAGCGGCAATCGATGGGTGCGGCGGTGGTTCAGGCTTGCAAGGATATCGGCTATCGCGGTGTAGGCACGATCGAATTCCTCTACGATCCAGTAGCAGAAACCTTCTTTTTTATCGAGATGAACACCCGCGTCCAGGTCGAGCATCCGGTCACCGAATTGATCACCGGCATCGACATCGTCAAGGCCCAGATCCGCGTCGCCGCGGGAGAAAAACTCTGGTTCAGCCAGGATGACGTGCAGCTCCGTGGTCATGCCATTGAGTGTCGCCTCAATGCCGAAGACCCCGAGCGATTCGTCCCCTCTCCGGGGCAGATCACGGCCTGGCATCCACCCGGTGGACCCGGAATCCGCGTCGATAGCCACATCTACGCGGGTTATCGGGTGCCGCCTTATTATGATTCCATGATTGGCAAGCTGATTGCGAGCGGCAGTGATCGTGCGGAGGCACTGGCGCGCATGCGCAGTGCCCTGCGCGAAATCAACATCGAGGGCATTCAGAGCAACATCGCCCTGCATCGCCGGATTATCGACGATGCCCAATTCTCCGCGGGCGGGGTACATATCCACTACCTCGAGGCCTTGCTTGACCTATGAGTTCAGCTTGGTGGCAGCTACATCTTTGCGTACCTGGCCAAGATTTGCAGGCGGTGGAAGAGTCGTTGCTGGCTGCCGGCGCTGAAGCGGTTACCTGGTTAGAGGATGACCAGGCGGCTCCCGTTTTCGTCGATGGTGAATATTGGCCCCTGAACCGGGGGGCGGCCCTGTTCGCCCGGGATGAGCAGGTACGTGCTGCGGTGGATGTCCTGCTGCGACAACACTCTTGGCAAGGCTACGAGCCGCGTTGGGAACTGCTGCCCGAGCAGGACTGGGTTGCCGAAACCCAGGCCGCCTTCCCCGCGCAAAATCATGGGCGGCTTTGGGTTGCGCCGCACTGGGCCGATGTCCCCGCTGCGGCTCTGGTGTTGCGGCTGGATCCCGGTCGCGCCTTTGGTACCGGATCGCACGCAACTACAGCCCTGTGCCTGGAGTTTTTGAGTGATCGGATCCAAGGCGGCGAATCGATACTGGATTATGGCTGTGGTTCCGGCATCCTTGCCATAGCCGCCCTGTTGTTGGGAGCAGAATCTGCGCAGGGTGTGGATACCGATCCGGTAGCTCTCGAGATCGCGCGGGCGAATGCTCAGGAGAATCATGTTGCGGACCACATTTCTTTCTGTTTGCCGGAAGGGGAGGAAACCCGGCAATATGCGGTAGTCGTTGCCAATATCCTCGCGGCGCCGCTGATTGAGCTTGCGCCACGCTTGGCGCAGCGCGTCTTGCCCGGGGGGGTGATTGCCCTCTCGGGCTTGCTTGTAGAACAGGAGGATCTGGTCATGGCTGCCTATGCGCCGTATTTTGTCTTCACGTCGACAAGGCGGCGGAGCGACTGGTCCCTGATGGTAGGAGAACGTCTGCCAGGAGAGCGAGATGGAAGTCCAATGCCCGCGTTGTGAATCTGCCTTTTCCGTGGCTCCCGAAGCATTGCGCAAGCATCAGGGCGTTTTGCAGTGCAGTGTCTGCGGTGAAGTTTTCCAGGTGCCGATTGCCGCGCCCGGCGTCGCCAAGTCCATCGAAGCCGAATCGCGCCACCCTGGAGGGCTGGGTCGCGGGTTCTTGCTGGCAATCATCGTCTTTCTGGTGCTGATCCTGATCGTGCAGATCCTGTGGTGGACGCGCAGTTATGCCTATCTGGCGACCTACGCGCCCATTCGTTCGGTGCTGCTGCAGAGTGCCCATAGTCTGGGGGTAGAGGTACCTTGGCCGGGACCGAATCGGGAAATTCATATCACCCAGAGCACGGTGACAGCGCTACCCGACCACTTGGCGATCATTCGGGGAAAACTGGAGAATACCTCCGGAATGGTGCAGGCCTATCCGCAGATTCAAGTCGTGCTGAGTAATGCCTATGGTTCGACGATCCGTACGCTGACTTATACACCCCAGTCCTATCTTCCCGGCGACGTATTGGTGGGTAAGGGATTCGTTCCCGGCCATGCAGTCGATTTTGTTTTGCAAGGTCCGCAGCTGGAGGCGGCACCAGGCTACCAGGTTACCCTCCTGAGTCAGCCATGATGCGCGAGCCCATGTTACGCGATCAGATGCCAAGCCTGCGTGACTGTATTTTTCACGAGGTGGAGCAGTATTTCTCGGACTTGGGCACTGCCCTACCGCGGGATCTCTACCAGCAGGTCATGGAGGAGGTCGAGCGTGCCTTGTTGGAGAAAGTGCTGCAGCGCAGCGGGGGGCAAAAGGGAATTGCAGCCCAGTGTCTGGGCATCAACCGCAATACGCTCAGTAAAAAGATCCAGCGTTATGGGCTCGATATCTGAATGACGGGCTTTTGCCAGGATGTATCCAGATTGGTCTGATCGCCGTTGCCTTGGAAGCGCTGGTAGTAGGCCATGACCTTGGGTACATAGTCTTGCGTTTCCTGGAAGGGCGGGATGTGATAGCCGGCCTGAATGACCGCTTGGCTGCCCGCGTTATATGCCGCCAGGGCCAGGCGCAGATCACCACTGAAGCGGTGGAGTAGGTCAGCCAGATACGCCGCACCGCCGCGCACGTTTTCTTCCGGATTGAAGGCGTTCTGCACCCCGAATCGGCTCGCGGTGGCGGGCATCAATTGCATCAGGCCCATGGCCCCCTTGCTCGATACAGCCCCTGCGTTGAAGCCAGACTCTACCCGAATCACGGCATTGAGCAGGGCAGCACTCAGCCCAAATCGCTTTGCCGCGGCCAAAACGACGGGCTGCAGCTCTGCGCGTGCGACCGGATCAAAGTGTTGTCGGGCAATCTGCGCGGCCATCTTCGGGGTACGCATCACCAAGTGATAGGGCGCCTTGTGCGACGGGAGATTGGTGAGGTGGATTACTCCGTCGCTGCCGGTGTACTCATAAATATCTGCCTGCGCCATGCCGGTCGTGAGGCTAAGTAGCGACCCCAGCAGCAGGTACCTAAGCTTCATTTGATGACTCGCAAGCTCGGACGCTGGGTGTCTCCCCGGTCGTCTGGATTTTTGGGGGTAGATTCTGGTCCCGGAGAAGTCGGTATGACGGGTTCTGGAAACCCCATCCCCTCTTGCGTTTCCGCTGCATAGATGGCAACCACTGCGGCCATGGGTACGGCAATACGCCGGGCGACACCGCCAAAGCGTGCCTGGAATTGAATCCAGCCGTCGGCCATCTGCAGCCCGACAACGGCGGCGGGAGAGATGTCGAGGACGATCCGTCCATCGCGGTCGTAGCCAGCTGGAACCTCGACGCCCGGATAGTCGATCTTGACCACAATGAACGGTGAGTATCCCTGCTCCACGCACCAAGCATGAATGGAGTCCAGCAGGAAGGGTTTGGCGGATTCTGGTAGCAACTGCATCCCTCGGTTCACGACGCACTCCCCGGATAAATTAGTACAGGTGCGCAGTATGACAAGCTTGAGGGCAGCTTGCAGCATTTCTATTATCTTCTAAAATAGTTCTGCGGTTCATCAGAAATTTTTGGCCGCAAGGTCGTACTGTTTTGGAGGAAATAATGACCGCTCTCACCAGTACCCGGCTGCGCATGCTGGGCTATGCCCTCGTCGCTGGATCTGCAGTTGCGCTTTCTGGCTGTGCGGCAACGCAAGTTGCATTGGAACACAAGGATCTCGACGTCCAGACCAAGATGTCCAATACCATCTTCCTGAATCCTGTGCCCCCGTCGGAGCAGACGGTGTACGTGCAGTTCAAGAATACCTCAGATAAAAGCTTGAACGTGGCCGCGCTGGAACAGGAGATTGATGCCAATCTGACCAATCAGGGCTACCGCATCGTTCCCTACAACCAAGCCCATTACATGCTGCAGATCAATGTGTTGTCGGTTGGTAAAATGTCAGAAGCGGCAGCACAGAAGTCTTTGACCAATGGGTATGGTGGAGCGGCATTTGGCGCGATTGCGGGTGCCGCCATCGGACAGAGTTGGACGGGGGCAGGCGCCGGTGGTTTGGTTGGGGGCGCGATCGGTCTGGTCGCTGACTCTTTGGTCAAGGATGTCACCTACGCGATGATTACCGATGTGCAGGTTGCAGAGCGGAGCAAGCAGGCGGTCCAGCAGCAGACTAACTCCAACCTCCAGCAGGGTACCAGTACCACTACCACCCAGCAGGTATCGGGTGAGGGCCACTGGCTTTACTATCGCACCCGCATTGTTTCTACGGCGAACAAGGTCAACCTATCCTTCAAGAATGCTGTGCCGGCTTTGCAGGGGCAACTGGTGCATAGCCTTTCGGGTATTTTGTAATTTTCCTGTTTGAGTAAGCAGAAAGGCCGCCTGCAGCGGCCTTTTTTGTGCCTGATTTGTCGCTGTGGCGGGCTGAGATTGGATGATTACTGGCGATGGTACTCCACCACCCGTTCGACTTCGTTTTTGGCGCCGAGGATGACGGGCACGCGCTGATGGAGTCCCTGCGGCTGCAGGTCGAGAATGCGCTCGCGCCCGGTGCTGGCCGCTCCGCCCGCCTGCTCGACAAGGAAGCCCATGGGGTTGGCCTCGTAGAGCAAGCGCAGCTTGCCGGGCTTTTTCGGATCGCGCGTGTCGAACGGATAGAGAAAGACCCCGCCACGGCAGAGGATGCGATGCACGTCGGCCACCATGGAGCCTACCCAGCGCATGTTGAAGTCCCGTTGCCGCGGACCCTCTTTCCCGGCATTCAGCTCGTCGACGTAGCGTCGTACAGGCGCTTCCCAATGCCGCAAATTACTCATGTTGATGGCATACTCGCTGGTGTCTTCGGGGACGCGCATCTGGGGGTGGGTGAGGACGTATTCGCCCACTTCGGGTAGCAGGGTAAAGCCATTTACCCCGTAGCCAGTGCTGTAGACCAGCATGTTGCTGGAGCCGTACAGGGCATAACCGGCGCAGACCTGTTTCGCACCGGGTTGCAGGAAGTCCTCCAGCGTGGCGTCCTTCCCTGCCACGGGGGCCTTGAGGATGCTGAAGATCGTGCCAACGCTGATGCCGACGTCGATGTTGCTGGAGCCGTCGAGGGGGTCGAAGAGCAACAGGTACTTGCCGCGTGGGACGCCAGCGGGTATCGCATAGGGTCCGTCTTCTTCTTCCGAGACCATGCCGGCCAGGTGACCCGTCCAGTCCATGGACTTGAGGATCGCGTCGTTGGCAATGACGTCCAGCTTTTTCTGCACTTCCCCTTGTACGTTGCCGGTTTCTGCACTGCCCAGGGCGCCGACCAGGGCGCCGCGATAGACCTGAGAGCCAATGAATTTGCACGCGACCATCAAGTCATTGAGCAGGGCGGCAAAATCTCCTGAGGCCTCGGGATAGAGGCGGGTCTCTTCGATAATGAACTGACTGAGGGTGGTACCAATCTGCATTGCTGTGAGGTCCTTATGGCCGGTTCAACAGGCGCTGAGCGCCAAACGAAAATGGATGCTGGATTCTAGCGCGCGGCTCGGTCCAGGGTCTATCCATTGGAGAAACTGGACGTGCAGCCGATGAATTCCGCCACTGATTTTGGGATAGATCTGCGGATGTTGTGTCTCAATTTGCAAAAGGGACAGCGTTTGTCGGGGATTGAGAGGGGTGCCAAAGCGCCCGTGCTCGGCGATTTGGGTGCTCCAGGCGAGAGATTCCCGCAGAAAGCGGAGAATGATTTCGATGCTGCCTTCCAGAAGGTCGAATTCGGCGCGCCAGTGCTGAAATTGCAGTGCCCGAAACTGAGGCTCTTGTTGTTCCCAGAAGGCAAGCAGGGGTAGATCGGCCCCAGTCAGTCCGCCAGCGATCGCTTGACGCCCACGCGCGAGCTGGAGTAATTCCTGTTGTCGCAAGGTGTCGGCAAAACTCTGGTGGCTATCCCGCAGCACCTGTTGCTGAGCGCGTAATTGATTTTCCCAGACCGCCAGCGCCGCGTGATCGATCAATTCCGACGCCTTCCATGCATGTAGCGCCTGAATCAGACGATCCAGCTCCAGCAGCAGATCAATCCGCAATTCGGGACGCTGACAAAAATCGAGAAGCTCCAGAAAGGTACGCAAAGCCGCTCGCACATTGCCGGGCTCCGTTCCCTCTCGGTCCAGGCAATGGAATAATCCTTCGAGTCGCAATAAGGAGCGGGTTCGCTCTTGTAACGCAGTTTCGTAGATGGCCATCGCGTCGTTCATTCCGCTTGCTAGGTCGAGAGTGCCACAAGCCCGGTGGGGAAGCAAAAAAGCTTATGGGTCGAGGGCTTGCCACCAATGCTCGAGACGCTGACGTAACGCACTGGGTGGGCGAAGATTGGGAATGATCCACTCCGCGATGCGCCGGCGCTCCTCGGGGTGGATTTGTTGCGCAATGACTTCTTTGGCCGTCTCTGGATCCCAGCCGCGGGCGAGCAATCGCTGCATCTGCAGCCAAGCTGGGCAATCCAGCAAAAGCACGCCGTCGAGGAGGGGAGCGTAGTGACTTTCCACCAGCAAGGGCAGCACCCAAAGGATGATTGCTTCAGGGGATTCTCCCGCAATCGCCGCAGTCTCCGCCAAAAAACGCTGGCGGATTTGCGGGTGCAGGAGTGCCTCTAGCCATTGTTTTGCTGCCCGGTCATGAAAAATCCGGGCCCGGAGCCGGGCGCGATTCAGGCTGCGATCGGCCTCCAGGTACTCGGGACCGAGCTGTGCAGCAATCTGCCGCAGATTGGCGTGACCGGGCTGGACCAGTTCGCGCGCAAACTGGTCGGCGTCCAGGATCCGCGCGCCCTGTTCGGCGAGGATCTCCGCGGCAAGGCTCTTGCCACTGGCAATGCCCCCAGTCAGACCGATACAGCGGCTCATCCAGGCGCGGCCAAGTGCAGGAATTGCACTATCACGACCTGCGGCCAGAGCAGCATGATGGCCGCACCGAGGGCGAGATAGGGACCGAAGGGGATGGCGTAATCTCGGCCCTTACCGCCGGCGAGAAAGAGGATTGCGACCAGTCCCCCGCTCAGGGCGGCGAGAAACAACGCGAGAAACATATCCTGCCAGCCCAGCCAGGCGCCAATCATGCCGAGGAGTTTGAAATCCCCATGCCCCATCCCCTCGCGTCCGCTCAGACGCAGGTAGATCTCCGCCAGGCCGCGCAACAGCCCATAGCCGAGGAGCAATCCCAGCACGGCATCAAGAGGCTGCGCCAAGGCGAAGGCGGGTGTCAGCCAGGCGCTGGCATTGAGCAATAGCCCGAGGAGCATCCCTGGTTTGGTGATGCGATCGGGTAACAGATAGGTTTCGAGGTCAATCAGGGTGAGGGCGAGCAATGCCCACAATAAGAGGAGCGCAGGGAGTAGCTGTCCGTGCCAGCCGAGTACCCAGGCGGCAAGCAGCGCCAGCAGGGCAGCGAGGAGTTCCACCAGCGGATAGCGCCAGGAAATGGCGCCCCGGCAGTAGCGACAGCGACCACGCAGGAACAGCCAGCTGAGAAGGGGAATGTTGTCCCAGGGGCGTAGGGGGTGCCCGCACTGCGGGCAGCGGGACCCCGGAAATGCGATGGATTCTCGGCGCGGCAGGCGGTGGATGACCACATTCAAAAAACTGCCAACCAAGAGGCCGACAATCGCTAGCAGGACCCACGCCAAGGGTTCAAGTGTTGGGGGCATGATCAACACTGCTATCACCGCGCTGCAAGCGCAGGATCAAAGAATGTGTACTGATTCCCAAGCTCTGCGCGCAGGATTCGAAGCGGTTCTGTTGCGCGGCAAGCTGGTTGCGCAAGAAGAGCTGTTCGGCAGCGCGGAGGCGTTGCGCGAGCTGCGTACTCGGCAATGGCTTGCCCTGTATGGGCGTGGCCTGCTGCGTCGGATTCAGATCCTTTAGGGTGAGTTCGGGACCGGTGTGGAGGGCAAAGGCGCGCTCCAGGAGGTTTTCCAGTTCGCGCACATTGCCGGGGAAATCTTGCTGTGCCAGCCATTGCAGAGCAGCCCCGCTGATTTGTGCAGGCGGTTTGTTCTGACGCTGGGCAATCTTTTGTAACAGGGCGTCCACCAGCAGCGGAATGTCCGCGCGGCGTTGTCGCAGTGGCGGGATCAGCAGGGGTACGACGTGGATACGGTAGTAGAGATCAGCGCGAAAGGCACCGCTCTGGATCAATTCCTGCAAGTTGCGATGGGTGGCGGTAATCAAGCGAATGTCGATGGAAATTTCTTCCTTGGCCCCAATGGGACGAATTTTCCGCTCCTGCAATACGCGCAATAATTTGACCTGCATGGCCATGGGTATGTCGCCAATTTCATCCAGAAACAGCGTGCCACCATCCGCCGCCAGAAAAAGCCCGTCGCGTCGCTGCGTCGCCCCGGTAAATGCGCCTTTCTCGCTGCCGAAAAGCTCACTTTCCAGCAGGCTCTCGGGAATGGCGGCACAATTGACGGGAATGAAGGGCTTTTCCCGGCGCGGACCGGCTTCGTGGATGGCGCGGGCGGTCAGCTCCTTGCCTGTTCCCGATTCCCCGGAGAGAAAAACCGGTGCGTTGCTGCGTGCCAAGAGTCGGATCTGTTGCCGCAGCGCTTGCATATTGGCGCTCTCGCCGACCAGGCGGGCAATGCCATCACTCCCTTTCTCCGGTTCCAGCGTGGCCAGCGCTTGTGCCTGTTCCACCATGCGGCGCAGGCGCTGGAGCTCGATGGGTTTGGTCATGAAGTCGAAGGCGCCGGCCTGCATGGCCTCCACTGCACCTTCGGTGGAGGAGTAGGCGGTAAGGACGGCGACGGGAAGTTGGGGAATGCGTTGGTGGATGTGACGGACAAGCTCGAGGCCGCTGCCGTCCGGAAGGCGCAGATCGGTCAGGCACAGGCTGAAGGACTGTCGCTCCAGCGCCTCACGTGCGGCACGCAGGCTGTCTACACAGACTACCGCGAATCCCATCTCGGATAGGGTAATGTCGAGTAGTTCAGCGATGACCCGTTCATCATCGAGGACCAGTGCCCGCGCCGGTGCCGTCATACCGGGGTACCCAGGCGCCAGGTGGGAAGCGTGAACAGGAATTCCGCTCCACCCTGCCGATGATTTCTTGCCTCAATATCGGCGCCATTGGCACGCAGGAGTTCGCGTACCAGCGGCAAACCCAGTCCGGTGCCAAGGGATTCGGTGGTAAAGAAAGGTTCAAAGATTCGTTCGAGATCTTCTTCTGCAATGCCAGGACCATGATCGCGAACGCGGATTTCGAGGGCATCGCGTTCGGGCGACAATATTACCGAAATGTCTACCTGTACAACCTGATCGTCTTTGCGTCCGTATCGGGTCGCATTCAGTACCAGGTTGGTAAAAATTTGTCGTAACTGCTCCGGATCACAGCTCGCCAGCGGAAGATGATTGGAAACGTCGAGAGAGCTGTGCAGATCCTGCATCGACGGATCTTCCCGCAGTTGATGCAAAAGCGCCGGTAACCAAGCGGCGAGCGCGATGGGTTCAGGATGGGCCGCGCGCGGCCGGGCCATCTCCAGAACCGAATCGACAATCCGATTCAGGCGCTGGGATTCGCGATCGACAATGGTCAGGAGGCGTTTCTCACTTTCATTCAGGGAGCGCTCTCCTAACAGCTGCGCGGCGTGGCGTATCGCGCTGAGCGGATTGCGAATCTCATGGGCAATGTTGGCCGCCAGACGTCCGAGTGCGGCCATCTGCACCTCGCGCTGGCGCGCCCGCAATACCGTTGCATCACGCAAGCTCAGTAGATTGTAGGGCGTATTGGGAAGCGCAACCTGGTGTACCAGAAAACTCCGTTTTTTTCCGCTGCGGTCGGCTGCAGATAAATGTACTTCCTTTTCCTGCTTGGGGTCCTGAGCATGAAGAACGTCCGCGAGTTCCGGGCGCAGCAGGTCGAGCGGTGTTGGTAGCTCGTCATCATTGCGTAGATCGATCATTGCCCGGCCGTTAGGATTGCTGAATAGCACCCGGTGCTGACGATCCAGGACCAATAACCCGGTATCCGATTGCTGGATGATCTCCTGGTTCAGGGCATTCAGATCAATGATTTGCTGCTCACGCGCGGCGCTCCAACGAGCAGCACGCTCGCGATTTCGCACTAGATTGTCGGCCAGAAAGGCGACGGTAAGCAGGGCAACGAGATAGATGAGAGTGCGGCTGGATATCCAGGTGATGTCTTGCAAGCCACTAATCAGTAACGTCAGCACGATCAAGAGCCAGACCAGTGCCAGAGCGGTTCGACCACTGAGCTGATAGGCATTGCCAATGAGCAGGAGAAATGGCAGGACGGCGAGGGTACCGGATATTCCACCGGTGAGGGAAAAGAGCGTGAGCACCAGGGCGATATCGACAGCGCTGACCACGAATTTTGTCGTTTCGCGCCAGATGCCCGGCCAAAGCTGCAGGGTAAATACGATTCCCAGACTCCAGATCAGAGCGATGGCACTGCTATCGCGCACTGCCGGGAGTAAGGCGGAGGATTTCAGAACCAGGGCATTGCTGGAAAGGTTGCTCAGCGCCAGCAGTATGGCACTCACCAAGAGTCGCGAAATCGCCACGGTCCATGCTTCGCGCGGAAGTCCCCGTGGCCGGTCGGACAGCGTGATGCTGTCAGCGATTGGTAACGCGGAGGACTTCTTCAAGACTGGTGACACCCTCTCGCACGCGGAGTAGGCCAGATTGGCGCATACTCAGAATGCCTTCCGCCTCTGCTTGCCGAGCGAGCTCCAACGCCGTACCGCCGCGCAGGATGACCTCGCGCATGGCCTCACTGATTGGCATGACCTGGTACAGACCCATGCGGCCACGATAGCCCCCATTACATTGATCGCAGCCTACTGGACCCATGGGGTTCCAGCCCTGGAGTTCTTCACTGCGGAAGCCCGCCTCGAGCAGCGCTGCTTCCGGTACTTTTTCGGGCTTTTTGCAGGCAACGCACAATTTCCGCACCAAACGTTGCGCCATCACCAAGTGCACACTGCCAGCAATGTTGTAGGTGGGTATGCCCATGTTTTCGAGGCGGGTAAGGCTCTGCGGGGCATCGTTGGTGTGCAGGGTGGCCAGCACCAGATGTCCGGTTTGCGCGGCCTTCACCGCGGTTTCTGCGGTTTCCAGGTCGCGGACCTCACCGACCATGATGATGTCCGGGTCCTGGCGCAGAAAGGAGCGTAGAGCCGAAGCGAAATTCAGCCCAATGCGCTCGTTGATATTTACTTGATTGATGCCATAGACCGGGATCTCCACGGGGTCTTCCGCCGTGCTGATGTTGACATCACCGGTATTGAGAATATTCAGCGCGGTGTAGAGCGTCGTGGTCTTGCCGGAGCCGGTGGGGCCAGTCACCAGGATCATTCCGTACGGACGATGAATGGCATCGTCAAAGGCACGTAGCTGCTCGGGCAAGAACCCCAGGGCCTCGATGGGCACCTTGGAGCTGGCAGGATCGAGGAGACGCAAAACAATGGTTTCGCCAAAGTTGGTGGGCAAGAAGGAGACACGGAAGTCAATGATTCTTGCCGGTGGGAAACGCACCCGCAGACGCCCATCCTGGGGCAGACGTCGCTCAGAAATGTCCAGGCGGCATAGAATTTTCAATCGCGAAGTGATCCCGTCGCGCAATCCCGCCGGGGGGTGCAGCATGTCTTGCAGGACACCATCGAGACGATAGCGGACACGGATGTCGCGTTCGTAAGGTTCGATATGAATGTCCGACACGCCTTTTTGGATGGCGTCAAGCAGGAGCTGCTGGACGAAGCGCACCACTGGGGCATCTTCCCCTTGTGCCTCGCCGCCGAGATCGAATTCGTCCTGGTCGTCCCGATCGTCGGGAGAAGTAAAAAACTCCTCAAGCTGGTTTTGAAAACCGCCGGCGTATTCGGCGACGGCCTTGCTGAGCTTGTCCGCCTCGACCAAGATGGGATTGATTTGCAGCCCACCGGCATTGAAGCGGATATCTTCCGTGGCCTTGACGTCTGTTGGGTCCGCCATGGCCAGATAGAGCGCGTCACGATGCAGCGATATCGGGAGCACCTGGTGGCGCTCCAGAAGCGCACGATCAATCCGGCGAATGACGGTTTCGTCGAGCTGAATGGCATCCAGATCCAGAAAAGGCATTTTGTAGCGTTCGGCAAGGTATTGCGCAAGATCCCGCGCGGAAAATGCCTTTTTCTCGACGAGAAAAGCCAGCAGCGGCCGCTTTCCTCTTGCCGGATCGCTGAGTAGGCTCCGTAAGGTGTTCTCTTCCACAAGACCGGACCCAACGATACCGCGTAGCAGAGGAGTCAGGGTTGCGAGTTCGGATGTGACAGCCATGTGCGCAATTTTTCCTCAACAACACCGGAATCCGGCGACTGGCCGGTCCAGATACGAAAGCTCTCGGCCCCCTGTTCAACAAGCATTCCCAAGCCATCCACACAACGCAAGCCGTAGGCCTGCGCCCGGCGCAGCAAGGGGGTTTGCAAAGGTTTATAGACGATATCACAAACAATGCCCGACGGCGGTAGTTGCTCGAGGGCAATTTCCGGATGATCCTCGCCCTGCAGGCCGCGGCTGCTGGTGTTGACCACCAGTTGCAGCTCGGCAAGCAATGGCGTGATGGCTGCGGCGCTGAGGTCTATGGGGCGGATGGGCAGCCGAGAGAACTCCAGCGCCAGGTCCTCGGCTCGTTGGCGCGAGCGATTGGCAAGATAGATGGGCGCGGCTCCTGCTGCAGCGAGGGCATGGAGAATAGCGCGCGCTGCCCCGCCAGCACCGATAATCAGACTCGGCCCGGCGAGGGCTCGCGCATGGCGCCGCAGGGCACGGACAAAGCCCGTCATGTCGGTATTGTCCCCAAGGGTTTTTCCCTCCTCGAAGACCAGGGTGTTGACCGCACCAATGGCCGCTGCCTGGGGAGAAAGCTCATCGACCAGTGCCAGTACCGCTTCCTTGTGTGGGATGGTGACGTTCAGGCCCCGCAGACCCAGCGCCTGCAAGCTGCGGATCGCCTCCGGTAGATGCTCTGGTCGTAGCGGAAATGGCGCATAGACGAAGTCGACCTCGGTCTGTTCGGCAAAGCGCTGTTGCATCCACGGGGACAGACTATGCTGCAGCGGATGGCCGATGATGCCACAAAGCATGGCGTCGCCACTCGGTCTCAGCATGATGCTTCGCCCCAAGTGAGAAGCCGTGACCAGTTGTCTCCCGGAACCAGGCTTCCGAGCACGACGGCGCGCTGTTGGCCGGTGACATTCTGCAGATCGAGGGCGCGGCCGAGGAGGCACTGTCCGCCCAGCCAAGCGAAGGCCATGGCCTCCATCGCTTCGCTGGGGATGGCGGTAACCTGCTCACCGATCTCGATAGAGCGTTCGGGGAGGGCGGCCTGGAGGCGTGCCAGCAGGAATGGATTGTGGGCACCGCCACCAAAGACCAGCATGCGCGCCGCCGCTGGCAGCCAGCGTTGGACGGAAAGCGCGATGCTTTCCGCCGTCAGGGCGGTGAGGGTGGCGAGAAAGTCGGCCTCCGAGTGCTGCCAGGTGGACCATTGCTGCGCTACCCAGCGCGCATCGAAGAGTTCCCGTCCCGTGCTTTTCGGCGGCGGGCGTTGAAAATAGTCCATCCCCATCCAGGTATGCAGCGCATCCGCCTGAATCCGTCCCTGCGCCGCCCAGGCGCCGTCGTGGTCATAGCGTCTAGCGCCTTGGCTCAGGAGTTGGCTTGCAGCATCGATGAGGACGTTGCCTGGACCGCTATCGAAGGCCTGTGCGCTCCTCCCGTCATCGCGTGCAGGTAGCCAGGTGATATTGGCCATGCCGCCGAGGTTGAGGACCAGGAGGGGAGAGCGATCGCGCAGCAGGGCCGCATGAAAGGGAGGGACCAATGGCGCACCTTGCCCGCCAGCGGCGAGATCGGCGCGGCGGAAATCATAGGCGACACTACGCCCGGTACTCTGAACAACGTCGTAGGGCGAGCCTATCTGCCAGGTATATCCGGGCAGCGCATCGGGTTGATGGGCTACGGTTTGACCGTGCAGCGCGACGAGATCGAATTCCCCGCCGGCGGCGAGAATCTGGTGGGCGAATTGTCCATGCAGCTGACCGATCTCCCGGTCCAGTGCGAGCAGGGCTGGGGTGGAGAGGGATTCCTGCAGACGAAAAATCCGGTCCTGCAGTTCCGCTGGGTACGGCCAGTGCCAGTGGCCAGCCAGCTTTCCCGCAGAGTCGGGGGAGAACTGCAGCAGGGCGGCGTCGATCCCATCAGCACTGGTGCCCGACATCATCCCCAGAATGTGCAAGGTTCTCCCCGCTTTTACTTCTCAGTCGTGCTCGTGCCCGTGCGGGCCATGCACGTGGCCGTGTTCCAGTTCCTCCGCACTCGCTGCGCGCACATCGCGCACCGTGACATCAAAATGAAGCCCCATTCCGGCGAGGGGATGATTCAGGTCCACCGTGATGTCATTGCCTTCCATTTCGATGATCGTGGCAATGCGCACGCCCTCGTCGGTATCGACCTCGAACTGTGCCCCGACCTCCAGATCTTCTGGATCATCGAAGTCTTCTTTGCCCACCACGTCGACCAAATCTTCGTCCCATTCCCCATACCCATCCTCCGGTCCCACGTCCGCCTGGACGCGGTCACCCGCCTGATGGCCATTGAGGGCGCGTTCCAGTCCAGGGACGATATCGCCGTGGCCATGCAGATAGACCAAGGGCTCATCGCCTTCGGAGCTGTCGAGGATTTCGCCATCCTCGTCGGTCAGGGTGTAATCCAGGGTTACAACACAGTCCTTGGCAATTTTCATGGCGATGCTCTTCCTTCCAGGGGAAATCCTCGCGAGCAGTGTAGCCGTTGCGGAGGGGTCAAGCAAAAGTCCCTAGCTGGCCGGAAGATGCTCGTCGAGAATGGCGCGAAAGTCGGCGATCCAGTCGGCATTGTCGTTGAGGCAAGGGATATAGTGCATTTGCTTGCCGCCAGCGTGCAGGAAGCTTTCCTTGCCGCCTATGGCGATTTCCTCCAGGGTCTCCAGGCAATCGGTGACGAAGCCGGGACAGAGGCAATCCACGCGCTCCACCCCCTTACGCCCAAGTTCCTCCAAGGTGACCACGGTGTAGGGCTCGAGCCAGCGCGCCGGACCAAAGCGGCTTTGAAAGGTTTGCACCCAATCCTTGTCTTGCAAAGCAAGGGCCTGCACCAGAAGTTGCGTGGTGCGCTCGCATTCCTCTCGATACGGGTCGCCAAGCGCGACGTTGCGTGCCGGCAGTCCATGGAAGGACAAGAGCAGTTGATCGGGACGACCTTCCTTCTGCCAATGCGCCTGTACCGAGCGTGCCAAGGCGGCAATGTAACGCGGGTGGGTGTGCCAATCGCGCAGAAAGGTCAGTTCAGGCAGATTGCGCCAGGTCCGCAGCTCGGCACTGACGGCATCAAAGATGGATGCCGTGGTGGTCGCCGAATACTGTGGGTAGAGGGGAACCACGAGAATCTTCTCGCAGCCCGCCGCGTGCAGAGCGCGCAGTTCCTTCGCCAGGGCTGGCTGACCGTAGCGCATGGCGAGACTGACGCGCACCTTGCCGGGTTGCTCTTGATCATAGCGTTGCTGCAAACCTGCGGCGAGGCCCTGGCTGTAGACCAGCAGCGGCGAACCCTGGTCCATCCAGATGCTGCGATAGGCGCGCGCCGAACGCGCCGGTCGGCTCAGTAGAATGGGGCCATTGAGGATGGGCCACCAGATCAGGCGAGGAATTTCCACCACCCGCGGATCACTGAGAAATTCGCGCAGGTAGCGGCGCACTGCCGGCGTGCTGGGCGCTTCGGGGGTGCCCAGATTGACGAGCAAGATACCAATCATGCAGGTTCCTCCAACTGTAAGCAGACCGGCGCGTGGTCCGAGGGTCGCTCGTTGGCACGCGCGGCGCGGTCGATGTGGATCGTCTGAATCTGGGGAAGAAGGGCCTCGCTGCCCAATAACAGATCGATGCGTAAGCCGATATCACGACGGAAGCTCGCGGCGCGATAATCCCACCAGGTCCAGGCACGTTGTTCCGGGTGTTGCTGCCGGAAGAGATCGGTCAGACCGAGATCCAGGAGCCTCTGCAGGGCGGCGCGCTCGGCCGGCGAGCAGAGGATATCCTCTCCCCAGGCCGCTGGGTCATGCACATCGAGGTCACTCGGGGCGATATTGAAATCGCCGAGGAGGAGCAAGCGCGGCCAGCGCTGCAGTTCGTCGCGCAGAAATTGCTCCAATCGCTGTAGCCATGCCAATTTATAGACATACTTTTCACTGTCCAGCGCCTGCCCGTTGGGGACATAGACATCGACAATGCGTAAGTCTCCCACGCTCGCCGCGCAGAGACGGGCCTGGCCATCGCCCCCATCGGGCCAGTCAGCCTGGCTGGCGTGCAGAGGCAGGCGGCTGAGAATGGCGACACCATTGTAGGTGGACTGTCCGTGCATCAGGCTCTGGTAACCGATGTCCTGCAGGGCTGCCACCGGAAAGCGCGCATCGGGGAGTTTGGTTTCCTGGAGACAAAGCACATCGACCTGCTCCGTCTGCAACCAGTCCAGCACTTGCGGCAGACGGACCTTGAGCGAATTCACATTCCAGCTGGCAACTTTCACGACTTGGCTCTCACTGGGGGATGGTCTCGGCAACGCTGTGACGATCGCGCAATGACTGAGTCCAGCGATGGAGATCGGCGTAGGGAAGAAGCAGTTCGGGGGCGCGCAGGTCGACATACCCGACGGCGGCAATGGTCGCAATCTGGCCCAGATCGAGAGGGCGCTGCGGTTGAGGTGACCAGTGCTGGCACTGCTCCTGCAGGTAGGCTAGGCCCCTCTGCACCTTGCCCCGCTGCTTCAAGATCAGTGTCGGATCCTGACAATCCTTGCTGTGACGATGCTCCTGTACCCATGCGATGCTGGCATCCATGATGCCATCCGCCAGGGCCTCCAGGCGCAGGCAACGAATCCGTTCCTCCGGCGCCGCAGGCAGCAGCGCTGGCTCGGGATGGAAAAGTTCGAGATATTGCAGGATCACCCGCGAGTCGTAGAGCGCCTCACCATTATTGCGTACGAGCACGGGGATTTTGCCGAGGGGATTCTGCTCCTTTCCGGCATGTTCTGGGTCGCGCAGGTCGACGTTTTCGATACTGCAGCTGAGGTTCTTCTCGAGTAGCGCCATGCGGACCTTGCGGGCATAGGGACTCGTTGGGGTACTGAATAAACGCATGGCGGTCATCCTCGCAGGCAATGTAGTGGGTCTATCATGACCAATGCCCGCGCCCAAGCCAAGCGCATCGGCTTGCCGCTCTTCCCTCTCGCTGCCGAATGCCGCACCATCCGCGACATGAACTACCGACACCAATTTCACGCCGGGAACGCGGCGGATTGCATGAAACATCTCGCCTTGGTGCTGGCCCTGGAGCAGTTGCTGCAGAAAGACCGCGCGCTCTACTACGTCGACACCCATGCCGGCGCCGGGCGCTACGATCTGGGCCAGACGGCTGAGGCGGAAATGGGCATCAAACGACTGTGGCCGCAGCGGCGAGCGTTGCTGGAGCTGCGCCCGTGGCTGGATTTGCTGTTGGCGGAAAATTCTGGCAAGGAACTGCACAGCTATTTGGGTTCCCCCCTCCTGGCGGCGCGCTTGCTGCGTCCGCAGGACATGATCTTTCTGCTCGAAAAGGTGCCAGGGATTGCGCAGGAACTGCGCCAGTCTCTCGCTGCACGCCCGCAGAGCAGCGTCCTGGTCGAGGATGGCTATCAATTTTTGCAGCGCAAGGCGCCGCCCGCGCCGGGGCGAGGGTTGGTACTGGTCGACCCGCCCTTCGAGGCAGTTGGGGAGTGGGAACAACTGGCGGATTCCCTGCTCGCAGCACAACAAAACTGGCCGCAAGCCAGTTTCCTCGTATGGTACCCGGTCAAGATCCGCGGTAAGATTTCGCGGCTCGGACAGCGACTGCAGGCCCAGACGGCGGTGCAGACCGTAGAGCTGCTGTGGGAGGAGGAGTCGGGCCCAGAGCGCTTGATCGGTTCTGGTTTGGCACTGATTCGCCCTCTCTGGGGTTTCTCCGAACGGTTCCTCGCCGCCTTGGGCCGCATGGCGCCACAACTTGCGCCGGCGGGGGGATGGTCGCTGCAGATGCGCGACCTGGCCCAGCGCGGGAGCCGTCCGCAAAACGATCAGCAAAGACTGGGAAATCGACGCAAATGAATGCATTGCCGGCAGTAGATCAGATTCGTGAACTGCACTTTTACGGTGGACCGAAGGCCGAGTTACAACTGATGCTGGCGCAGCGGCCAGATAATCGTCTCTCCATTCAGGTGCTGTATCAGCTCGCCCTGCGTCATGGTGTGATCAGCCCCAGCGGCGCGCGTGAGACGTTGGCCCAGCTCCCGCAGGAGGCCGCCGCAGCAGACGCCCGCGCCCTGCTCCAGCGCGTGCTGGACCAGGGAGAATTCCTCGCGGTACGAGTGCAGCGTTAATGCGTCTGTACAGCTGGAACGTCAATGGGTGGCGTGCCGCCCTGCGCAAGGGGCTGCGCGACTGGGTGGCGACGGCGCAACCCGACCTGCTCTGCATACAGGAAAGCAAGGCCGATCCCGACAAGCTTGCTGAGGCGGAACGCGAGTTACCGGGATACCACGGCGACTGGGCAGCCGCGGAGCGGGCCGGATACAGTGGTGTGGCAACTTTTTCCCGCTCTCCACTGCCCTTGCGGCAATCCGGCCTCGGCGATCCCCGCTACGACCGGGAGGGGCGCGTCCTGGTCCACGATTGTGGCGGCTTCGATCTTTACAATATCTATTTTCCGAATGGGAAGAAGGATGCGGAACGGCTTGCCTATAAGCTCGATTTCTATCGTGATTTTCTTGCGCAGATCGAGACCCGAGTAGCTGCGGGACGTCCAGTGATCTTTTGTGGTGATGTGAACACCGCGCACCACCCCATCGATCTCGCCCGTCCCGCAGAAAATGCCAAGATTTCCGGTTTTCTGCCAGAAGAGCGTGCCTGGCTCGATCGCTGGGAAGCGGCGGGCTGGGTCGATAGCTTTCGTTACCTGCACCCGCAGGAGCAATGTTTTTCCTGGTGGAGTCAGCGCACGGCGGCACGCGAGCGCAATGTCGGTTGGCGCCTCGATTATTTCTGGGTACATCGTAGCCTTTTGCCCCGCATCCGCGGCGCTGGGATTGCCACGGATGTTCTGGGTTCGGATCACTGCCCGGTATGGCTGGACATCGATTAGGAGGGCAGCATGCGCTGGCAAGAATATCGGAGTTTGGCAACTGGTTTGCACAGTATCGAAGACTTCTGGCGCTATGGTCAGAGCCGATTTGCGCGTGCGGCCATTGACTGCAGCCAGGGCTATCAGCAGCCGAAGGCGGAAGCAGCCGCGCTTCTGGCTCGGCGTTTGGCGCTGGAGCCGGAAGACTTGCCCGAGCTACGCAGCGCAAGACTGACGCCAGCGGAGGGCGACTGGGTCCTCGATGCGTTCTACCAGCGCGAAATCCTGCGCCGACCCACTGCCTATATCTTGCAGGAGGCCTGGTTTGCTGGCCTGCGTTTTTTTGTCGATGAGCGGGTGTTGATCCCGCGCAGTCTCCTCGAACCCTTCATTGAGGAAGGCTTTGCGCCCTGGATCGCGGCAACGGGTGTGCAGCGAATTCTGGAGATCGGCACCGGCTCGGGATGTCTGGCGGTGGCCCTCGCCGAGCGTTTTCCCGAGGCTATGGTCGATGCGGTGGATATTTCTTCCGCCGCCTTGACGGTGGCGGAGCGCAACGTCCGTGCCCATGGCCTTGAGGAGAGGATACGGCTGCTGGTCTCCGACCTCTTCTCGGCGCTGCCGGCGGAGCGCTATGACCTGATCGTCAGCAATCCGCCCTATGTAGACGCCGCGGCGATGGCGGCATTGCCCCCAGAATACCAGCACGAGCCACGTCTCGCTCTGGCCGCTGGTGAGGATGGGCTGACCTGCCTGGTGCCTCTGTTGCAAGAGGCACCAGAGCATTTACGGGCGGGAGGAATCCTGGTTCTCGAGACTGGGGATGCCGAGGAAGCCTTGCTGACCCAATATCCGGAACTGCCCCTGATCTGGCTGGAGCACCCTGCAGGTGGGTACGGTGCTTGCCTGCTCCGACCTGAAGATCCAGTCGCTTAGGCTTCGGGTACCAACACGTCGAGAAAGGCCCGCAAAGCATGGGATCCATATTCCGCTTGCGGATGCACCAGATATAGCGTCCAGAACAACCCTGTCGGCGGTTCCAGGCGCAGGGAGGCGAGGGGCCAGCGCACCTTGTCCAGGGCCTCGACCGACGCAAAACCAATGCCCAAACCCGCGGCTACCGCCTCGCGCAGGGCCTCGACGCCGGTCACTTCGACGGTATAGCTGGGTTTCAGTCCGGCTGCGCGCAGGGCCGCTTCCACCCGGCGGCGGATGCCGGAATGGGCCTCGCGCCAGACGATGGGCTCTTGCAGGATTTCTGTCCAGGTTGCGCTTTTCTTGCCCGCCAGTATCCAGGGGTGCTGTAGCGGTAGAATGGCAACCAGTTCGTCTTCGCGCCAAGGGCGCTGCTGTAGAGGCTTGGGCAGTGCCTCTGCTGCAATCGCCTCCTCGGTAAAGACCAGATCCCAGTCATTCCAGTCCCAACTCTCCAAGGGTAAGACGCCGGTCTGCAAGCGCAACTCGATGCCCGGATAGGCGGTGCGGAAGCGTGCCAAATGCTCCATGAGAAAATAGTTGGCAACGGTGCTGCTGGCGGCAATGCGGAGCTGGCCTTCCTGCTGCTGTTGTCGCTGACTGACCCAGGTCTCGATCTGCTGCAGGTCTGCCCGCAGATGGCGCAGGAGAGGGAGAAGGGCTTCTCCCGCTGGGCTAAGACGAATGCCCCGCCCCTCGCGCAGATACAGGGGCTCGCCTAGGGCGAGCTGCAGTCGCTGCAAGCGTCCAGAGATCGTCGGCTGGCTGCGGTGCAGTCGGGCCGTGGCGCTGGCAACGCCGCCCTGTTCTGCCACCTCGAGAAAGCTGAGCAGATCTTCTACTTGTAATTTCATCGATGATTCCGATGAATCAGGGAAAATAAATCCATTGGATCAATATAATTCTTGGCGCTACCGTTTGCCAGGGATTGCAGAAGGGGGAATGAATGGCAAAGAGTGCAGAAAAACTGCCTTGGCTGCTCTTCCTTGGTGTAGGGCTGGCGCTCGCCCTGGGTTCCTTCGATGGCGCGTCGGTGCAGGGAATCTTTCCCTATCTCGCTGGCGGTGTTGCCACCAGCAGCGAGCACGCGCTCTGGACGCTGACCTATTTCATCGTCAATTGGTCCGTGGGAATCACCTTGATGCCTTGGACAAGCGCACGTTTTGGCGCCCGCCGGGTCTTTCTTGCGGCCTGCCTGTTGGCGGCGCTGGGCAGTGTGATCAGCGCAAGCACCAGCAACCTCTGGATCCTGCTTCTCAGCCGGGCGATGGAAGGAATGGCCGCTGGACTCCTGGTCCCCCTAAGTCAGAGCCTGTTCCTTCGGGCAAGTCCCGCAGAGCGGCATGGCTTGGTCACCGTCCTGTGGAGCAACGCGATGCTCGTTCCCTTCTTCGTGGGTCCTGCCCTGGGCGGCTACCTCGCGGTCAACCTGAGTTATCGCTGGATATTTGCCCTTTCCGTACCGATCTGGCTATTGGCCGCTTGGTTGGGAACTCGCCAGATTGCAGAAGAGCGTGGTCCGCGCCCAGCGGCTTTCGACCTGCTCGGCTTTCTGCTGTTGTACGCGGGCTTGATGGCCCTGCAAATCGTCCTCGACAATGGTGAGCAGTATGGTTGGTGGCACTCGCAGTTCATCTTGCGCGTCAGCCTCCTTGCCTTGGCCTTGCTCTCTCTCTTTGCTTGGCGTGTGGCTACGGCAAGACATCCGCTGTTGCGCTTTCACTATTTGCGCCACCGCAACTACTGGCTGGGCTTACTCTTACTCTGTCTGGGTTGGGCATTGTTCATGGGCTGGGCGTCCCTGCTGCCCCTCTGGGCCGAGGAAAATCTGGGTTTCAATGGCTGGTGGGGTAGCCTCATTCTGATTCCCATCGGCCTCGCGGCGGTACCCGTGTCGACGCTCATGGATCGCTTACACGGGCTTTTCGGCCTCCGGCGCCTGGCCAGCGCCTGCTTTCTGCTCTTCGCCTTTGCCTACGGCACGGCCTATTTGAGCCCGATGATGAGTCTGGGAGATCTGTTCTGGCCGATCTTCTTTGTTGGGCTCGGCGTGGGCTCGCTCTTCGTACCGCTGACTTTGATCATTCTCTCCGGGGTGCCCAAGGAGGAGATTCCCTCGGCCAGCACCACCAGCAATTTTATCCGAGTGTTCAGCGCCAACATTGGCGTGAGTATCCTGGAAGTGTGGTGGACGCGGGGAACGGCGCTGGCGCAGGCACATCTGCGGGCGGATATTCGGACATCGTCTGGCTTGCCTATGCCGGTTCTGCTGCGGCACATGGAGAGTGTCGCGGCTACCCTGAGTCTCGACAATCTGCTGCGTCTCTCCCTGTGGATTGCCCTTGCAGCAGCGGTAGCGGCGTATCTGTTCCTGATCTCGCCGCGGCGTCTGGCGACGTCCGCAAGCAGCTACGTGGAGGAAGAAGAGCGAGAGACGGCTTCGGCGTAACGCTGGGCATCCTGCGCGCGGGCAAAGCTGATTTCCTGACGTGGGCGGGGGATCTCGATACCCGCCTGCTCCAGGGCATCCGCCAGGAGCCAGTGGTACTCAGCACTGGTACTGCCAGGACGCATCAGCGCGTGTCGATCGACCCAGACGATCATATCGCAGTCATAGCCAGCCTCGCCAAAGGCTTTGACCCACAAGCCCGGTTTTTTTCCTTCGACGTTCAGGGTGCTGTTGGCTTGCAGTGCCGCCGCGATGACCATGTCGCGCAGCGCTTCGCGATCCGTACCGTAGGGCACGCGAAAGGGGATGTGCAGGCGCATGGTGCTATCGCTGAGGCTCCAATTGATGACTTCACCATTCACGAACTGGGAATTGGGCACCAGGATATCGATGTTGTCGTTCGTGCGGACTTGGGTGTAGCGCACGCCGAGGTGAATCACCTCGCCATGCAAGCCATTTTCCTTGATCTGAATATAATCTCCCACCTTGATGCTTTGCTCCATCAGCAAGATCAGTCCCGACGCGAAATTACTGAAGATGTTCTGCAGACCAAAGCCCAGGCCAACCCCGATGACCCCGCCAAAGATCGACAGACTGCTGAGGTTGACGCCAATGCTCTGCAGGACGATCAGTGCCCCGAAGGCAAGAAAAAAATAATAGCCGATGCGGGAGATGGCATAGGCCAGGGAGGGATCCAGGCGTCGACTCAGGAGACTGCGCGTCAATTTTCGCAGCCAGCGGGCACCCCACCACAGGAGAATGAGCAGCAGGATCAGTTCGACAATGCCGAGTGGCTCGATCTGGATGCCGCCGGGAAATGGTATGGGGGTGCGAAACCATGTCCAGATGATTTCGAGATGCTTCACTAGGGGCGTCTCCTTGGCTCTCCTTCTCCTGCCGTCGGCCCCCTGACGGAAAGACCCAGCATAGGGTACACTGCAGCAAAAATTCTGTTTGCTCAAGGTTTACTTTGTGAAAAATTTCGTCGCCGAACCTCTCTCGCTGGCCCTGCGGGACCTGCAGCAGCAGGGAATGCTGCACGACCTGCCGGCACAACTCGACTTCGATCGTCCGCGTCAGGTCGAGCATGGTCACCTCGCCAGCAATATCGCCCTGCTCCTCGCCAAGGGCGCTGGGAAAAAGCCTCGCGATCTGGCGCAGGCCATCCTGGACGCTCTACCCGCATCCCCGTGGATCGAGCGGGTAGAAATCGCCGGGCCGGGTTTCCTCAATTTTTTCCTGCGTCCGGCAGGATTCCAGGAGGCCATTGCCCAGGTGTGCGCCGCTGGCGCTAATTTCGGTCGCCAGGATCTCGGCGCCGGCCAACGCCTGCACTTGGAATTTGTCTCGGCCAACCCCACCGGGCCCTTGCATGTGGGGCACGGGCGAGGGGCCGCCTATGGCGCCAGTCTGGCAGAGATTCTGCGCTTTTGCGGTTATGAGGTGTTCTGCGAGTACTACGTCAACGATGCTGGCCGGCAGATGGATATCCTCGCGGCCAGTGTCTATCTGCGCTACCTCGAGGCGGCGGGGGAAGATCTCCCCTGGCCCTTTCCGCAGAGCGCCTACCGCGGTGATTATGTGCGCGAGATTGCGGCGGGCCTTCTGGCTCGGGAGGGCGTGGCCTGGCTTCCTGCCGCCTTGGACATGCCGGACCTTGCCGCCATTGCCGACGGCGACACGGCTGTCGATACCCTGATTGCCTACTTGAAAGCAGCGCTTGGAAGCGAGGGATACCTGCGTTTGCATGCCGCCGGTCTGCAGGAAATCCTGAGCGATATCCGCGCCGACTTGGCCGAGTTTGGCGTCCACTACCAAAATTGGTATTCCGAGGCCTCCCTGATGCAAGGGGGCGCGGTTGAACGCGCCGTGGAGCGCTTGCAGGCGGGGGGGTATTGCTATGTTGCGGATGGAGCGATTTGGTTTCGCTCGACGGACTTCGGCGATGATAAGGACCGGGTGCTGCGGCGCGAGAATGGTGCCTATACCTATTTTGCCTCGGATGTCGCCTACCACTTCGAAAAAACAGAGCGTGGTTTTCAGCGCTTGATCGACATGTGGGGGGCCGACCATCACGGTTATATCCCCCGTGTCCGCGCCAGTATGCAGGCCCTGGGGGCTGATGCCAGCAGCCTTGAGGTTCTGTTGGTGCAGTTCGCCATCCTCTATCGTGGTAGTGAAAAGGTATCGATGTCGACCCGCGCCGGCGAGTTCGTGACCTTGCGCCAGTTGCGCGAAGAGGTGGGGAATGATGCCGCACGCTTTTTCTATGTATTGCGCCGTGCCGACCAGCACCTCGACTTCGATCTGGAGCTGGCAACCAAACACTCCGAAGAAAATCCCGTCTTCTACATCCAGTATGCCCACGCGCGGGTTCATTCCTTGCGCCGGCAGGCCTCGGAGCGCGGCCTGTCACTCCCGCCTGCGGTGGTCGATCTGACGACCTTGACGGACCCGCGCGAACTGGAATTGGCAGATCTGCTTTGGCGTTTCCCGGAGCAGGTCGCGAGTGCGGCCCGGGACCGCGAACCGCATCAGATCGCCTTTTACTTGAAGGACTTGGCAGCCAGTTTTCACACCTATTACAACGCCACCCGCATCCTGGTAGAGGACGAGGCCACCCGCTGGGCGCGTCTGACCCTCGCCGATGCTGTTGCCCAGGTCTTGCGCAATGGTCTTGGCCTGCTCGGCGTGGGCGCTCCCGAGCAGATGTAAGACTGGGTCCATGCGCGACTACAAGGATCACAGCAGCCGCAACCCAGCGCCGGAGTCCGCAGCGACGCCGATGCGGCAGGTGAAGCGCACGCGGCCGCAGGTCCCTGCGGAGGAAGAAAGCGAGCCTGTTCCTCCGGAAAGACGGCGCGGTCATGGGTGGATCTGGCTGATTCTTATCGCCCTGCTCTTGCTGAGCGGGGCAGTCTGGTGGTGGATCGCCAGCCTCCCCATGGCCAGCGGCCAGCTTGGTCTACTTCCCCAGGCGGCGAGTAGCGCAGCTACCCAGAGTGTCGTTCCCCGTGTGACAGTTAAAAAAGCAGAGTCGGCCGTGGTGACACCCGTCGTCGCGCCCAGCGTGTCGGCCACTGCCCTGATTACATCGGCCGTGGCGGTGAGCAGCAGCACAGCCTCGACGCAGAGTGTGCAATTCAATTTCTATCATATTCTGCCACAAATGAAGGTGGATATTCCGGCGGACATCCTGGGTAGCGGACCGGGCATCCCCAGCGCGGAGACGAGCAGCGTTGCCGTCGGTGAGCCGGTTCGCATTCAGGTGGGTGCGCTCAACAATTTTGCCGGTGCGCAGGTGATTCAGGAGCGTCTGGCGCTGCTCGGCATTCCCAGCCACCTGGAAAAACTGCAGAGCGGCGCTCATGCGCAGTACTACCTGGTCTTTACCCGCCGTTATGCTTCCTCCAGCGATGCCCAATCGGCCCTGGCCAAGATCCGTGGCATGGGCATCACCCCCGTGTTGCAGCCAGTCGTGGCACCGGGGCTCAGTGCGCCGTTGGCATCTCCAGCGCCTTGATCGCGGCGCTGGCGCTTTCTTTGCCCTCGGCCACGGCACGTAGCCCGGGGAGATAGTGATTGCACGTTTCCACCGCTGCCAAAAGGTAGCTTTGCAGTAGCTGGATATCCAAACAGGACTCTGGTAACTGCACGCTGCTCTTGCAGTTGAGTTCCAAGTCATCCCAGTCCAGCTCAAAATTGCCGATTGGCAAACCGTAATTGGCGCGGGTCAGGAATTCCGCAAGGGCAGGCAAGTGAGTGGCCGACAACTCCAAGCCCTGTGGGCGCACATAAAAGAGGATGCGTTGCAGTTCGGCATGAACGTGGCAATAGATGTCGAGGGTGCCGTTGGGGACCCCCACGGCACAGGTAATGACCGGATAATCCTGCAAGGTCTTGGCATTCCAACCTAAATGACGAAACAAGGCCTCGGCGGCCTCCAAATGCTTCACGATGTCGCTCCTTTCTGTGCGAGTGCCTCGGCGAGGCGTTGGAAAGCTGCAAAATCCAGGGTTTCTGCCCGCGCCGAGGGAGAAATATCCAGCGCCTCCAGCATAGCGCTATCGCAGACTCCCTTGAAGTTGTTGGCCAGGGTCTTACGCCGCTGCGCAAAGGCGCGGCTCACCACCTGCGCAAAAGGCTCCAAGAGCGGCCTGGGCAGGCGCGGCGGCCGATGGGGGGTCAGGCGCAGAAAGGCCGAGTCCACCTTTGGAACGGGACGAAAATTTCCCGGGGCGACGGGAAACAGGATTTCTGCCTGTGCCTGGGCCTGTACCATGAGAGACAGGCGGCCATAGGCTGCATCCCCCGGTCCTGCCACGATGCGATCGGCCACTTCTTTCTGCAACATGAAGTGCATATCCTCTATAACATCGATCTGTGCCAGAAGATGAAAAATCAGTGGAGTAGAGATGTTGTAGGGGAGGTTGCCCAGCACGCGCAGGGGGCGCCCGATCTCCTCGGCAAGGTGCCGATAGTCCACCTGCAAGGCGTCGCCGGCAATGATTTGCAAACGCTCAACCGGGGCCAGGGCGCGCAAGCGCGGCAGGAGATCGCGGTCGAGCTCAATCACGCGCAAGGGCTCCGTGCCCCGATCGTTGGCGGACAACAGTGCTTCCGTCAGGGCACCGGGGCCGGGACCGATCTCGAGCAGGGCATCCCGCGCTTGCGGTGCGATAACGGAAACGATCCGCGCCACGATGGCCGGTTGTACCAGAAAATTCTGGCCAAAGCGTTTCTTCGCCTGGGGCAACTTCGCTGCTTGCAATTTGCGCTGTCCTTTATGCTATATTGCGTTAACGCCCCAGCGGGCGCTAAGCAACGGAAAGCCAATGCATCTCGTGCTTCGTCTCGATATCAGCGGCCGGCCCATGGCTTGGGAAACCTGGGAAGAGGCTGCTGCGCACTATGCACGCGGTAATGTCGCGTGGACCCTGGGCGATCCCTTTTTCACCGCCCACGGTGGCCTTTCGCGTTGCAGTGGCGAGACGTCGGTTCTCGACATCCATCCGCTGATCGCCGTGCGCGGACGCCATCAGGGCAAGATTCGCCCCCCGGCCCTGAATAACCCCACCCTGTTTCATCGAGATCGTCACCTTTGCCTCTACTGCGGAGGAAGCTTCCCCCAACGCGATCTGACCCGCGACCACATCATTCCCCTCTCCCGCCGGGGGCGCGACATTTGGACCAACGTCGTAACCGCCTGTCGTTGGTGTAACAGCCGTAAGGACAACCGCACCCCGGAAGAGGCTGGAATGCCCCTCTTGGCGGTCCCTTTTACGCCCACCTGGGCGGAATATCTGCTGCTCAGTAATCGCCGTATCCTTGCTGATCAAATGGAATTCCTGTTGGCGCAGGTACCCGTTTCGCGGCAGCATGTTTTCTAACGGCTAGCATTCTGCGGCACGTCGTTGGCGGACGATTTCCGCCGCGGTCTGAATCGCCTGCAACAGACTGTGAATTTCCGCGCGCCCGCTTCCCGCCAGGTCCAATGCCGTGCCATGATCGACGCTGGTGCGCACAATGGGCAGACCCAAACTGACATTCACTGCGGCGCCAAAGGCGTGGTATTTCAGTACCGGAAGGCCCTGATCATGATACATGGCCAAAACGGCGTCGGTATCTTCCAGGTAGCGTGGGGTGAAGAGCGTGTCGGCGGGCCAGGGACCGGAAATTTCCCAGCCCTCACTGTGCAGTTTGCCAATGACCGGGGCAATGATCTCGATCTCTTCCCGCCCAAGGTGACCGGCCTCGCCGGCATGCGGATTGAGGCCGGTGACCCGGATGCGCGGATCCGCCACCCCAAAATCCTGGCGCAGCCCCTGATGCAAGATCCGCAGGCTGCGTTCAAGATCTGTAGCATTGATCGCGGCGGCGACCTCGCGTAGAGGGAGATGGGTGGTCGCCAGGGCCACGCGCAGGCCGCGCCCCGCCAGCAACATCAGCACCTCGGCTTGTCCACAGCGGTCAGCCAGATACTCGGTGTGGCCGCGGAAGGGAACGCCAGCGTCGTTGATGACCCCTTTATGGATCGGCCCCGTGACCAAGGCATCGGCAAGGCCTGCTTGCAGCAGGGAAACGGCACGATCCAGGCCGGCGAGAACCATGGGAGCGTTGGCTGGATCCAGTTGGCCGGGACGGCAGGGGTGGGGCAAAGGGTTCGGCCACACCGCCAGCCCCGGCTCTGCTGCACTGGGCCAGGGTTGTTCTGGTTCCCAGGGCCGTAATGTGGCCGGAATCCCGAGCTGAATGGCACGATGGCGCAAACAGTCCAGATCCCCGATCAGGACCACGGGAGGCAAGGCATGTTGTGCCAAGGCCACACAAAGATCGGGGCCGATGCCAGCGGGTTCACCAACGCTGATCAGGAGGCGCGGCTCCCTCATGCCGCCGGCTCCCGTAGGCTGACCACACCATCCGGCCCCTCCACCCGTTGTGGCAAGCGTAGCACCTCCACCTCGACGGTGCGTTGGGTCAATTCCAAACGCAGGTGATCGCCAACCTGCACCGGAGCTCCGGCCTTGGCCAAGCGTCCATTGATCTGTATCCGGCCCGCATCGCAGAGCTGTTTCGCTACACTGCGCCGCTTGATCAAGCGCGACATCTTCAGAAACAGATCCACGCGCAGACTATCGGTCATGGTTGCGCGCCTCCTGTAGGATATCGGTAAAGACCTCCTCGAGGCGCGGTTCCTGTAAATGTAAATCAATGATCTGTGCGGGTAAGTCCTGGAGGATGCGGAGCACCTCGCTCATGGGGTGCATCGTTGCGTCGATTTGCAGTACCCGGGTGTTGCCATTGGCACCGATCAGGATCGCATCGAGAGAATCTGGTAACTCTCCGGGGTCGCGATCAAATTCCAGGGTCAGGATGCGTTTGCGTCGGTGCTTGGCGAGCAAACGCTCCTTGTGGTCCAGGGCGATGATCTGCCCGTGTTGGAGGATGGCAATCCGCTCACAGAGCTCCTCGGCCTCCTCCAGATAATGGGTGGTCAAGATCACGGTATGTCCAAGCCCATTATAGCGGCGAATGAAGCGCCAGAGGCTCTGCCGGAGCTCGACATCGACCCCCGCGGTGGGCTCGTCCAGCACGACAACGGGGGGGCGATGGACCAGCGCCTGGGCAATGAGCACGCGCCGTTTCATGCCTCCGGAGAGCGCCCGCAAATTGGTGTTGGCCTTGTCACTCAGATCGAGCTCGGCCATCAGTTCGTCAATCCAGTCATCGTTGCGGCGCAGACCGAAGTAGCCGGATTGCCAGCGGAGAAATTCCCGCACGGTGAAAAAGGGATCGTAGGCCAGCTCTTGTGGCACAACGCCCAGGAACTGGCGGCTCTGTCGATAGTGGCGCTCGACATCATAGCCAAAGATTTCCGCAACCCCACTGGAACGATGCACCACCCCCGACAGGATGTTGATCAGCGTCGACTTCCCGGCGCCATTGGGCCCGAGAAGGCCAAAGAATTCCCCCGCCTGGACATCGAGATCGACGCCGCCCAGGGCCAGAAAACCATTGCCGTAGCTCTTACGCAGACTGCGGATATGGACGGCGAGTGCTTCAGGCATCGTTCTGACCGTGCCAGATATGGCTCAAGCCGTAGAGCGCCAACAAATCTCTGAGAGTTGGTGGCAGGTCACAAGGCTCTGCTGTGCTGCCCAGGGCGCGTTGCGCCTCCTGCCACTCGAGTAGAAAGGCCAGCGTAGCACTGTCCAAGGCCGTTACACCGGCGAGGGAAAGAGAGGTCCAGGATTTCTGCAAGAGACTGCGCGCGTCGCGCCGCAAAGTTTGGTCCATGGCGCGCAGACGCCAGTCTCCGGTAAGCCGGAGGCCTCCGCTGCCATCTGCCTCCCAGCCCGCCTCAGCCGACATGGGCCGGTTGGCTGCCTGCCTCGGCAACCTTGTCTTTCAAGGCGTTGAGTAGAGCGGGAATACCGTGCTGTCCGGCAATATTGCCGAAACTTTGCCGGTAATTCAGCACCAGGCTGACGCCATCCACGTAGATATTGTAAATCTGCCATTCCTTGCCATTCTGAATCAGGGCGTAGATGACCGGGATGGTTTTCCCTTGGCGCTGCTCGATATCCATGTTGACCTGGGCGACGGGCGGATTCTGTGAGATCTGCTGGCTACCCTGTACCCGAACATCTTGCCCGTGATAATGATTCAGGGCATTGCTGTAGGTCTTCACCAGCAGTTCGCGAAAAAGGCGGGTAAATTCCTGACGTTGTTCCGCGTTCATCTGCCGCCAGTAACTCGCCATCACGTACGCAGACATGGTGTTGAAATCAACATGGGGAACGATGGCATCAGCGACTTCCTTCTTGATCGCCGAGGTCACCGGTTTGCCCTCATTCTTTTGCAGAATCTGCAAGACTTGATGGGTCATGTTCTGAACCACGGTAGTAGCGGCCTGAGCACCGCTGGTGGCCGCCAGAGCTGACTGGCCAAGCGCAAAAGACAGCAGAAAGGTCAGGAGAAGCCAGAGCTTCGGGTGGCGATGAGTTGAGCGCATGAAGATCTCCCTGTGCGTTAGGGTGTGGGTGGAGTAGTAGAGGAATTGCCGCTAGCCTTGTCAAAAACCATTTGTCCAATCAGCTGATCGATATTGACGGCCCCTTGAGTCAGGCTGATGGTGGCGCCTGGTTTCAGGTTTTGCGGCATTCCTCCCGGCTGAATCGCAATGTACTGCTCGCCGAGCAAACCCTGCGTATAGATGGAGGCGCCCGTATCGATGGGAAGTTTGATGCGCGGCTCAATGCGCATGGTTACCTGGGCCATGAAGGTTTTAGGATCGACGCTAATGTGGGTCACCTCGCCAATGGACACACCACCAAGCTTGACCGGGCTGCGATCCTTGAGGCTGCCAATGTTGTGGAAGTCGGCGTGCAGAACATAGCCATTGCCGTAGGCAAAGCCAGACAGGTTACCAACGCGCAAGGCCAATACCGCCAATGCGGCAATCCCCAGAAGTACGAAGATTCCCACCCACCAGTCGATTGCCCGTTGACTCATGATCCATTCCTCAGCATCAAAAAAGCAGGGCGGTCAGGACAAAGTCCAAACCCAGGACCGCCAGAGAAGCCATAACTACACTGCGAGTAGTGGCGGCACCCACCCCTTCGGCCGTGGGCCGCGCCGACATACCCTGCCAGACCGCAATCCAGGTCACTACCAAGCCGAAGCAGAGGGCCTTGAAGAGGCCATTGAGGATATCTCCCCGCAGTGTCACGTTGGACTGCATCTGCGCCCAAAAGGTGCCACCGTCAACGCCAAGCACGGGTACTGACACCAAGTAGCCGCCAAAGATGCCGACCAGATCAAAGATGACGCAGAGAATCGGCACGGCGAAGATCCCTCCCCACAGGCGCGGGGCCACCACCCAGGCGAGAGGATTGACCGCCATCATTTCCATCGCTGCGAGTTGCTCGGTAGCCTTCATGGAACCGATTTCTGCCGTCAGGGCCGAACCGGCGCGGCCGGCAAAAAGCAGTGCCGTCAGTACCGGTCCAAGTTCACGCAGCAAGGACAAAGCGATGAGCGTGCCCAATGCGGAAGTTGCACCAAAGCGTACCAGTGCATAGTAGCCCTGAAAGCCGAGCACCATGCCGGTGAACAAGGCGGCGACGATCATCAACGCCAAAGACAGGACCCCGAGACCGTATACCTCGCGCAGCCACTGGCGCACGCTGAAATGCCGGCTGCTTACCGCGCTCAAGCCGCCCAGCAACAGGCGGGTTGAGGCGCCCAGACGCGGAACGGTCTCCCAGACAACATGCCCCAGACGTGGGATGAAGGACTCCCTCATGACGGTCGCTCCAGACCCAGAGCCGTGGCAAAGGGTTGCGCCGCTGGGTAATGGAAGGGTACTGGTCCCTCCGGGGCGCCCCGCAGAAATTGTTGCGCCAGGGGAGACGAGCTGGCACGCAGCTCCTCTGGGCTCCCTTCGGCAATCACCTTGCCTGAGCCCAGAATGTAGCCATAGTCGGCAATGGCAAAGGTCTCCCGCACATCGTGGCTGACGACGATACTGCTCGCCCCCAGGGCATCGTTGAGACGCCGGATCAGGCTGGCAATGATACCAACGCTGATGGGATCCAGGCCGGTGAAGGGCTCATCGTAGAGGATCAGCATTGGATCCATGACTACTGCCCGCGCCAAGGCGACGCGCCGCGCCATGCCGCCGGAGAGCTCGGCCGGCATGAGAGCGGCAGCGCCACGGAGACCCACCGCTTCCAGCTTCATCAGTACGATTTTTTCCAACAGTGATTCTGGTAGGCGAAAATGGCGACGTAAGGGAAAGGCAACGTTTTCAAAGGTGTTGAGGTCGGTAAAAAGGGCGCTATGCTGAAAAAGCATGCCCATCTGCTGGCGCATTGCATATAGATCCGTGCGGGAAAGATCGCTGGGGCTGCGACCGGCAACACTGAGCTGACCGCGCTGCGCGCGCAGATTTCCCGCAATCAAATTGAGCAAGGTGGTTTTGCCCCCGCCGCTCGCGCCCATCACGGCGACAACCGCGCGCCGCGGGACATGCAGGTCCACTCCATCGAGGACCACGTGCTCGCCGCGTGCGAAGTGGAGATCGCGAATTTCTACCAGATCGTTTTGCGCCAACGTCCTTACCTGTGACAGATCAGAGTGGTGATTATAATCGCCCGACGGTCTCCGAGGCCAATCGTGGCTCCTGCGGCATTCGTGAGGCGCAAAAATCTCGCAAAATTCTGACAAAAACCTTGTTTCTTTAAGGTATTGGCTTGGCCTTTTTTGGCCTTGCATCCCCCTGCAAAAAGTGTATAGTTGCCGTCCTGTTTCCACGGCACCGAAAGCAGTTACGGAGGGGTCAGTCCTTAAGAGACTCGGAGCGCGGCATAGCCGGTTCCAGCAAGGTAGGGCATAAAACCAAGTACTGTCTGGGGGTGCACGGGAGCTACTTCTTAACCTTTTGGCTTGTTAGGGGGGGCACCGATGCGCTCATTGGGACACCAAATCGTCGCAGATTTTTATGGCTGCGACAGCAGTACCTTGTCGGATGTTGATTTTGTTACCGATGCTATGCTTGAGGCCGCTAGGCGTGCCAACTGCACCATCGTCACCCAGACCTTCCATCATTTTTCTCCTTATGGGGTGAGTGGTGCGGTCATTGTTGCTGAGTCCCACTTGGCCATTCATACCTGGCCGGAGTATGGGTATGCTGCGGTAGATGTCTTTACCTGCGGTGACGTCATTCAGCCGGAAGATGCCTTGAGCTTTCTGAAAGAGGCCTTTGGCGCTGCGCAAGTTTCTACTATGGAGATGAAGCGCGGCCAAGTGGAGATGATGGGCGTTCCCAGTCACGAAGTGCGGGTCAAACCAGCACTCTGCGCCTGAACGAGCATCGCGTTGATCGAGGCACCTCTTTGAGGTGCCTTTTTTATGATTTGCGGAGCGCGGCCTCCTTACCACCGAGCAGGCGTCGGATGTTGCTCCGATGGCGCCACAGTACCCACAACGCCAGGACGATGACCAGTAGGCGCAAACTTTCCTGCGGCAGCAGAAACCAGGCAAAGATCGGCGTGCTCAGGGTGGCGACGAGTGCCGCCAGGGAAGACACGCGGCTCGCGGCAAAAACCAGCAGCCATACAGCAAGGGAAGCCAGACCCAGGTAGGGCGACAGGGCGAGGAGAATGCCCAGGGTGGTCGCGACTCCCTTGCCACCGCGAAAGCGGAAATATAGCGGGTAGAGATGCCCGAGGAAGGTCGCCAAGGCGACCAGGGCGAACCCCCAGGCTGGAAATCCAACCAACCGCGCGGCAAGGACCGGTAGCAGGCCTTTCAATAGATCGCCCAACAGGGTGAGTGCCGCCGCTTTTTTGCCACCCAAACGCAACACGTTGGTGGCTCCCGGGTTATTTGAGCCTGCTCGACGCGGGTCGGGCAAGCGCAAGGCGCGGCTGACAAAGATGGCAGTAGCCAGAGATCCGAGCAAGTAAGCCGCCAGGCACCAAACGACAATCAGCCAGGGGGAGTGGATGGGCAAAGTGGGGCAGCCTCGCGCATGGCAGTCAGCCGGGAAATCGGTATCATAAAACATTCGCTGGGAAAGAACAGGCAGGCAGAGGAGCTGAGGGACCATGGACATCCTTTTTGTACGTGAACTCAAGGTCCAGACCCGCATCGGGATCTACGACTGGGAACGCGAGGTACCGCAGACGGTACTCATTGACCTCGAAATCGCCGCAGACGCAGCCCACGCTGCCCAAAGCGATCGCGTCGCGGCAACCATCAACTACCAGACTGTCTGTGATCGGATTGTCGAAACTCTTGAAGCCGCGGAAACCCAGTTGGTTGAAACCGTCGCGGAGAATATCGCGGAGCTGGTTCGCGGCGAATTCGCGGCCGCCTGGGTGCAGGTCAGCGTGCACAAGCCGGCGGCGGTGCGTGGTACCCGCGATGTCGGGGTGCGGATCGAGAGAGGGCTATCGAGCGCGCGAGGGGTAGCCAGAAACTGACTGCCGGTTCTGCTTGCAATCCCGCCTCCGAGTGGGTACGGTGAGGTAGTCTGACCGGAAATGGTGACGTAACCTGCTGATATGCCGACTCATTGTCGGCCATCTACGACCTGTATGGAGAGGAGAAGCGTATGCGATATCTGACAATTTCCCCGTTGCGCGCGGGGCTTTTGGGTGCCGTGCTGATGGGTTTCGGGTGCACGCTGGCTATGGCGGCAACGCCGGCGCAGGTCCATGATTTTGCTCAAGCCGTAGAGCAGATCAAGCCGTTGAATGAGCAGGTGCATGCAGCCATCAGCAAGCCGGGCGTTACGGAGCAACAGAAGGAAGCGATGAAAAAGTCCTACATGGCAAAGGTGGACTCCATTCTCGCCAGTCATCACCTCACGGCGGAGCAGTACGGTAGCATGCTCCAAGAAACCCAGAAGAACCCAGCCTTTGCGAAAGAAGTCGAAGGTGCCATGCACTGATGAGTTGTCGGCGATGGGGCGGGGCCGCTTGCCAGTGGAGGTAAACGGCAGTGTGCTCCCCTCTGCAGCGCCGCGAGGCGGTTTTTCGTTGACAGAGAGCTGGCTTGCCCGTATCCTTGCGCCCCTTGACGTTAAGGTAGAGCGGAGTGCTGCATGAAAACCTATTCTGCCAAGTCCCATGAAGTACAGGGGGATTGGTTTGTTGTCGATGCCACGGACAAGGTCCTTGGTCGTCTGTCCACGGAAATTGCCAAGCGCCTGCGGGGCAAGCACAAGCCGGAGTACACGCCGCATGCCGACATCGGGGATTACATCGTTGTCATCAATGCGGACAAGGTGGCGGTGACTGGCAACAAGGCCAAAGACAAGATGTACTATCGACACACCGGTTATGTCGGCAACCTGAAGAGTGCATCGTTCGAGAAAATGATGGAGACGCACCCGGAGCGCATCATCGAAATTGCCGTCAAGGGCATGCTACCCAAAAACCCACTGGGTCGGGCAATGTATCGCAAGCTCAAAGTCTATGCTGGAGCGCAGCACCCGCATGCGGCGCAGCAGCCCCAAACCCTGCAATTCTGAGGCGGATTTCGTATGGAACAGTATTACGGTACCGGTCGTCGCAAGAGTGCTACCGCACGAGTCTACCTGCGTCGTGGCAGCGGTAAGATCAGCATCAACAAGCGTAGTCTGGAAGAATATTTCGGTCGCGAAACTTCGCGGATGATCGTTTTGCAGCCCCTGGAGCTGACCGGTAACGGAAGTCAGTTCGACATTCTCGTCAACGTCAGTGGCGGCGGCGCCAGTGGACAGGCCGGGGCGATCCGGCATGGAATCACCCGCGCCCTCATGGCGTACGACGAGACGCTGCGGCGGCCCCTGCGCAGTGCCGGCTTCGTCACCCGTGACGCGCGCGAGGTGGAACGCAAGAAGGTCGGTAAGCACAAGGCGCGGCGCAGTCACCAATTCTCCAAGCGCTGAGATCCTTGGGGATTGTGTAAGCCGCCTGCGGGCGGCTTTTCTATTTGTACGCACAGGTTTTCTTCGGAGGAAGGAATCATGATTCGGGTGGGCATTGTTGGTGGTACGGGATATACGGGCGTCGAGCTCCTGCGCCTGTTGCTGCCCCATCCAGAAGTCGAGGTCGCGCTGGTCACCTCCCGCGCCGAGGCCGGTCAGCGGGTCGATACCCTGTTTCCCAGCCTGCGTGGTTGTACCGATCTGCAGTTCTCCAGCGCTACGGATGCAGAGTTGCGAGATCTGGACGCGGTGTTTTTTGCCACACCCCATGGCGTGGCAATGGAAATGGCGCCAGAGCTCCTGGCTGCCGGCGTCAGAGTGATCGATCTGAGTGCTGATTTTCGCTTGCAAGATGCACAGGTATTTCAGGATTGGTACCATCAGGAGCACCGCTGCCCCGAGCTTTTGTCGCAGGCCAGTTACGGCCTGCCAGAGCTCTTTCGCGAGGAGATTCGCGGCAGCCATTTGGTGGCCAATCCAGGTTGCTATCCCACGGCTGTGACTTTGGGGCTCGCTCCGTTGTTGGAAAAGGGGCTGCTTGACCTGGATTCCCTGATCGCCGATTGCAAATCCGGGGTCAGTGGCGCTGGAAGGACTGCCCGTTTGGGCCTCATATTACCGGAGAGCGCAGATTCTGTGACGGCGTATGGGGTGAGCGGACATCGACATCGTCCGGAGATCGAGGCTACCTTGAGCGCCCTTGCGGGTGGACCTGTGCAATTACAGTTTTCCCCGCACCTGATGCCGATGATCCGAGGTATTCACGCGACCCTCTATGGACGCTTGCGCACGCCATTGGGCAATGAAGAGCTGCAAGACCTTTTCCAGCAACGCTACCGGAGCGAGCCCTTCGTCGATGTTCTGCCGTTTGCAGAGCACCCCAGCACCCGCAGTGTGCGTGGCGGGAACGTCTGTCGTATTGCCGTGCATCAGCCGCGGCCCGGACAGGTTGTTGTCCTGTCGACGATTGATAATCTTGTCAAAGGGGCTGCGGGCCAGGCCGTGCAAAACCTGAACCTGCTCTTTGCATGGCCGGAGTCCCTGGGGTTGCAGCAGATTCCGTTGCTGCCCTAGTTATCAAAAAAGTTACACAATGTACAATATATTTTAAGCGCACCCATGGGCTTGCTGAATAAAAAAATTCGACTATAGTAAAGTGCGTTGGGGTTCGTTTGCCCGACAGCTTTGCTTTGAGATAAAACCATCACATTGGCAAGAACGGCGCTCCCATGATCAATGAATTCACTGCTTTTCAGGGCATACCCCGAGCTTGTAAGGCTCCAGACCGAGCCTGTGGTAGTCCTGGTTTGCAGGCCGTTTTTCAAGCTCCGGGCAAAAATTACAGCTGGCGTTTTCCCGACGATGTGCTGGCTGTTTTCCAACCTATTTATTCCGTGTATCAGGGATGTGTTGTTGCGGTCGAGGCGTTGGCCCGCATTCGCGCCAGCAACGGGGAAATTTTGTTGCCGATGCAGTTTCTCCCCTTTCTCACTCTCGATCAGCGCCGCGAGCTGAGTCGTCAGATGCTCCTGGCCGGCATCGATCTGCTCGAGACGCTCGAAGCAGGGGGAGTATCCATTGATCTTTCCTTCAATGTCGATCCCGATTTCATGGAAGATCAGGACTGTATACCCTGTTTCCTCGGCGTGCTTGGCAACACCAGCATTGCCCCGCAGCGGATCACCTTGGAGCTATTGGAGAGTGGTGATTTCTTGCAGGGCGACATCGCGGTGGATCGCTTGCACAGCCTGCGTGAAACGGGAGCGAGTATTGCGTTGGATGATATCGGCAGCGCCTATTCCTCTCTCCTGCGCCTAAAAAATCTGCCTATCCAGAAAATCAAGCTGGACCAAGAGCTGGTGCGCGATCTCGATCGTGAACCGAAAATCATGGCCTTTCTGCAGAGCATGAAATTTCTGGCTGATGGCCTGGGTGCCATCTTGATTGTCGAAGGGGTGGAAACCATTACCATTCTGGATGCCGTGGCCCAGCTTCGCCAGGATCTGGTGCAAGGCTATGCCATCGCCCGTCCTATGCCCGCCGAGGCCCTGCTGGCGTTTATCAGTGCGGGGGCGTTGCCGGACATCAGCCCCGCGCCGCAATCGTTGTTGGGGGCGTACGCCGCCCATGTGCTTCGCCGCCCGCTTATGTATAGCCTGGATCAAGAAAAAGACTCTGCCGCATTGGCAAGATTTCTGGAAAACTGTCCATTGCTGGGCTATTTGCGTACGCATGCGAGTGCTGTCGGTGATACGGTGCTGGCGGCATATACCGCGCTATTACAAGAACAGCAAGGCCTTCGTCAGGATCGGGTGAACCAGCAGATCACCGAAACGGAGTTGCGGGTGCAGTCTCTTTTATACGATGCGATTCGTGCGGAGCCATAAGAGGTTTCGGGGCCATGCGCCCATTCTCCGCGCCTTGCGGAGCGCTACGTCTTGAACCAGGGCTTCGATGCGGCGCTGCTTACGGAAGTGCGGCTACCCGTCTGGGAAAATAGAGTTCCATCTGCACAGCTATGGCGAGTGAATGCCTGGCTCTTTCTTGCGGTGATTCTGGCAAGTTTTCTTGCCGGATTCCTGTTCCAGGGTGTGTTGCCCAGTCAGTATTGGCCAATCTGGCCAGCAGAGGGGGTGGCGGCTTACGGTATCCTGGCCTGGGGGCCACGGGTGATCCCTGGGCTCTTCCTTGGGCGCCTATTACTAAGCTTGGGCATTCTTCATTTTCCTCTGCCCATTACTCTTTGGGCCGCCCTAGTAAGCATTGCCGCGCCCTGGCTGGGGCGGCTACTGCTGGTTCAACTGGTCCCAGATTGGAAAGGCTTTGGCAGTATTCGCCATACCATCGCCTTTCTGGTTCTTTTTTGTCTGATTCCGGCACTGTTAGGCGCAGCGTGGCTGATTGTCGGCATGCGAATCTTGACCCAAGTCACGGTGCCGTCCACAGAAAATCTGTTTTTCTACTGGGCGCTGGCCTCTTCTGCCTCCTTTCTGAATGTTGCTGCACTGTTGTTGGTGCTGCTGCACGGACACAATCAGGCCCCAATACGGTTACGACCTAGCTTTCCGCCCCTTGCCCTGCTGCTGTTGGCAGTGGTTTCCGCGCTTTTTTTTCAACATTTCTCGGTTGGTAGCTTAGCGGAAGCGAGTGTCGTTTTTTTGATTCTGCCGTTCATCTGGATGTTGTCCAAGTATCCGGCCCAGTTGGTGTACCCCTTGGCGAGCCTGAGTTTTCTGATTGCCCTGCTGGGAACTAGCCACGGCTTGGGGCCCTATGCCCATGATCAGCTGATCCTGCCCGAAACCTTGGCCTTGATCATTGGTTTGACCCTGGAGGTGATTGGTCTGCTGGCGGGGGCGATGATGGCAGAACGCAGTTCGGCGAGTGTGGCGTTGGAACGCATGAACCAAGAGCTGGAGCAACGGGTCTTTGCCCATTCCCGGGACTTGCGCCAACGCAATCGCGAGCTGCACATTCGCGATGCCTTTCTGCAATCGGTGACCGAGGTCAATCGACTGTTTTCTGCGCCAGAGGTGCAGGAATTACCGCAGATTCTGGAGCGCTTCTGTACTACTCTGGTATCCCGCATGCAGCTCGCCGCCGTATGGATAGGGCGGGTGGAAGATGCCGAGAATCGTATTCAGGTGGCGGCAGCAGCAGGGCCTCTCGCAGCCCCTCTCTCCCGACTACACCTTCATCGTTACGCGCGTCCGGGACAGCCGCAGTCTCCATCGGGTCGAGCGATTGAAATGCAGCGCACCCTGCTGTTCTCCGGGGATGACCCCCTATTCGCTCCCTGGTTTTCCATCATCCAGCAATACCGCATGGGCGGCAGTATCTATTCGCCGTTTTCGTGGCCGGATGGAAGTTCTGGAGTGCTCGCCCTCTATCGCTACGTGGACAACGCTTTTCCGGTAGAGGTCACAGAACTTTTGGAGCGGCTCAGTGCCGATCTGGCCGCTTACTTACGTCAGCGCCAGGTGGCACGAGAACTTGAGGATGCCCGTATTCTCCAGAAAACGATGCTGGTGAGCGGTGACATTGCGCTGCAAGCACGCGACGCGCCCCAGATGCTCCAGGCCATTTGCGACGAGCTCATTCGTAGCCGTCTGTTCAACGCCGCATTCATCGTCCGTCCCGACGCAATGGGAGTTTTTCAGGCCCTTGCCCTGGCGGGTTTCCGCGTAGATTGGATCATGCGTAGGCGCTGGACCATCCATCCGGACGATATACCCGACGGGCAATCGCTCACCTCCCGTGCATGGCGGGAGGGCCAAGATCTTGTGGTTCAGGATTATTTGGCCGCACTGGGTCGCGATGCCGCGTGGTTTGAAGAAGCCCAAGCGAACCGCTGGCATTCGGTTGCAACTTTGCCGATCTATCACCTCGACGAGCGTTGGGCGATGCTGAATGTGATCAGCGATCGCGCGCATCTGTTCAATGAGGAGATCGTGGAAGTGCTGCGGCGGGTCGCACTGTTGGTCGGACATGGTTTGGACGAGATCCATCTGAAAGGGCAATTGTCGCAGGAGCGACAACGGCAAAGCCATCTCGCGCGCCACGATGCCCTCACGGGTCTGGCCAATCGGCGTGGACTCACGGAGTTTTTGCGGCCGGCGATGGAGCGCGCGCTGCGCAACGATAGTTTGCTCGCGCTGGCGGTGCTGGATCTGGACGATTTCAAGCCAGTGAATGATCAATATGGTCATGCAGCGGGAGACCTCCTGTTGCAGGAAGTCGCCAATCGCTTGCGCCTCTCGTTGCGGCAGACCGACCATCTGGCGCGTTTGGGTGGAGATGAGTTCGTTCTGGTCTGGGATAATCTGCAGAGTCGGGAGCAGATCCACTCGGTTCTGGAAAAAATTGGCGATAGTCTGGCGCAGCCCTATTTCCTGGCGGATTTGCCCATGATTCGCATCCGCCTGAGCGCTGGGATCACCTTCTTCCCCCAACCTGAGGCAAGCTCGGGAGATACCGACCTGTTACTGCGGCAAGCCGATCACGCCTTGTATGAAGCCAAGGAAAGCAAAAACACGCGACCCCATTTCTGGTCGTTCTTTGCCGATGAGGCAGCGAGCGAACGGCAGCGCATCCAGGAGTTGTTGCGGAGCGGGCAGATGCTTTTGCAATATCAGCCCATTCTCGATCAACGCTATGACCGTATTGTCGGTGTTGAGGCCTTGGCCCGCTTGGCAGGAGGAGAGAAGGCCATTTCGCCCGGAGACTTCCTGCCCTTCCTTTCTCCCGAGGACCAATGGACCCTCACCAAGCTAGTGCTGGCGCAAGTGGCTGCAGATTGGCAGAGCTGGGCGAGACAGGGGATCAGCTTGTGGGTCGCGTTGAACATCCCACCGAGTTTTCTCGCCAGTAAACAAAGTCTGCAGAGATTACAGCAGCTGTTGGCGAGTTGTTCCGTTCCCCCTCAGCAGTTGGTTCTGGAAATTCTGGAAAGCGACGAATTGTTGTCTCTAGACCTGAGTGCGCAAGCAATTCGCCAACTCCAGTCCCTGGGATATCGCGTGGGGCTCGATGACGTCGGTACGGGCTACGCCTCACTGCTCTATCTGAAAGAGTTGCCGATCAATGAGATCAAGATCGACCAGGCCTTCGTTTTACACTTGGGAGAACATCCCAATGACCTGCATTTTCTTCGCGCCTTGCTCGATCTAGGGCAATCCCAAGGGTTGCAGGTGATTGTCGAAGGTGTGGAAAATCAGACGATTCGTAATGTTCTGCGGTTGATGCAGGTACCCTTGCTGCAAGGCTACGCCATCTCCCGTCCCATGTTTGCCGAGTCCCTCCCGGGCTGGCTGGCCGAGCGTTCTCTTGCGTCGCAGCAGGATGCCACAGCAGAGTACGATTTGCTTCAGCTGTACGCTGAAGTTGTTGATTTTCACAAGACCATCCTTGCCTTGGTCAGTCTCAATCCGGACTGGTTTTTGCGCCTGGCGCCCTGGTCAGGGCAACGGTGTCCTATTCACAGTCGCTTGCATGAGCTGGACTTTGTCGGGCAAGAAGAGGTGCTGCAGGCGCATGAGGACTACCATCGTCAGTTGGAGGCGATCACGCATGCCTTGAAACAGGGATTGACGGGGGAAATCGCGGCCTTGCAGGGCGCGGGGGAGCAGGTATTGCATTGCATTGAAGAGGTGATGCATCGTCCCCTGCGCCGCCTCTCCGACCGCCGCGTTCTCGCGTAGCCAAGGCCAATCCGAATGCCGCCGCAGCCCTTGCAAGTGCCTGCAATACAACGCAAACGGCTGCGCCGGTTACTTCGTCTGTTTTTTCTTGGTGTTGGGCTGGTTTTTTTTCTGCTTTATCTCTGGCAGACCCATACCGAGGTCCAGCGCCAGCGAGAAAACAGCATTAATCTCAGAACGCATCAGTTGAATACCTATGCGCAACAAATTCGCCAAAAACTGGACCGGAATTTTCATGATCTCGAATTTTTGCGCAAGATCATACGCTATCGTCCGGGCCAGGAGCCTTTTCCCGATGCGGCGAGCCGCCTGGCGCTGGAGAGCTTTCAGAAGAGCCATCGGGGTTCTCTAGCCGTCAATATCCAAGATGCCGATGGTGGCACCATCGTTTGGTCCACCAACTGGTCTCAGGGGCAGAAAACCCTCGTCAGCAGTGCAGCGTTTCGCACTGCGAGCAATCAGCGCGACTGGCTGGTGGGCAATCCTCTGTATGCACGGCGTTATGGGAATTGGATCGTTCCCATGCGCCTGCCCCTGTATGATGCATCAGGGAAGACCGTGGGTTTTTTGGGGCGCCCAACGGCACTGCAACAGATGCTATCGGCGGTGTCGGAACCAGGGGTTTCTATCCTGCTTGAGCGCGCTGGTCATCCCTTCGTCGAGCGCAATGGGCACGGACAATGGGGCGGGGCGGCACCAAGGACCTCCATAACCACAGAGCAGTTACGCGTCTCCGTCCCTGGCTATCCATGGGATCTGGAAATGCGCTGGCAAAGAGCCGGTTGGTTCAGCAGCCTTCCTCTCGCGGTCTGGTTGCAGACCACTTTACCCTTCCTCATTCTCCTGTTGCTATTGGGATTTCTCTACCGAGTTGCCAGCAAGGCTCTCGACTATCTGTTGGATTTGCGCCAATTTCAGAGTGCAGCCATTGCCATCCATCATCGTCTGTTACGCGTCAAAAATCGCGCGGAGCTATATCCTACCCTTTGTGATGCGCTGATTCAGGAAGGGGAGATCCACAGCTGTTTTTTGTTGCAGCGGGGGGCGGACGACAACGAGGTAACGTTGCTGGCAGTGGCGAGTGTGAGCGCCGAGTTCGCCGCCTTGCGCACCCTTCCCCCGCCAGCGGGTAGAGAGGATGGCGCGCCCATCACCCTCGTTACCAAAGCATTCCATCTTGGCAGTCTCCAACGGAGTGCGAACATTCAGGATTGTATTCTGGTCGCCTCTCTGCGTGCCGCTTTGCGGCGGGAGCGGCTCTGTTGTGCCCTTGCGCAACCCGTCTTTCTTGCCGAACAGCAGCAGCCCTGGGGGGTCTTGCTCTGCTTGCAACACTGGCAAAGTAGCGAGGGTGATGCCAGTGAGCAATTCCTGCTGCGGATCGCAGAAAGTTTTGGTCTGGTGCTGAGTCTCTGGCATCGCCGGGATGCCTTGGATCAGGCGCAAGGAATGTTGGATCTATTGGCAGACTTTGATCCCCTCACCGGTGCTGCCAATCGCGGACGCTTGGAGAAAAAGTACACCGAATTATATGCCCGTGTCGGGGAAGGGGGGGAGTCGGCGGCGCTGGCGATCGTCGATCTCGATGATTTTCATCAGATCAATCATCGCCTTGGGCGAGACGCGGCCGACCGACTGCTGTACCTGCTGCGGGAGCGACTAGAGGGTGCGTTGGCTGCCAATGATCTGGTGGCGCGTCTTGGTGGTGACGAGTTCATTCTCCTGTTTTCCTTTGCAGGTGACGAGCAGAGTCTGCGACAGAAACTGATTGGGTTGGAAAGCGCTCTGGATCCGGAGTTTGCATTGGATTCCGATACCCGTGTGCCATTGGAACTGAGTATTGGTGTAGCAGTGTTGGCAGGCACGGGCGAGCACTTTCTCGACAGCCTCCTCCGCAGTGCGCAGGAAGCGCTGCGGGTGGCCAAGATACACAAAAAGGATCGGCTGCATGCTTGGGTGATTGCGGGCCAAGCGCTGGAAACCAAGCCGCGAAACCGTGCCCAGCGTCTGCTGGCGAACAGTGCTCTGGAGGTCTGGTATCAGCCGATCATCGACGGACTGGATGGTCGTTTTCTAGGGGTGGAGGCCTTGGCCAGGTTGGCAGATGAGGGCGGGCAGATCCTAGCGCCAGCAGTGTTCCTGCCCTACCTCACGGCAGAAGAAGTTCAGAATCTAAGCTGGCAGCTTCTTTCCCAGGCACTGGAGGATATCGCGGCGCTGGAACGGGACGGCTGGCCTCTATGGCTGTCTTTCAATGTGCCGGCGGAATCCTTTACCCGTTACTGTCTACCCTGCCTGCGTGGCGTCCTCGCCAACTGCCCGCTGTCGCCGCAGCACATCACCATGGAAATTCTGGAAAGTGGGGACTTTCTCGACCAACCACAGGCTATTGAGGTGATGCGCGAGATTCGCGCCATGGGCATTCATCTGGCGCTCGACGACGTCGGTACGGCCTATGCTTCCCTGCAGCGCTTACGTGACCTGCCAGTGGACAAGATCAAGGTCGATCAACATTTTGTCCGTACTTTGCCAGAGCACCCACAGGACCTGCATTTCATTCGCATCCTACAGGACTTGGCGGAAGAGATGGGACTCGATATGGTCGTCGAGGGGGTGGAGAGTGCAGAAATCCTTGATGTGTTGCTGACTATTGGTGTCCGTCAGTTGCAGGGCTATGCCATCAGCCGACCCGTTCCCATGAGAGGCCTGCGTCGCCTTCTGGAAGAACCCTTCCGTCTGACTGGTGCGAGGCCGGCAACGCTCCTCGGCCTGTACGCCGGCATCCTGAGTATCCACGCGGTGATCAAGAAAACGCTGCAGCCTCTCGGCAGGCAACTCTTCATTATGGAGAGCGCCTTGCGCCGCGACGGTCCCTATGATCGCGCCCTGATTCGCTTGGGCTATGGTCCCGGCGAGCCATTGCATCTTGCCTACCGCCACTATCAGTCCATGCTATCGCGGGTTCTCGCGGGCGGTATCGACTCGACACGTAATCAGTATTGGCAGGACGTCGAGGGCGCACTGCGTGCGCTGCAGACGGCAATTCTCGCTGAGCGGGAACGAGCAATTGCGACGGGTGAGAACAACGCGGTGCCCGGTGAATAGTGTAGACACGTGGCGACAGGTGGCTGCAGAGACGCGACAATAACGCCTTGATATTCCATCTCTCTATAATTGGAACGAATATTGCTGTAGATCCTTGTTGAGTCAGTCTGGAAGAGGAGGGAATCGCTATGCAGTTCGTTGCTAAGACCCTGCGTGGATTGGTAATTTTTAGTGCTCTTGGTCTCTCGCTGTGGAGTTGCAGTATGGTAGCGAAGGCCGATGACTTGAATCTAGGTGTCGCTGTTCCGGGACTGAGCCTATACTTGGGTGATGCACCTCGCTACTACGTTGCGCCGCCGGTCGTTTATGCCCCTCCTCGTCGGGTATATTACCAGCCGGCGCCCCGCTGGCACCGAGGCCCGCCGCCGTGGGCGCGGCGCTGGCATCATGAGCGGGACCGCGACTGGCATGATGATTGGCGTGACGACCGGGATCGTTGACGGAATGATGGAGGAGTAGACAAATATGTTGATGGCTATTCGCCCGGCACGGGCTATCGTGCTGTTAATATTGGTTGCAGGCCTGAGCGGCTGCGCCAACATGAGCCCCACCGGGCAGCGTGCCCTGAGTGGGGGTGCGATTGGAGCTGCTGGTGGCGCTATTTTGGGTACCGTTGCGGCCGGAAATCCCGCCGTGGGTGCGGCCGTAGGTGGGGCCGTCGGAGCTGGAGTCGGGGCCGCACTTCCGCGCATTGAGCGGAGTTTGAACGGAAATTGAGCGGTGCGGCGCGGAGCGCCCATGGCTTGACGCTGGTCTGAGCCCTTTGCGATCATGGCCGGACATCATTAGTCTTGCCATAGATCCAGGAGGACCATGGACGCCAGCGATCAACAGCGCCTGCTGCGGGAAATGCTTTTTGCCCGACGTTTTGAAGAGCGTTGTGCCCAAGCCTATCAAGAACGAGAAATTGGCGGCTTTCTGCATCTGTATCCGGGGCAGGAAGCCTGCGCCATCGGCGTGCTGGAGAAGGCGCGCAAGGGGCAGGACTACGTCGTCACGGGTTACCGCGATCACATCCACGCGATTCAATGCGGAGCTGACCCCAAGGAGGTGATGGCGGAGCTGTATGGCAAGGAGACTGGTTCCTCGCGCGGACGCGGCGGTTCCATGCATATCTACGACGCGGAACACCATTTCATGGGTGGCTATGCGCTAGTGGGCGGACCATTTCCCCTCGCGGCAGGCTTTGCCAAGGCCATCAAGCTGCGCGGTGGGGACGAAATTGCCATCTGTTTCCTCGGTGATGGTGCCAATAATCAGGGAACGTTTCACGAAACCATGAATATGGCGAGTCTGTGGAAGTTGCCCGTGCTCTTCGTGTGTGAGAACAATCTCTATGGTATTGGTACGGCCATCGAGCGGGCCTCTTCCGAGATTAACCAGTACCTGCGGGTGGCGCCCTATAAGATCGCTGCCTCGCAGGTAGATGGGCAGGACCTTGATATCGTCATGACCGAGGCGGAAAAGGCGATTCGGCACGTACGCGAAAAACGCGAACCCTATTTCCTCGAGCTGATGACCTATCGCCTGCGTGGTCACTCCATGTCCGACTCCGGCGCCTATCGTCCCAAGGAAGAGGTGGAACGCTGGGCACAGCGCGATCCTATCGGGATCTACAAGCGTCGCCTCGAAGCGGCTGGCATTGTGGATGATGCCACCTTTCAGGCCATGGATGCAGAAATCCTGGAGCAGATCGAAAAAGAGATCGTGCGCTTTGCCCTCGAGAGCCCGGAACCTCGGGTGGAGGATTTGGAGCGTTACGTGTATGTAGCAGAGGGAGCGTAAGTATGGCAGAAATGATGTATTGGCAGGCCATCCTGCGTGCCCACGATGAAGAGCTGGCGCGCGATCCATTGGTTTTTGCCATGGGCGAGGACATCGGCGTGGCCGGTGGCACCTACAAGGCCACCAGCGGTCTGTATGCCAAATATGGCGCGGAGCGAGTCATTGATACCCCGATCTCGGAAAACAGCTATACCGGTATCGGTGTTGGTGCGGCAATGTTGGGCTGTCGTCCCATCGTCGAAATCATGAGCGTCAATTTCGCCTGGCTAGCGATGGATCAGCTGATGAATAACGCGGCGAAGATCCACTATATGTCCGGCGGCAAAATCCGTTGTCCCTTCGTCATGCGCGTACCCGGTGGCACCGCCCACCAGCTCGGCGCGCAGCACTCGGCGCGCATGGAAAAGGTCTTCATGGGCATTTCCGGCCTGCGGGTTGTGACACCCGCGACGCCGCGAGATGCCTACGGCCTGCTCAAGAGTGCGGTGCGCTCCGATGATCCGGTCGTCGTCATCGAACACGAGAGCATGTACAACCTCAAGGGCGAAGTGCCAGATGAGGAGTTCTTTACGCCGCTGGAGGGCGTGGAAATCCTGCGTCCAGGGCGGGATCTCAGTATCTTCGCCTACAACATCAGCGTGCATTGGGCCTTGCAGGCCGCTGAGCGCCTTGCGCAGGAGGGAATCGACGCCGAGGTGATCGATCTGCGCGCCTTGAAGCCCCTTGATCGTGCTGGAATTGCGGCCAGTGTGCGCAAAACCCATCGCGCGATTGTTGTGGAGGAAGATGAAGCTCCCGTTGGGGTAGGGTCGGAAGTCATCGCCATCCTCAACGAAGAGGTCTTTTTCGAACTCGATGCGGCACCTGTGCGGGTGCATGCCCGGGACGTGCCGATCCCCTACAACCGTCGTCTGGAAAAGGCGGCTATCCCCAATGCCGACGAAGTCGTGGCTGCGGCCCGGAAACTGCTTGGCAAGTAAGCTCCGGGCGCCATGGCGCGCCCGCCCCCTTTCCTGAGATGGTGAAACATGGCTGAAGCATACGTCATCAAAATGCCCCAATTGTCGGATACCATGACCGAGGGCGTGTTGGTCTCCTGGGAGAAAAGGCCCGGCGAGCGTGTCGAGCGAGGAGACGTCGTAGCCACGGTGGAAACCGACAAGGCAATCATGGATGTCGAGGTCTTCCGCGCCGGATATCTCGCCGGACCCTTGACGGCGGTGGATGCCGTGGTGCCGGTGGGGGAGGCTATCGGTTATCTGGTCGACAGCCCTGACGCCGTAGTCGATGCTACCAGCCCGGATGTGGCGCCTGCGGCGACGGCTCCCACGGCGTCGGAAGTTGCGGAAGTGGCGCTGGGACAGGCCATCAAGATGCCGCAACTGTCGGATACGATGACCGAGGGGGTGCTGGTTTCCTGGGAGAAGCAAGCAGGGGACCGAATTGAGCGGGGTGACGTGGTGGCTACGGTGGAAACCGACAAGGCGATCATGGATGTCGAGGTCTTCCGCGCCGGTTTTCTTTCTGGTCCTCTCCTGGCGGTGGACACGGTGGTGCCAGTAGGCGAGCCCATTGGATATCTCGTCGATAGTGTCGATCAGGTCTGTCGGGATACGCGAGCCGCCGCCAGCGAACAAAGGCCCCCGAGTGCGGTATCTGCCGCGCAAGGCCAAACGCCGGTGGCGCCGGCAAGCCGCGCCCCCGTCCCGCAGCCCACTGGTCGGGTTGTGGCCGGTAACCCAGTGGCGCGCCCCAGTTCGGGTGCCGCGAGTCCCTATGCCCGCTTGCTGGCGGGCGAACAGGGGGTTTCCCTGGAAGGCTTGCGCGGCAGCGGTCCGGCAGGAGTGATCGTTGCGGCCGATGTGCTGGCGCAGAGTGCTGTCTCCTCGCCTGCGGTCGCCAGTGTGCCGGCAGCGGTTGCCGTCCCCGGTAATGGCCGCCCCATGACCGCCATCGAAAAGGCCATCAGTCAGGCGATGACGGCCTCGCTCAGTATTCCGGTCTTTCACGTGACGATGCATGTGCAGCCGGACGCGCTGTTGCGCGTTGCCAAAGCCAATGCGGTATCGGTCACGGTCGCCCTGGCCAAGGCTGCCTCTGCCGCGTTGAGCAAACACCCGCTGATCAATGCTGCCTACCAGCCGGGTGACCGTATCGTCGAGGATCGGCCGCAGGATATCGGCATTGCCGCCACGACGGAGGACGGCGGTCTGGTGGTGCCAGTGTTGCGCGATGTCGCGGCGCATTCCCTGAGCGAATTGCAAAGCGCGTGGAAGCCGCTGCTGGAAAAGGCGCGGAAACGACGCATGAGCCCGGCAGAATATCAACACCCGACGTTTACGATCTCCAACATGGGCATGTATGGCATCAGTCAGTTTGACGCCATCGTCACGCCGGGCACGGCAGCCATCCTCGCGGTGGCGGCGACGGGACCGCAAGGCATGCCCATCACCATTACCGCCGATCATCGGGTGGTGAACGGTGCCGAAGCAGCGGCCTTCCTGCAGGACCTCAAGACCGCGATCGAGCAGCCAGAGGCGTGGGCGGGAAGCGTGGGGCCGGTCATCCCGGAGGGAGATTACGACACCCAGGTTCTCGTCATTGGCGGTGGTCCGGGGGGTGAGGACTGTGCGCGGGACTTGGCCGAGCACGGCATTCGCGTGACCCTGGTCAACAATGCCCCGTACCCTGGCGGAGAGTGCCTCTGGCGGGGGTGTATTCCCTCCAAGGCCTGGCGCGCTGCGGCGGATCGCATACGCGATCGCGAACATGACGCCGCTATGGGCATCCAGTTGGGCGCAGCCAAACTCGATTGGGAGCAGCTGGAAACACATCGCCGTGGCATTCTGCAAACGCGCGGTGAAATGGCGCTGAAAACCGACCAGGGAATGAAAATCCATGTCCTGGAGGGGATGGCTCGGTTCACCGGCCCACACACGGTGGAAATCAGCGGTAAGGATGCCCGTAGCCTGAGTTTCGGCGCCTGCGTCATCGCGACGGGCGCGCCGGCCTTCGTGCCACCGATCCCCGGCGCTCAGGAGGCCCTGGCAGCGGGGGCTGCCGTCACTTCGGACACGGTCTGGGAGCTGAGCGCTCCGCCGCAGCGTCTTTGCGTCATCGGCGGCGGCGCCATTGGCATGGAAATGGCGCAGATGTTCCATGACTTCGGTGCCGAGGTGCTGGTCCTGGAGGCGTTGCCCCGCCCCGTGGCTGAGATGGAAAAAGAGGTCGCGGAACAGTTGCTGACGGTATTGGGCAAGAACAGTCCGCGTCTGCGTGTGCAAACCAATGTGCAGGTGCAGAAGGTCAGCGGCGGGAAAGGGGATGTCACGGTGCAGTACCGCGACGCGGAAGGGCAGGAACAGCAGGTTCATGCCGAGCTGCTCCTGATCGCCACGGGCAAGCGCCCCCATACCGATGCCCTGCAGCTGGACAAGGCGGGAGTGCAATTGGGCGAGCGTGGTGCCATTGCCGTGGACGCCGCTTGTCGGACCAATGTGCCACATATCTTTGCGGTTGGTGACGTGATTGGCGGCTATATGCTCGCCCATACTGCTGGCCAGCAGGGGCGCGTGGCGGCGGCGAATCTCTTGGGCGAACGGGCCCGCTATGACGCCAGCAAGGACAGTGGTGTCACCTTCACCCGCCCGCAGGTGGCGTTCGTCGGTCTCTCGGGCGAGCAGGCCAAGGCGGCCGGGATGGATGTGGCGGAGGTCAAGGTGCCGTTGGCGATCGATGCCAAGGCCATGATGACCGGCGAAACCGACGGCCTGATCAAGCTGCTTGCGGACAAGAAGACGCATCGTATCGTCGGCGTACATTTTCTGGCCGATCACGCCGATACCCTGGTGGGCGAAGCGGTAATGATGGTCCATGGTGAGCTGACGCTGGAACAGGTAGGGACTGCCATCCATCCGCATCCGACACAGACGGAGCTGTTTGGCGAAATGGCGCGACGGTTGCTCTCTCGCCTGCGCCGCTCAGCGCGCAACAGTCGCTGAAATCGTGCACGAAGCCGAGCACCATCACGCCGCTGAATATACCAGTATTGCGGGATTGCGCGGCTTCGTCATTCGTTTTTATGGAAAGATGCTGGATATCATCATTGCCATCCTCATCTTTCTCATGCTGGTCACCCTGCTCTACGCGGTCGGGAGCCTGATTCTGGATGTCTATGGGGCCTTTTCCAATCTCCATCAGGAGCAGGTCATCTCCAGTCTGGTGTCTGACGTCCTGTCGGTGTTTGTCCTGATCGAGCTTTTTCGTACCTTTACCGATTATCTGGAGTTTCATCGCATTCGGCTCCGGGTTCTGGCCGAGGTGGCGATTGTCTTCATCCTGCGTGAGCTCTTTATCGGCCTGTATGCCCATCGCCTCGGCCCCTTGGACCTTCTCGCCACTGCGGCGCTACTGGCGGTGCTGGTAGCCGCGCGGGTGGCTGCCATCCAGTTTGTGCCGAAAGGTGGTCAGGATCGCTAGCTATCCTTGACGTGTGCCAAAAAAGACGAGCAAAATAATCGGGTATTGAAGATTGCGACGCGCGGTAGCGCGAGGAGAGTATAGGGATGAGTACAGCTACGGAAACCATGACCGATCTGAATGCCTTGCCCCCGGTGATGACCCTCACCGACAGTGCGGCGGAAAAGATCAAGTCCTTGATTGAGGAAGAGGGTAGCCCCGACCTCAAGTTGCGCGTGTTCGTTACCGGTGGCGGTTGTTCCGGGTTCCAGTATGGTTTCACCTTTGATGAGAACGTCAACGACGGTGACACGGAAGTCGAGCAGTTTGGGGTCAGCTTGCTGGTCGACCCGATGAGCTATCAGTATCTGGCGGGTGCGGAGATCGATTACAGTGAGGGTCTGGAAGGCGCCCAGTTTGTGATCAAGAATCCGAACGCCACCACCACCTGTGGGTGTGGGTCTTCTTTTTCCGCCTGAAGAACCCCGCCGCTCCGGCTGCGCGTAGGGAGACACCCGTCTCCCTTTCTTTTTTTGTGCGCGCTATGATGCAGATCAGCTTCTAGGAGAAATGTCATGACCGATGCCACCGTCGTCCCCGGACTGGAAGGGGTTCCCGCTACCCACTCGGCCATCTCGAACATCGATGGTGCTGCTGGCCAGCTCTCCTACCGCGGCTATCCGATCGCCGAACTCGTAGCGCATAGCAACTATGAGGAAGTGGCACTGCTACTCCTCGATGGGGAACTGCCGCGGGCCAAGGATCTGCAGCGCTTCGACGCGGGCCTGCGCGGGCATCGCCAAGTCAAGTACAACGTGCGCGAGATCATGAAGTTCTTGCCAGTGACGGGCCACCCCATGGATATGCTCCACTGCACCATCGCGAGCCTGGGGATGTTCTATCCGCAGCAGGAGCTGTCGGATGCGGAACGCGATAACGCCTCACACCTCGATGCCATGGCGATGCGCCTCATCGCTCGGGTGCCGACGATTGTCGCCATGTGGGATCAGATGCGCTTTGGCAATGACCCCATCCCGCCGCGCAGTGATCTTTCCCATGCGGCAAACTTTCTTTACATGCTGCACGGACGCGAGCCGGATCCATTGCACGCGCGTATTCTCGATGCCTGTTTTATCCTGCATGCAGAACATACCATCAATGCCAGCACCTTTTCGGTCTTGGTCAGTACCTCCACTCTGACCAACCCCTACCACGTCATTGGCGGGGCAATCGGCACCCTGGCCGGACCACTGCATGGCGGTGCCAATCAGCGGGTAGTGGAGATGCTGGAGGAGATTGGTAGCGTCGACAATGTCGAGTCTTTCTTGGAGGCGCGCCTGGCGGCGAAGGAAAAGATTTGGGGTTTTGGCCACCGGGTCTATAAAACCACGGATCCGCGTGCCGCGATCCTCAAAGAAATGATGCAGGATCTGGCGCAGGCCGGGCATCTGCGGCAGAGCAAGCAGTTCGCCATTGCCCAGGCGCTCGAGGCAGCAGCGGCGGAACGCCTGGGGCCAAAAGGTATCCACGCCAATGTCGACTTCTATTCCGGGGTCCTGTATCACGAAATGGGCATTCGCAGTGACCTCTTCACCCCCATCTTTGCCATGGCGCGCAGCGTCGGGTGGCTGGCGCACTGGCGCGAGCAGTTGAGCAATAATCGCATTTTTCGCCCCACCCAGAACTATACCGGTGCAGCGCTGCGTAGCTACCAAGCGCTGGCGGAGCGTTCAGCATGATTGCCATTCTCTCTTCCCCCCCGCGCCTGGTTACGAATCAGGTCGAGCCTCTGCACGAACTCGAAGAACACATCATTCGCAATCAGTGCGCCATCGAGCGTTGGTTCCGTTGCCAGTGGCAACAAACCCCGCCGCCTTTTTACGGTTCGGTAGATTTGCGCAATGCCGGCTTCAAGCTGGCACCTATCGACACCAACCTGTTTCCGGCGGGCTTCAACAATCTCAATCCCGAGCATTCGGCGCTGTATATCACTGCCATCCAGCACTACCTGGATCAGTATCATCCGAGCTTGGAACGCTTGCTGCTCATCCCGGAAAACCATACCCGCAACCTGTTCTATCTGGAAAATGTGGCACGCCTGGCGGAGCTCCTGCGTGCGGCGGGTCTGGAAGTTCGTGTCGCTTCCTGGGCCAGCGATAGTGCCCAGGACATCGATCTGCCTTCGGGCGAGCGCCTGCACCTCGATGTCCTGGAACGGGTTGGTGCGCGCCTGCGCGTTGGCGACTTCGATCCGGAGCTGATCCTGCTCAATAACGATCTCTCGGGCGGTGCACCGGAACTGTTGCACGGGCTGGAACAGGAGGTCCTGCCGCCGCTCGCAGCAGGCTGGCAACATCGGCGTAAGAGTCAGCACTTTAGTCATTATCGGCGCCTTGCGGTGGAATTTTCCGAGGTCATCGATATCGACCCCTGGCTCATTGATCCGTTCTTTCGTCGTTGTAGCAACATTAATTTTCTCCAGGCAGAGGGCCTCGACTGTTTGGTCACCAATGTTGATGCGGTACTGGCCGAGATTGACGAGCGCTATCGTCATTACGGTATCGATGCGCGCCCCTTCGTCATCGTCAAGGCCGATGCTGGCACCTACGGCATGGGGGTGATGACCGCCTACTCCGGTGCCGAGTTGCGGGAGCTCAATCGCAAGGCACGCACGCGCATGGCGAAGAGCAAGGAAGGGCTGCCAGTGAGTGATGTCTTCATTCAGGAAGGGGTCTACACCTTCGAGCAGACGCCGGAGGACTTCGTTGCCGAACCGGTAGTCTATTTGCTGGGGCAGCAGGTCCTCGGGGGCTTTTATCGCGTCCATCGGGAAAAAGGGGTCGATGAAAATCTCAACGCCCCGGGCGCTTATTTCGAGCCCATGGCCTTTGCCGAGCCGGGGATCAATCCCTGTCGCAAGTCTCCTCCAGATGCGCCCGTCAATCGTCACTATGCCTACGGCGTCGTCGCTCGTCTCGCCCTGCTGGCCGCGGCGCGGGAGGCCGAGGACTGGCGCAAGGTGGAGCGTTGAGCATGCGCATCGCGGTGCTGATGGATCCCATTGCCGGCATCAAGCCGGCAAAGGATACGACCTTTGCCATGCTCCTCTCGGCACAGGCGCGTGGCCATGAATCCTGGGTTTTTACCCTGGATAGCTTGACCCTGCGCGATGGACAGGCCTGGGGGCAACTACAGGCGGTGCAGGTAGAGGATGACTGCACCGAATTTTTTCAGCTTGGCGAACGGGTGGAGCGACCGCTGCGCGATTTCGACTGCGTACTGATGCGCAAGGATCCGCCAGTGGACATGGATTTTCTCCATGCCTGTCAGATCCTGGAGCATGCCGGTACCTGGGTAGTCAACGACCCGGCTGCGATCCGCCTTGCCAATGAGAAGCTCTTTCCCCTGCAGTTTTCCCGCTGGTTGCCCCCCTATCTGGTCAGCCGCGATATCGCGGCCTTACGCGCCTTTTTGCGCGAGCACGGAGAAATTGTCGTCAAACCCCTTGCCGCCCGCGGTGGAGAAGGGATCTTTTACCTGCATGACGCAGATCGCAATGTCGGCTCCATCCTGGAGACGATCACTGCGCGTGGCCAGCATTTTGTCATGGCGCAACGCTATCTACCGGCCATTCGCCAGGGCGATAAGCGGATTTTGTTGGTGGATGGTGAGGCTATCCCCGGTGCCATGCTGCGCGTACCCGCAGCCGATGATTTCCGTGGCAATCTGGTGGCGGGCGCGCAAGCGGTAGCGGCTGAGTTGAGCGCGGCAGAGCAGGAGCTTTGCGCGGAGATCGGGCCGGTCCTGCGGCAGATGGGATTGCTCTTCGTGGGCATCGATGTGATCGGAGAAAGGCTGACCGAGATCAACGTCACCAGTCCGACGGGCGCGCGCGAGATCCGCCGCTTCTTTGGTATCGACGCCACCGAGCGACTCTGGGTGCGTATCGAGCAGGGTCGATGAGATTGCCCTTCGGGGGGCAAAGCGGGGTATCATAGGGGCATGGAATTTTCATCCCTCAAGAATCACCTGCTGATTGCCATGCCGGGGCTTCACGACGGCATTTTCGACCGCAGTGTCATCGTCGTCTGCGAGCACAATGCCAGTGGGGCGATGGGGGTGGTGGTCAATCGCATCCTCGACATCAATATGGCAGAAGCCCTCAAGGCGGTGGATATCCGGCCCTCGGAAGAGATGATCCATCGCCCGGTCTATTGGGGCGGGCCGGTGAGCCCACAGCACGGATTTATCCTGCACCAACCCCTGGACGATTGGGAATCAACCCTGGCCGTGAGTGATACCCTCGCCCTGACCAGTTCCCCAGACATCCTGTCGGCCATTGCCGAGCACCGTGGCCCGGAGCAATATCTGTTGACCCTGGGATATGCGGGTTGGGGCGAGGGCCAGTTGGAACAGGAAATCAGTGAGAACTCCTGGCTGCATGGGCCTTTTGATCCGCGTGTCGTGTTCCAACTACCCGCTGGCGAGCGCTGGCAGGAGGCGGCGCGAGTTCTGGGTATTGATATCCGTCTGCTGAGCGGGGCGGCGGGGCATGCCTGAGTCTAACGGCCCATGGTTGGGCATCGACTATGGCAGCAAACGCATCGGTGTTGCCTTCCTCGGTGAAGCAGGTCTTGGGGCACAACCCCTAGCGACGCTGGTCAACGGTGATCAGGGTCCGGATTGGCACGCCTTGGAACGTCTGATTACCGATTGGCAACCAGCGGCTGTCGTCCTGGGGATCCCTTTGCAGGCGGATGGCAGGGAGGGTAGCACGGCGCGCGCGGTGCGGCGTTTTGCCACGGAGCTGGAACAGCGTTATGCCCTACCCCTGCACTGGATCGATGAGCGCCTCAGCAGCCATGCGGCGGAAACGCAGATGCGGGAACGGGAACTCTCCCGCAAGGAACGGGATCGACTGCGGGATCAGCTGGCGGCCTGCGCCATTTTGGAGAGTTTCTACGAGGAAGAAGCATGGCGTCGTCCTGGGATCTGAGTACCCTGATCGATTCTCTGGAATCCGATTTGCGGGCGCGCATTGATCCACAAGACTGCGTCATGGTGGGAATTTTTACGGGTGGTGTGTGGATTGCCCGCGAGCTGCACCGGCGTCTCGGCATCCGCACCCCTCTCGGCGAACTGGACATTTCTTTTTATCGCGACGATTTCAGTCGAGTTGGCCTACATCCTCAGGTCAAGGCTTCCCATATTCCTTTCCGCATCGATGGTCGTCACCTGATCCTGGTCGATGATGTCCTGTACACCGGACGAACCATTCGTGCCGCCCTGAACGAGATCTTCGACTATGGCCGTCCGGACAAGATCACCCTGGCGGTGCTTGTTGATCGTGGCCTGCGCGAGCTCCCCATTTGTGCCGATGTGGTCGCCCTCAAACTGCGCAGCAATCCCCATGACTACATCAAATTGCGCGGTCCAAATCCCCTGTCTCTAGAATTTCTCCCCGGGGAAGGGGCGCCCTCGCCATGATGCCTTGGCGTATGGGAGAGAGGGATCCGCAGCGCGATGCCCAAGGCCATCTACGGAACCTGCTGGGGATCGAGGGCTTGCGGGAAGGGGAAATTCTCGAAATCCTTGATAGTGCCGAGTCGTTTTTGGGCATTGGCGAGCGCGCGGTCAAGAAGGTCCCCATTCTGCGTGGGCGCACCCTGGTCAACCTATTTTACGAAAATAGCACGCGTACCCGTAGCACCTTTGAGTTGGCGGCCAAGCGTCTCTCGGCCGATGTCCTGAATATTGCCGTGGCGAGCAGCAGCGCCAGCAAGGGCGAGTCTCTGCTCGATACGGTCGATAATCTCCTTGCCATGCAGGTGGATGGCTTTATCCTCCGCCATCCCGAGGCCGGCGCGGCGCACCTGCTCGCGCGCCACTTGGGCGAGCGTGCCTGGGTCGTGAATGCGGGAGACGGGCAACATGCGCACCCTACCCAGGCCTTGCTCGATGTCTTCACTATCCGTCGTTTGGCAGGGCCCATCCACGAGCGGGTGGTGGTCATCCTGGGCGACATCCTGCATTCCCGGGTCGCCCGCGCGCTGATTCACGCCCTGTCCATTCTCGGCTGTCCGCAGATTCGCGCGGTTGGCCCGCGTACCTTGGTACCCCCCGAACTGTCCAGTCTGGGGGTTCACGTCTGGCACGAGCTGGAACCGGCGCTGGCAGGGGCTAATGTGGTCTATGCCCTGCGCATGCAGCGAGAACGCATGGATGCCCAGCGCGTCCCTAGTTTGGAGGAGTATCATCGTCGTTTTGGTCTGACCGCGGATCGCTTGCGCCTCGCCGCAGCGGATGCCGTGGTGTTGCATCCCGGCCCCATGAATCGCGGTGTCGAACTCAGTGCCGAGGTAGCGGACGGTCCCCAAGCGATTATCCTCGACCAAGTGACGCATGGCCTGGCCCTGCGCATGGCGGTATTGGCACGACTGGCGGGAGGATCCTCGTGATGCTTCGGCGCGTGATCCGCCATCTTCGCTTGATTGACCCCGTCAGCGGTAGGGATACCGTCGGTGATTTGGCACTGGAGGAAGGGAAAATTCGTGCTTGTGGGGAAATTCCCGGCGACTTTGCGGCGGAAGAGGTCATCGATGGCAGCGGGCTGGTGGCCTGCCCGGCCTTCATCGAGACCCAATTCCAGGCCCATACCCCGGGATCGGGGCGAAATGGCGACCTCTTCAGTGAACTGCGTGCCGCCGCCGCCGGGGGTTTTGGGAGTGTGCTCCTCGACCCGGCCACGGATCCTGTGGCGGACCAGCCAGGAATCCTCCACGAACAGCAGGCGGCTGCCACAGCAGCAGGGCTGTTGCGCGTGCATGCCGCAGCGGCCCTGACCCTGGGCTTGAAAGGAACGGCATTGAGCGAGATGGATGCCTTGGCCCGAGCTGGTGCGCAGGTCTTCAGCCAAGGCCAGGAGCCGATTGTCGATAGTCAGCGTTTGCGCCTCGCCTTGAGCTATGCCGCGGACCTCGGGCGCACGGTATTTCTCTGGCCCGAAGACGGAGCACTCGCGGCGGCCGGGGTTCTGGATGAGGGGCCCTGGAGTCTGCGTCTTGGGCTCGCGGGCCGGCCGCAGGCCGCCGAAGAAATTGGCGTGGAACGGGATCGACGGATTGCCGCCCTGGCAGGGGCCGCCGTACATTTTCCGGCGTTAAGCAGCGCTGCCGCCATCCATCAGGTCGCCGCCGCACGACGGACCGGACAGGCCATCAGTTGCGGTGTTAGTTTGCACCACCTGCTATTGAGCGACGCGGATGTGGGCTATTTCAATACCCATATCAAGACATTGCCGCCATTGCGCAGTCAGGAAAACCGTGTGGCTCTGCGACAGGCCCTGGCGGATGGCGCTATCCAGTGCCTGACCAGCCAACATTTGCCCTGGGGACGGGAAGAGGAGGGGCAGACCTTTGCGCAGGCTCCCTTTGGCTTAGCAGCGGCAGAATGGGCGCTGCCCCTGGCTTTGCGCCTGGTGGAGGAGGGGTGTCTGGACCTGCTCACCCTCATCCGCCTGTTCACCACCGGTCCTGCCGCGGTCATTGGTTTGCCAGCGCCGACCTTGCAGCCCGGTGCCCCCGCCGATCTCTGTCTCTTCGATCCGAATGCAGAAGTCGTCCCTCTGGCACAAGGCTTCAGTTGTGGGCGCAATCATCCCTACGCCGGCTGGTCCCTGCGTGGGCGGGTCCGCTATCTCTTCGTTGCAGGACAGATTCGCCATTGTAGCTCGGCGGCATGAAGCGCCCGAATTCCCTCTCCTGGTTGACGGTTTTTGGCTTTGGCCTGGCCATCGTACCGCTGGTGTTGGTGATCGTGAGTATCACGCTGACCATCGCCCGGTTTGCCGAGGAGGGCCAGAGTAGCATTTTGCGGGCGGTGGCACTCAGCGACAGCGCCAATCGTATGGCCAATGCGGTGCGCTCAATGGAGCGCTATGGCCTGCAATACACCGTCTTGCAAGACTCCGCCTTGCTGGTTTTGTTTCAGCAGAGTTTTGACGAATATCAGCAGGTGAGCAAACGCTTTGCGGCGGCGGGACCGAGCAAGGTCGATCAGCGGCGTTTGCGGCACCTCAACGAGAATCTGGCCAAGGCACGTCGGGCCTTGCCGCTGGCGGCACTGGAAGGTGGGCGAGGCACCCTCGACCAGGATTTCAGTACTGCCAGTCACGAGATGCAGCAGCTCCAGGAAGATGTCAATGATGGCATCAGCGCCCAAGTGAAACATCTCGGCGATCGGGCCCTGCAAATCAAGCGGCTCACCCTGTATGAGGTGCTCCTCGCCTTGCCATTGACCATCGTGGTGGCCATTTTCTTCATCATCCTCATTACCCGGCCCATTAAACGTCTGGATCGGGCCATCTCCGGCCTGGGCGATGGTGATCTCAGCAGCAATATCGAGGTCAGCGGTCCCAAGGACATTGCCGCCCTGGGAGACCGGCTGGAGTGGTTGCGCAAGCACCTGCAAGAACTCGAGGCGACCAAGGTCCACTTCTTGCGCCAGCTTTCCCATGAACTGAAAACCCCGCTCACCGCAATTCGCGAAGGATCCGAGCTGCTGCAAGAGGAACTGGGCCAAGGGTTGATCGCCGAACAGAGAGAAATCGTTGATATCGTTCGCGACAACAGCCTGCGTTTGCAACGCCTGATCGAGGATCTATTGCGCTTCAGCATGGCCGAGGGTCCAATCAGTGCGGGCATGCAACACCCCATTCCTCTGCATGAAGTCCTGGAAGAGCTACTGCTGAGCTATAAACCAGTCTTGCGCAGCAAGGGGATACGGCTGGAGAGTCAGGTCAGCGAATTATGGACGTCAGCGCATCGTGATCGGATTCGCACCATTTTGGATAATCTCTTGTCTAACGCCGTGAAGTTTTCGCCCCAGGGCGCTACGATACGGGTTGCCCTGCGCCAAGATGCGGAAGAGGCTGTCATAGACGTCATCGATGGCGGGCCTGGGGTGGCGCGTGAGGAACGCGATAAGATCTTTGATATTCTATACCGTGGTAGCGCCAGTGAGTCCGGTAAGATCGAGGGCAGCGGTTTGGGGCTCGCAATTACCCGTGAGTACGTTTTGAGTTATGGGGGAAGTCTTGAAATTCTCGATACAGAAGGGCCAGGGGCACATTTTCAGGTTCGCCTACCCATTAGCCGCCATGACCCTCTTGAGCCTGGGGCTGAGCGGCTGCGCTGAAGTCCCGCCCAGTAAACCCGTGCCCCATAGCGTCGTCCTGCAGGCGGACCAAATCATCATCTCGCGTGCGGCTTACCAGCAACTGCAGCAGCGCGCAGACTTGGCGCAGAGTTCGGTTACCGAGACGGCAAGCTGTATTTCTGCCCAGGGTCGCGTTGCCAGCTTGCAAAAGGAGTTGACCGCCTTGCGCGCCGGTGATCCCAGTTACCAAAATCTACAGAACAAGATGACCGACCTGCAGAACCGTCTGACCCAGTCGCAGCAACGCGAGTCGGAGCTGCGCAAAAAGCTCAACGAGCTGATCCAGATCGAGAAAAATTCCCGCACGGTGGGGGGGCGATAGCTTGGCCAAGGCACTGAAGATTTTACTGGTGGATGATGACGCCGATCTGTTGCGGCTGTTGTCGTTGCGGATGAAGAGTGCTGGCTACCAGATCAGTACCGCCGCCAATGGCCGCGAGGCACTTTCGCTTCTGGCCATTGAACATCCGGCCTTGGTCATCACCGATCTGAAGATGGACGAAATGGACGGCATGGCTTTGCTCGATGCCATTCGCCGAGACTATCCGACGCTGCCGGTCATTATTCTGACGGCGCATGGGTCCATCCCTGACGCCTTGCTGGCCGCCAATCAGGGGGTCTTTGCCTTCCTGACCAAACCATTTGATGGCAAGGAACTCATGGCAGAGGTCGAGCGCGCATTTCAGCTGACCGCAGCCACGCCCACTGGAAAAAAGGGTCGGAACGATGGAGGTTGGGAACGAATTCTCACGCGGAGTGCCAAGATGCAGGCCTTGCTGGATCAGGCGCGTTTGGTAGCCGCCGCTGATGCCAGCGTTTTCATCCATGGTGCCAGTGGCACGGGCAAGGAACTGCTCGCCCAGGCCATTCATCAAGCCAGTAACCGGCGCGAGCGGCCCTTTGTCGCGGTGAACTGTGGTGCATTCCCTGAACAACTGCTGGAATCCGAACTTTTTGGCCATAAGAAGGGCTCTTTTACGGGGGCGTCTGGCAATCATGTCGGCCTGTTTCAGGCCGCAGACGGCGGTACGCTGTTTCTTGACGAGATTGGGGATATGCCGCTTGCCTTGCAGGTCAAGCTGCTGCGCGCCCTGCAAGAGCGACAGATTCGTCCAGTTGGAGCGACGGAGACCATCCCCGTCGATGTGCGGGTACTTTCTGCGAGTCACCGCGATCTGGAAGCTGAAATGGCTGAGCGCCGTTTCCGTGACGATCTCTATTATCGGCTTTGTGTCGTTACTCTCGAGCTTCCGTCGCTGGCCGAGCGCCCTGAGGATATTCCGCTATTGGCGGAGCATTTTCTGCGGGAGGCGGCGCAACGCAATCGCAAGGATGTGCGGGGGATTGCCCCCGAGGCGATGGAATTGCTGGTTACTGCGGCCTGGCCCGGAAATGTCCGCCAGTTGGCCAATGTCATCGAACAGGCGGTGGTGCTCTCCACGACGCCACGCATCGGCGCGCCGCTGATTCGCCATGCCTTGCGCGATCGCGATGGCGAGGTGGTTCCCCTGGCCGATGCCAAGGGACGTTTCGAGATGAATTACCTCATTCAGCTCATGCGCATGACGCGCGGCAATGTCAGTCAGGCCGCACAACTGGCGCAGCGCAATCGCACAGAGTTTTATCGTCTGCTGCGTCGCTACCATCTCGATCCGGCAAACTTCAAGGAAGAAGGCGCCGGCGACGAATCCTGACCGACAGCCTGGAGGATAGTGTATGGCCATGGTAACGCTTCTGGCGGCTTTCGAAATCCTGATTGCCCTAGTGGTTCTTGCCTTCCTGGCGATGACCTTCCTGTATCTTGTTGCGCCCCAGACGCTGGATGGTTTTCTGCGGCGAGTCGGCGTCCGTCGGGGTATTGGCGCCATCAATGCCCACAATGTCTTTGTCGGCCTGCGCCAATTGGCCATGCTCCTCCTGGTCCTTGGCCTGGTGACGCTGGGGATGATTTTCTTTCACGCTTGGCCTCGTGGCTGGCTGATTCCGGCAATTCAGGAACTGGTAATGGCCGCAGTCCTCTTTTTCGTCGGGCACTTGGGTGCCAAAGGCAAGAAAACGCCGTAGACTTGGGGCTCATGAGCCAGGGCGGGCGCGATGACAACCCAGCGTAAGACGGTATTCCCAGCAGAATTGGAACAGCAGCGGCAGACCGTTCTGGCCGCCGTAGAAGACGCTGCCAGAGATGCCTTTGTCGAACTCTGTCAGGAGCCAGAAATCGCGGATTATGTGGCAGGTTTGGATGCGGCCGCGTTGCATCACCTGCAGCAGGCGCAGCACCTGCACTTCGCCCGCCTCCTGACCGAAGAGGATCCACACGTACGCGACAGTCACAGCTGTGACTTGGGCAAGGTGCATCAGCGTCTGGACCTCCCTGCGGATTGGTTGGTATTGGCCAGTGGTCTTTTCTCTGCGCATCTACGGCGCACCCTGATGCCGCTGATACAGGTGATGCCGGAATGGGAGCAGCGGATCATTCGGCGGCTCGCCAACGACTTGGTGTTGCAACTGCGTACCATGCGCCGGCTGGAGGCAGAAGAAGAGCAAATTATCGAAAGAATCGATCTTTTGCTGCTCAGTGAGCCAGATGAGCAGCAGCTCTTGCAGCGCATGCTCAAAAAAATCGTGCTGATTCCTGGGATCGATGGCGCCTGGATCGGAAAGCCGATGGACGGCAAGTTGCAGCCGATCGCGATAGCAGGGGAGCGAATGGCGAGCTATCTGGAGCAGGTGGATATTCGCATCGACGCCGGTCCGATGGCGCAGGGGCCCATGGGGCGAGCCTGGCGTAGCGGCCAACCGGTAGCAATTGCGGATCTGCAGAGCGACCCGCTATTCCGGCCTTGGCAAGAAACCTTGCAGAGCACGGGTGGTTGGCGGAGCTCAATGGCTTGCCCCATCCAGATCGCAGGAGCGCAGCAGGCCCTGTTTGGCACCTATAGTTGCATTCCGCGCTACTTTTCCTCGCCCTATCGCCGTCGTCGTCTGATGCAACTGGCGCGGATGCTTGGTATCGCCCTGGAAAAGCAGGACCAGCGCGAGCGTCTGGAACGGAGCAATCGGCTCTATCAGATTTTTTTGAGTGAGGGCGACATCCTGATGCGTTCCCGCTCCCCCCAGGCTATATTGCGCCGTACCTGTCACCGATTGGTAGAAAACGGTCTGTTCCGCACGGCCTTCGTGGTGCAGCCCGATGCCAGCGGACATTTTGTCCCCATCAGTGCTGCCGGGGTCAACAGTGATCGATTGAGTCAGGCGCGGATTCCTGTGGATCAACGAAACCCGCCCAGCTTGCTTGCGACGGCTTGGAACAAGCGACGCTCGCAATACCACAATCGGTATCGTGATGATCCAACGTACCAACATCTCGAGCCACTCTTTGCGGAGTTTGGCTGGGAAAGCATAGCCATTATGCCCATTTTTCATCGCTCCGCACTCTGGGGGCTGCTCGTGGTGGCGAGTGCCAGGCTGGATTATTTTGAACATACGTTGCTCTCAGCGTTGGCCCGTATGGCGAAAATGCTCGGCTTTGGTCTGGACGAGTTGACACTGAAAAATCAAATTGAAGCAGAACGAGAGGAGCAAAGCTGGCGGGCCGAGCATGATCTGCTTACCGAGCTCCCCAATCGCGCAGCCTATTTGACGAGACTGCCGCAAGCGATGGAGTCGGATCGAGAGTGCCTGATCGCGGTCGGTATGATGGATCTGGATGATTTCAAGCCGGTGAATGACCGTTACGGTCATGCCGCGGGCGATTGGGTTTTGCAGACGATTGCGCAGCGCCTGCGCGCCGCAACCCGCGAAGGGGACTTGGTAGCCCGTTTTGGTGGCGATGAATTTGCCCTATTGCTCAGTGAGTTGCATTCCATGGATGACTTGGAACGAGTCCTGCACCGAGTGCGTGATGCGATTCGCTCGCCCATCACTCTCGTAACGGGTCAGTCCGTGCAAATCGGCGCGAGCCTCGGTATTACCCTCTATCCTCTGGATGAGGCGCCTGCTGAAATCCTGCTGCGCCACGCCGACCAGGCGCTCTACCAGGCCAAGAATGACAAATCTAGGCGCGAGAGATTTTTTCGTCTGTATGATGGGATTGAAGAGGTGTCTCTTCCTGAAATTCCAGGGCCGCAGAATTGAGACAATAACGTAGGCCCGTCGGTGCTGGTCCATCGGGAAACACATGGCCCAGATGGCTATCGCAGCGGGCACAACGAATTTCGGTACGAGTCATGCCGTGGCTCGTGTCGCGAAGCTCGCGGATGTGGTCAGGCGCAAACGGCGTAGTGAAGCTTGGCCAACCGGTGCCGGAGTCAAATTTTTTCTCCGAGCGAAAGAGCGGCAGATGACATAGGGCACAAGCAAATAGGCCCTGACGTTTTTCTTCCAGCAATCCACCACAAAAGGGCGCCTCAGTGCCATGCTCAAACAACACGTGGCGGACCTCTGGCGGCAGGTGCTGTCCGCGTCGAGCGCGCTCCTCGGCGGTAATGGGGGTGAGATCATATCCAGCGGATGACGTGTTCATGCTTTCCTCCGATATTGTGGGAACAGCGCCGCCAGGGCGTGCATCTTCGGTTGCGCCACAGCGCAGATATAGGGTTGATCTGGGTTACGTCGAGCGTAATCCTGGTGGTAGGCTTCAGCCGGATAGAAGGTCTCGAGAGGCAGGATTTCCGTCACGATGGGTTGCGAGAAGTAGCCAGCCGCCTCGATTTGCGCAATATAGGCGCGGATCATATCCGCCTGCGCGTCGTTGAGGAAGAATATGGCTGAGCGGTACTGTCGACCTACATCGTTACCCTGGCGATCCCGTTGGGTGGGATCATGGGCAACGCCGAAAAATATCTGGAGAATCTGACCAAAATTTAGCTGGGCAGCGTTGTAGTGGAGATCGACGGCTTCGACATGATTCGTACTGCCACTACATACGGTGCGGTAGTCCGCCTCTTCTGCGCGCCCTCCCGTGTAACCTGACACGACCGACTCTACCCCATCGAGCTCGCGATACAGCCCTTCCACACACCAGAAGCAGCCGCCCGCCAGGACGATTCGCCCCGGTGTATCGGCGTCCGGATCCTGCCAGGCCGGTAGTGGAAGAGCGGTTTTCAGCATGGTGTAGACTCCAGAATTGTGGATTCTCCAGGACAAAGATAGTCCCCTGGCCCATACCGGCGCAAGCCCAACCCCCTTGCAGGTTGACCCTTTGGGCGCAGACAACGCATAATTCAGCGCCTTGGGGGTGTAGCTCAGTCGGTAGAGCAGCGGCCTTTTAAGCCGTGGGTCATGGGTTCGAATCCCATCGCTCCCACCATATGAAACAAGGCTCTAGCGTAACTGCCAGGGCCTTTTCTTTTGCCTGTGGGACACTGGCGGGACACTCAGCCGCAAGCGTGGGGCAAAATCGCGCGCCCTTTTCCTCCCTCTGGTGGCACCCTCGACGCCTGCCCAGCCTGTGGATAACTGCCCTCACTGCCCCACCAGTGCCCCATGAGCAGCGAACAGGCAGACAGATTGCCTATAATTCATTGCGTTGCGTTGCTGGCGCTTTACCTTATAAAGCCATTGTTGCCATTTTTTGCCGTGTCGCTATACTAAAAACAGACGGGCCGAGGGGTGCGCGAACACCCTCCCGGCCCTACCACAACAGACGGCAAAGGAGTCTGCAATGGATACGCAAATTATACCGCTCATGGTGGGCTGCTGACATGGCCGCCATAGAGAAGCGCATAGCATCCGATGGTTCAGTATCGTACCGCGTCAAGATTCGCCTGCGCGGGCATCCTGTACAGAGCGCCACCTTTGCCAGCCTTGCCAAGGCCCGGCAATGGGCACAAGCCACAGAATCAGGCATCCGGGACGGTAGGTACTTCAAAACGTCCGAAGCCAAGAAACACACTCTGGCGGAAGCTATCGAGCGATACGAGCGCGAGAAGCTGGGCACCATGCGGGCCAAGGAAGCCCGAAAGCAGCACCTCGACTACTGGCGGGCAGAGTTGGGCACCCTGCCCCTTGCGGACGTTACCCCGGCCATCATCAAGGAACGCCTAGCACGTCTTGCCGATGAACCCAGCCAGCGCACCGGGAAGCTGCGGAGCGCGTCAACTCTGAACCATTACCGGCAAGCCCTCGCCAGCGTCCTGACTGAGGCTGTCAAAAATTGGGAATGGCTGGACGCCTCGCCAATGGTGAAGGTGGGCAAGAAAAGCGAGCCAAGGGGCCGCGTGCGTTTTCTTTCCGACGACGAGCGCGAGCGATTGCTTACCGCGTGCAAGGAGTCGAGCAACCCCGATTTATACCTAGCCGTCCTGCTGGCGCTCACCACTGGCGCACGTCAGGGCGAATCAATGGGCGCGACGTGGAAGCAGATAGACTTGCAGCGTGCCACCCTACAGCTTGAGGAAACCAAAAACGGCAGCCGCCGCGCTCTCCACCTTACCGCGCCTGTCTTGGCGTTGCTCAAGGAACGCTCGAAGGTTAGAAGGATAGACAGCGACTTGCTCTTTCCTTCCCGCGTGAACCCGCGCCAGCCCGTGGACTTGCGGCAGCCGTGGGAGCAGGCCCTAAAGCGTGCGGGCATCGAGGACTTCCACTGGCATGACTTGCGGCACACTTTCGCCAGCTATGCCGCCATGAGTGGGGCAACCCTTCCCGAACTCGCCGCGCTGCTGGGGCATAAGACGCTTGCGATGGTGCAGCGTTACGCGCACTTGTCGCCTCAGCATACCGCTTCACTGGCGGAAAAAGTCGCCGCTCAGATGGTGCAGGCATGAGCGCGGGCGACTTGGTAAAGATGACAGAGGCCGAGCGCCGCCAGTTTTCCGAGGCTTTCGAGCGTGCCCATGCTGCGGGGGAAATCTCAGATAGGCAATTTGCCCGTGCCCGCATCGAGGGCGGCCTTGCTCAGTGGCACCTTGCCGCATGGGAAGCGGCAGGACGCCCGGAACCAGTCCCCGACAATATCACGGAGACGATGCCGCCAATCAAGGCCGTGGGTGTCCCTGCCGTGGACGCTGCGCTACCGCTCACCACCAAGCCCGCGCATGTATTCCTGAGCGCCCTTGCCTACCTAATGCGGGAGAGCGATGACGCCTTAGAGATTGCCGAAAGCAGGGCCAAGGATTGCGACAGAGCCGCCGCATTGCTCAGAGAAGCCGCCGAACTCTTGAAGCAGGCCGATAACGTGCCATTGAGCCATATGGTGGAATCTCTCGCACCATGGGCAGAGCGCGCGAAGTTTGGGCGCGTGTATGCTCACAAGTGGGAAGGCGGCCACCTTTACGCGCACCACGAGATAGACGCTCTCAGCGCCAGCCTACAGGGGAAGCGCGGGAAGGCGACACGGCAAGCGGCAGTTATCAAGGCTCTGGTGGCGCTGTTTCCCCAAGAGCCGGGATTCTGGGAAGGGGGCGGGTACTCTCTCGCCGCAAGACTGGCGACGCTTTGCATAGGGCACAAAGTAACCCCCCAGGCAGTGAATAGCGTAGTCAAACAGGCACAGCGAACAGCGCCAGCACCCAAGCCGGAGCGTGCCAAGGAGAGAGACACCGGAGACTATCTGGTGCGCCTATTTAGAAACCCTAAACAATAATAGCCATTTTTACCCCCTAAATTGTTTAGCCCCTTAATTGGGGCTTTTCCGTTTAATAGTTGCTGGTTTTTACGCTTTCCACATCGCCGCAATAACGCGGCAATCTGTGGAGACAGCACCATGCAAAACGTAACAGACATTCCCGAATATCTCACCGTCAAGCAATTTGTTGAGAAGCACCCCGCCTTTAGCATTGGCGGCATACGTTCTGCAATTTTTTGGAAGCGCGCCGAACTGGAGCAGGCCGGGGCCATCGCCCAGATGGGCCGTCGCATATTGATTGACGAGCCGCGATTCTTGGCCTTTGTTCAGTCTGGCGGACTGAAATCCGTAAGGGGGGCCGCATGAACCGCCGCAAGCAACCGCCCCAGCCGGACATGCTGGCCGATATTACCAATCTGTCGCAATTCCCGCGCCGTAAGCAGCGCCAGCCCGGAAAGTTCGACGGGCCAAGGAATCCGCGCGAGTTCCGCTTCTTACAAACCGTCCTGCATCGACACCTGACGCGGGAAGAATTGGACGCGGTATCAGGGGCAAGCAATGGGCCAGAAGTCGTCAACAAGCTAAGAGAGCGCGGGTTAGAGCTTCCCTGTTTTCGAGTCGGTTGTATCGACAGGGACGGCCAAAAAGTCGAGCGCGGAGTATATGCACTGACGCACGCTGACAGGCAGGCAGTCGCAAGGGCTTTACATGACAAGGGCCGCCCGGCAGCGGCCCAAGGTGCGATACGCAAGACTACCGCCAAGAAAGGGAGGGGCAGCCGTGGAGAATAATAGCACATACAAGGAGATACGCCGAAACCTCGCCCGCCTTTGGTGGAACTTCCGCAAGCTGCGCCGCTCGCTGGGGGTGCGCTATGACTGACATCATCGAGCAATTCATGGCCGCCCTGAGTGCTGGCGGCATCGAGCTTGCCAAGGGCGAGCGGATAACCCCAGACGGCCGCTTGCACCGGGTGCGCCTCGCCACTGACAAGGCGGGACAGCGGACGGGCTGGTATCGTTTGCACCCCGACGAGCCGCCTGCTGGTGTTGCTGGTGACTGGCGCACAGGTTGCCGCGTGAACTGGTGCAGCAAGCGCCCGGAACGCCTCACCCCAGCCGAACGGGAAACCCTGCGCCGCCGCATCGAGCGCGAACAGGCCGAACGTGAGGCCGAGGAACGGGCACGGCACCGGGAAGCAGCCAAGCGGGGAAAATGGGCATGGGAGCACGCCAAGCCTGCGAACCTCGCGCATGAGTACCTGCAACGCAAGGGCCTAGCGCCCGGCATCGCCCGTCAGCGTGGGGACGCCCTGGTCCTGCCTGTTCTCGATTTTTCGGGATACCTGCGCGGGGTGCAGTACATCCGCCCGGACGGTACAAAGCGATTCATTGGCGGCATGGCAAAAGCTGGCGCATATATCCCCGCCGCTACGAGGCCGGACGGCACCCGCCCGCTCTGGATAGCCGAGGGCTGGGGCACCGCCTGCGCTCTGCAAGCCATGAGGCCGGAAGTGTGCTGCATTGCTGGCCTCGACGCGGGAAACCTTGCCAGCGTAGGCGCAGAAGCCCGTAAACGCTGGCCCGCGCTGGACATCGTGGTATGCCCGGACTTCGACGAAGTGGGCCGCCAAAAGGGAAAAGAGGCGGCAGAGAAAGCCCGCGCCCGCGTCCTGCCGCCGCCTGCCGCTGTCCCGCCCGGCTGCACCGATTGGCTAGACATTCGCAACGCCAAGCGACAGGGGGTGAAGCATGTTTGACAATATGCCGCCCTTCCCGCCTATGGAAGCCTACGCGGGCGACTATGAACCCGGCAGCGACGACGCCGGGCCTGTAGCTGGTGCTGACAGCCTGCCAGAGCCGCAACCTGCCCGCCCGCCGCTGTTTACCCCCATTGGTGAACTGCTGGCGCGTCCCCAGCCCGTGGACTGGCTGGTTAGGGGTTGGCTCGAGCGTGACACCGTGGCTGCGCTGATAGCAGAGCCGGGGCGCGGCAAATCGTTTGCCGCTCTCGACATTGCCTGTTGCGTGGCGCTTGGTAAGCCGTGGCACGGGATACCCACCAAGCAGGCACCCGTTTTGTTTCTGGCGGGTGAAGGCCGGGCCGCGATGGTTCGCCGGGCCTGCGCGTGGGGCATCGTTTACGACGACCTGAGCAAGGCACCGTTGCATCTGAGCAGCGGGGCCGTGGCGCTGAACGAGCCGGACGCGCTGGCAATCATGCAGGCTGAGATTGACGCCATGCCGGAGCCGCCGGGCCTGCTGGTTGTGGATACCTTGCAGCGCGGGCTTGCAGGCGATGAAAACGGGGCTACGGATATGAACGCCTTTGTCTCTGCGCTGGATACCCTGCGGAGCCGTTACCGCTGCACCTGCCTTGTCATTCACCACCCCAGCAAGGCCACACCGGGAGAGCCGCGCGGGCACTCAGCATTGAAGGGCGCGATTGACACCATGATGACGCTGGACGCTCGAGAGGGCGGCATCGTGGTATTATTAACCAGGCCCATAAATATCCGACTTATCTATGGTAGAATAGCGAGTATGGAACGGATAGATGTGCGCAAGTTGACGGTAGAGGGGCGGAATCTGCTTCGGCAGATGGTGCTGCGGCTACGCCAGCAGTCTGGTATGCGGGTGGAAGACCTGGCCAAGGTCTCTGGCGCCCATCCCTCGACCATTCGCGGGTGGTTGGCGCAAGCCAAACGAGAGGGGGGCAAAAGCCTTGATGAACGGCCGCGAGGGCGTCCTGTAGGGGCCTGTCGCAGATTGACGTTGGCTGCGGAAGCCTGGGTTCGGGATCAGATCGTGCAACGGGATCCGCGGCAGTTGCAAATGCCTTTTGCCCTCTGGACCCGGCCGGCCATCCGGCAATTGATCCGGGATCGCTTTGGGATAGATCTGCAGGTGCGCCTGGTAGGCAAGTACCTCAAGCGCTGGGGTTTTACGCCCCAGCGTCCGGTCAAGCGAGCGATGGAGCAGAACCCAGAAGCAGTGCGCCAATGGCTGGAAGTGGATTATCCCCAAGTCCGAGCGCGCGCCCTGCGCGAGGGTGCAGTGCTGTACTGGGGCGACGAAACGGCCGTCAAAGAGGACGCCCATTGGGTGCGTGGATATGCGCCCCAAGGCCAGACGCCGCTCCTCGAACATCCAGCACGATGGACCAGTCTGTCCATGATATCGGCGATCTCACCGCGCGGAGAACTTGCCTTTGAGATGGTGGAGGGCAGCATCAACACCGAGCGTTTCATCGCCTTCCTGGAAAAGCTGATCCGCCATGCCGAACAGAAGATCTTCCTGATCGTCGACAACTTACGGGTGCATCACGCCAAGGTGGTAACGGCCTGGCTGGCCGATAAGAAGGACCGCATTGAGCTCGTGTTTCTGCCGCCTTATGCGCCAGAGTCCAACCCGGATGAATACCTCAACCGGGATTTCAAAACGGCCCTACGCAACGGGCCTATGAGCACAGACAAAACCACCCTCTTGGCAAAGGCCATGGCCTTCATGAATGGTCTCTGTCTCCTGCCGGAGAAGGTCTCTCGCTATTTCCATCACCCTGCCGCTCGTTACGCTATGTTGGATATTTAAGGGCCTGGTTAATAGCAAACCCCAAGCAGCGCGGAGCCGAGCCAGCGCGCCCGCTAGGCTTCCAGTTCCGCACCGTCGAGCTTCCGCCAGCATGGAACGATGCAGACGGCAAGCCTACAGAATCCGCTGTGCTGCACCCTTGCGAGATACCGAACACCAAGCCAGAGATAAAGGGCCTCGGTGACAAGCAACGCCTCGCGCTGGCGATTCTCAAGCGATTGCAGGCCGAACACGAGCGCAACCTAGCCGAAAGCGGCAGGGATACCAAGGCCGCCAGAGTGGAATTGTCCACATGGCGGGCAGCCGTGAAGGAGGAAGCCGGAGTTGATACGCGGAACTTCTCCCGACTAGCGCGCGGCCTCGAGGACAAGGGCCTTGTCACCATAGATGGGGTTTTCGCATCACTTGCATCATCCGCATCAAATGACGCAAACGACGCGGGGGCAAACTCTGCATCACTTGCATCACCACCCTTTAGGGGTGATGCAGATGATGCGATGCCGGGCGATGGGGGGATTTATGCAGACTAATTCACCTTTGGCGGTATGGAATCCGAGGGCCGCACTTCGCCAGGCTGTGCCGTTCTTCCGGGCATTGCCGCACTTGGAGCAAGCAGCCCTTACCACCTGCGGGGGCGAAACCCTGCTGATATGGTTCGATTGCGAGACTGGCGAACTGGTGGCGGAAACCGAGGACGGGGCCGAGATAGGGCGGGTGTCGGTATGAGCGCATCCCAGCGAAACAAGGGGGCCGCCGCCGAGCGCGAGTTATTCCGGCTGCTGAGTGAGCAGCTAGGCTTTGTCGTGGTTCGGAATCATGCCGCCAGATGGGAAGGCGGCTGCGATAGTCTGAGCGTCGAGGGCTGGGCTATCGAGTGCAAACGCCGCGAGACGCTGAGCCTTGGCGCTTGGTGGAATCAGGCCCAGCGGCAGGCCGAGCAGACGGGCCGCAAGCCGATTCTGTTTTACCGCCAAAGCCGCAAGCCGTGGCGTGCCGTTCTGGACTTGCACCACGTCGCACCCGATACCTTCACCGTGCCCGGTAGCCTGTGCGAGATGGACTTGTTAGACGCCTGCACCGTTATTCGGGAATCGCTACCGCATCGCAAAGATGCCCGCTAAGGCCCCATATTTGCCCTACAGCGTACGCAAGGGGGCGGGGTGGGGCCACCGTAGCACCGGGCATCTTCCCGTCTATAAAAAACCTCGCGCGCGTACCATTCGGAAAATTGCACGCGCGTACATATCGCGAAATCCTCGCGCGCGTACAACTGCCCAAATTGCCCTGTCCTGAATTTTCCGAGTCCATACGCGCGCGTACCTTTCCGAAAACTCGCCAGCCTTGACGCCACCCCGAACCCGGCCTAATCTCGCGAGTATGGTGCTGAAAACACCTACAGGCGGTAATCCGCCCCGTCAGACTTGCGGGATTTTTTATGCCCAGCGTCCTGCGCTGGCGTGTCCTCGATGGCCGGGGGTGGGCGAATACAATACCTTCGGGAAATAAACCCGGTGTCCCTGTAGCACTTTTCAGCCCCTGGCCGCCTGCCGCCGTTGGCAGGTACTAAGCTAGAGGGCTATATCATGGCGTACACCACACTTAGCAGCGACATCTACAAGTTTCGGCAGATGGCCGAGAACCGAGAGCAGCACACGCGCGACGACATCCTCAGCGCAATGGACCAACTCGATAGCACCCAACTGGGCTTGTGGTCCTTCGTCAGCGCCCTGGGCGAAATCATGGCCTACGCCAGCGACAATCGGCACGCCTGGACGGATGGCAACATCCACCACATCGGAGAGGGCCTTGCCGCCGTCGCCGACATCGCTATCGGCATCGAGGAAACCAAGAGCCAACTCTTGCACTCCCGCGCCGTTCAAGGAGGTGCAGCATGAAGTTTTCGCATCTGTACGAGGACATCTACAAGGCCAAGGACATGGCCGAGCACCCGGAACGCTACACCAAAGCCGAGATGGAGAATATGGACACGAACCTGCGCGCGCTGGTGGATGCCCTCTGGGATTTTGTTGGAGTCTTCGGGCAAATCATGTTCTACACCAACGAAAGCCGCGACGCCTGGCAGGAGTCAAACCTGTTCACCGCTGGTGAGCATCTGGCTATGGTGTCGGACCTTGCGCGCGGCATCGAGGACATACGCGCCAAGCTCCAGAACCCAGAGGCGGTAAAGCCTGCCGCCTAGCGTCTGCCCACCGACCCGCACGAGCCCCCGTCATGGGGGCTTTCTTTTGGCCCAGGGGCGACGCAAGGGGCGCGGGATAGGCTACCCTACCACCTGCCCCACAGAATCGCTCAGAGGGCTTCAAAGGGGCTTTGCAGGGGCTTCATCGTGGACAGCCAAAGCCAGCACTGGCGCATGTTCCACGGCCATTGTGGACGCTTCGGCATCCCGACATGCTCGCCGCTGTCCCGTGGGGCACTCATGGGACACTCAGGGGCGAAAAATGGCAAGAATCGGGAAATATCGGGGAGCAGGCCAAGAGCGCAAGGCATTGTTTTATAAACTGCTATCTGTGCCCGTTATTTGCCTGTTATGCCGCCGCCCTGCCCTTTTAAGCCGTGGGTCGAGGGTTCGAATCCCTCCGCTCCCACCATTATCGGTGCTGGCCTAAGCTCGCGCCGCATCTTCTCCATTCCGCCTGCTGTCCCCCTTGCAAAGGGCCAGATCTGCGCTAATTTGCTCCGGTACTTGGTCGCTGCGTTTTTCCTGGATTTGTAAACGTAGAAATCAGATTCCCGGCGGTCTGAAGGTTGGGAGCCGCAATCCGCTCTGTGTATACTGAACCGGGCGCTGGTGATGGGTAAGGAGGTTAAATGGATTTGTTAGATTGTGCACAACAGGATCCCCAATTACAGGCATTTATCGCGATTGCCGGAATTACCGCAAATGATCTGGCTTTGCTGCGCCAGGCTGCACCGGGAATCGTGCCCATTCTTCCTGCGGTGGTCGACACGTTACAAAAAAATCTCCTGCAACGGCCAGAAGTCTCTGCCAAGCTCACCCAAGCCTATGGTAATCACTCGACGCATCTCCTCCAATGGCTGGAAACACTGTTTTCCGGTCCGCATGATGAAACATTCTTGCAGCGGCAGGAAATGCTGGGAGAAAAAAATGTTCAGCATAAAATTCCTCCTCTCTACAACGCCTTTGTGATGAGCTTTCTACGTGCAGCACTGCCGCACTCCTTTGGTGGCAGTGGCGCCGCACGGCAATTTCCCGATGGCGCGTTGACTGCTGCCACGTTGCGCCTCCTGGATTTATGTCAATACCTGACCGACCGCGCGTACACCTCGCGATTGTTCGAGGTTACCGGAATTTCGAAGTCTCTTCTTGAACGATTGATGACCGTATGAACGATGAATCTGGCCAAGCGGCCGCAAATCTCGATTTTGTCGCCCGGCAGGCGATTCTGGATGGCCGCGGGAACATCCAGGCCTATGAGCTCCTGGCACGCGAGGAGTACAGCGCGACAGAAGATCCATTTCTGGCCTCGGCACAGGTTTTGGTCAAGGTGTTTTCTGTCTTCCAATTGGAGCAACTCCTCGATGGGAAGAAAGCCTTTATCAACTTCACCAATAGTTTATTCGATGAAAAAACTTTGGAAATGTTTCCTAGTGAGCGCGTGGTTCCTGAATTCACTATTACTGAAAATCCAAGCCGAGATTTTCTTGATAAATTACAACATCTGAAAAAATCTGGATTTCACATTGCTATTGATCGATTTTCCGGGCAGGTTTGGGAAGTAGCGCTATTGCGTTGGGTGACCTATGTAAAAATAGATGTCGAGTCTCACGATAGAGAGACAATCGATGGTTTGTTGAAGCTGGTTCGTTCGCAAAAATATTCTACGCGATCACCGTTATTGATTGCCACGAAGGTGGAGACGCGGGAGCAGGCGGATTTTTGTTTTTCCTCCGGCTTTGATTGGAGTCAGGGTTATTATTTCATGCGTCCGCAGGTCATTACCAATCGTCATGTCGGTAATGATCAAAGAAATATCTTTCAGTTGCTGAATTTGTTATCAGGTGATGGTCCGGTAGATGAAATAGAGGAAGGGTTTCGTCGTGATCCGACCTTGTCCGTGCAGTTGTTGCGGTTTCTCAATTCTGCTGGGATGCGCCGCGGTCAGGAGATTGACAGCATTCGACGTGCATTGCTGGTCTTGGGGCGGGTCCCTCTGCAGCGCTGGTTGACCCTGTTGATGTTTACCAGCCAGGGGCCGCGCAAGCATTCCTTATTGGCGGTGGCGAGCAGTCGTGCGCGTCTTGCGGAGTTGTTGCGCCTGCAGAGTCAGCATTTGGAACAGACACCGGAAGCGCTGCATCGATCCTTCCTAGTGGGAATGCTGTCGCTGATTGATGCATTGTTTGATCGACCGCTACCGGAACTGCTGGGGGAATTACAGCTACACCCTGCAGTCACCAGCGCATTGTTGGAACGGGAGGGAGAAGACGGCCTGTTGCTGCAGCTCCTGGAGAGCATAGAGCAAGGCGACTTGGCTGCGGTGCAGCAGTGGGCAGCTCACGTCGGCCTGCCGGCTGCCAGTGTGAATCGTCTGTCTCTGGAAGCTATGGCCTGGGCCGCGGCTTTGCCGCACTAATGGAAGTTCCAAGTACGGATGATACGCAGATTCTGGGGCGGGCTTTGCCACGCCGACGGTAATGCTGGAAAGGGCGCGGCGGTGTAGACAATTTCGCGGACCGCCATTGCCAGGGCATGGTTCTGTTCGCCCTGTAAAATCTGCAGCCGCACCAGCTGGCCTGATGCGGCAATGGTGACGGCAACCACGATCTTACCCGTAGGTAGCTTGGCCTGCGTCAGCTGCGCTTTGCCCAAGGCAAGGATGTGTTGTTGCCAGAGCAGGAGATAGGCTGCCAGTTCTCGCTCCTTGTCCGATTTTGGAACGCTCTGCGGTCTCTCCGCGCTGTTCGCTGTCCCAGGACCGCGCGCCAGACTGGGAATATCCGCACTGGGATGGAACTGGGCATGCCGGGGCAGCGGCGCCAGAGTGATCTCAATGCGCGAATCGTGCGCCCGCAGACGATGGTGTGTGGAGAATACCGCAGGCGAGAACAGCAGGAAGACGAGGAGACTGGATCCAACGATGCCGGTGGCAGCTAGTAACCAGGGAAACAGTTGATCGAGATCCTCGGCACGGGGCAGCAGGACTCGCTGCACTTGCAGAATACTGCGAATCAGCCCAATGCGTAACCACAATAAAAGCAGCGCCAGGATCTCGGGCGCTTGGGGCCGGCGCTGATTCTCAGCTGGATTCATCCTAGCCAGTCACAGGCCTCCAGGGCAGAATAGGTGATGATTCCATCGGCACCGGCGCGTTTGATGGCGACTAACGACTCTAGTACGGAGCGCTGCAGATCGAGATAGCCGGTCTGGGCTGCCGCGCGCAACATGCTGTATTCCCCCGAGACTTGGTAGGCAAAAACCGGAAAGTTGCAGCGCTCGCGCACGTCGCGGATGATGTCCAGGTAGGCCATGGCTGGTTTGACCATCACCATGTCGGCGCCTTCTTCCAGATCCAGGGCGAGTTCGCGAAAGGCTTCCCGGCGATTGGCGGGGTCCATCTGGTACGCACGCCGGTCGCCAAAACTGGGTGCGCTGTCTGCGGCATCGCGGAATGGTCCATAAAAGGCGCTGGCATATTTGATGGCATAAGAGAGGACAGCAACCTCCTCATGGCGCGCTGCATCTAAGGCCTCTCGAAGGGCCATCACCATGCCATCCACCATCCCCGAAGGGGCGATGACGTCAACGCCAGCCTCGGCATACGAGAGTGCCTGTTGCTGCAGGTTTTCCAACGTCCGGTTATTGTCACGATCACCGCTGCTGCTGAGCACACCGCAATGACCGTGGTCGGTATACTCGCAAAAGCAGGCATCGGCGATGATCAGCAGGTCTGGGAACTGCTCCTTGATGGCCCGGCTGGCACGTTGTACCAGGCCCTCGGTCTGCCAGGATGCACTACCGACGGCGTCCTTGACCTCAGCACTCACGACGCCAAAGAGCAGGACGCCGGGGATACCCCGCTCGGCGGCGTCCGCACAGAGCCGCAGGGCGGAGTCGATGCTGTGGCGATACACGCCGGGCATGCTGGAAATCTCGGCACGGATCTGCTCGCCTTCCACCAGGAATATCGGTAGAAGAAAATCACTCGGCTGTACCTGTGTCTCCCGCAACAGGGCGCGCATCGCCGGCTGACGCCGCAAGCGTCGCGGTTGATGGCGTGACGGAACAAAATTCATGCACTCTCCTCCTGGCTCTGCACCCAGTCCTGCAATGCCGCAATCAAGCCAGCATTGCTTGCCTCTGGAGCGATCCAGGGGACGGGTAATCCCTTGCTGGTGACCGCCTCGGCGGTGAGGGGGCTGATGGCGATGATGGGCGTCTTCTTCAGCCAGCGCTGCCCCAGGCCACCGACCATCTGATAAAAGTTGTGGAAGATCTCCGGGCTGGTGACGGTAACCGCGTCCAGCTCTCCCCGCGCCCAGGCATGCAGTAAGGGCGTCGGATTGGCCCCCGGCACAATGCGCCGATAGCAAAACACCTTCTCGACTTTGGCGCCGCGCTGGCTCAGGGTTTGTTCGATCAACTCCCGACCCTGGTCGCCGGCAAAGAGGGCAAAATGTTGACCTTCTACCGCTTGCCATTCAGCACTTTCTAATAGTCCTTCAGATCCCGCTCGCTTCGGCGCCAGGCAGACATCAATCCCAAATTCTGCCAGGGCCTTGGCGCTCTCTCGCCCCACGGCGGCAACCCGCAGGGTCTTTGGCCAGTCTTGCTTGGCTCGACTCTGCCAGCGACTCAGCGCAAAGTGGACGGCATTGCGGCTGGTGAATACCGCCCAATCGAAGGTGTTGACTTGATCCAGTGCATGGTCCAGCGAGTGCCAGGTTTCGGGCGCATCGATCTGCAAGGCCGGGAAGGCGATGGCGCGCGCCCCCAAGGATTGCAGTGCGGCAATCAGTTCCGCCGATTGTTCCCTGGGCCGGGTAACAACGATGCCCTTGTTTTCTAGTGACGCGCTCATTTGTTTTGCAATCCTTCTATGATCTTGCCCGCGCCCTGTTGGAGCAAATCCTCGGCAACCCGTGTTCCCAAGGCAGCAGGGTCCTTGTCGCGCGCCTCTGCCCGCAGCAGGGTCTTGCCATCTGGGCTGGCGACTCGGCCTTCCAGAATGAGGCAATCTGATTGCCAACGCGCGAGGGCCGCCACCGGCAGGCGACAGTCCCCGCCCAGTTTGCGGTTCATCGCCCGTTCGGCCTGCACGCAGAGGGTGGTTTCTGGATCTGCCAGGGGTGCGATCAGGGCGCGGGTTTGCTCGTCTGTAGCCCGGATTTCAATGCCAATGGCACCTTGTCCTACCGCGGGTAAGGAGTCCTCGGGGGCGAAATAGGCGCGAATACGGTCCTCCAGATCGAGGCGTTTGAGCCCTGCCGCAGCCAGGATGATGGCGTCATATAAACCCGCATCCAGCTTGGCGAGGCGAGTGGCCACATTGCCGCGTAGGTCCTCAACCTGCAGAGCGGGAAAACGGTGTAGCAGCTGGGCGCGTCGTCGCAGACTGGAACTACCCACTCGCGCCCCTGATGGCAGTTCCGCTGGATCCGCATAGTTCTTGGCAACAAAGGCATCCCGGACATCTTCGCGGGCCAGGATGACGGCCAATTCCAGACCATCGGGCTGCACTGCCGGGACATCCTTCATGGAGTGCACGGCCAAATCGACCTCTCCAGTTAGCAGCGCAGTCTCGATTTCCTTTACAAAAAGTCCCTTGCCACCGATTTGATGCAATGGTGCGTCAAGCTCGCGATCACCAGAAGTTGTCATGGGCACCAGTTCTATCGCTTGCAAGGGATTGTGCAGGAGCAATGCCGCCCGCACATGTTCTGCCTGCCACAGGGCGAGAGGGCTGGCGCGGGTGCCTATGCGCACTGGATTCATCGTCGAATATCCCGGCTGACTGCAAGTGCCGTCCACCTTAGCAGTGCCAATGTCCCTGTCAAGCAGAGTATGGGACTAATCATTGCTGCGCTTGCAATGCTCGCGATACAATCGTGTTTATTCACTTGGAGAAGAAACCATGCAGTTACGCAACGTTGTCGTCATTTTTGGTATCTCCCTTCTGGCACTCTCGGGTTGCGCGCGCAACGTCGGTAGTGGCGCCGTCAAGGCCCCGGGAGCTGTTGCGCCGGTAAGCTCCGTGGCGACCAATGGCTATGAGGGGCAGGGAGTTGGTTCGCAGGATCTCAATGCCAATGGGCCCATTGGTGGTAGCAATCATGGCTTGACGGCAGCGGAGCTGGCAGCGTTGCCGAGCCATCTGCGTGTCCATTTTCCCTTCGACAGTGACAACATGGATGCCAATGGTCAGGCCATTGCCGCAGAAAACGCCCAGTTCATGATGAACCATGCCCATGTGCAGGTGCGTTTGGAAGGGAATACCGATGATCGCGGTACGCAGGAGTACAATCTTGCCTTGGGTGAGCGCCGTGCGGAAACTGTCAAGCAGTATCTGGAGTCTCAGGGAGTAAGCGCGGCACGGATCAGTACCGTCAGTTTTGGCAAGGATAATCCCCTCTGCAGTCAAAACGATAATGCCTGTTGGGCAAAAAATCGTCGTGTCGACTTTGTGTATAGCGGGGGATACACCGGCTGATTTGGAGGTCGTGGTTTATGAAGGGTAAGCTGAGCATGGCGCTGGTGACTACTGGACTGCTGGTCAGTGCACCGGCTTGGGCCGAATCGCAGGGCCAGCAGATTCTCCAGCTGCAGCAGCAGGTGGCGGTGATGCAAGGCGAGATCCAGAGCCTGATTGCTGTGCAGAAGGCGAGTCGGGGCAGCCAGGCTGCCCTTGGTGATTTGCTCAATCGCTCGCAACAGACGCAGCAGGAAATTCGCGAACTGCGGGGTGAACTGGAAAGCAAAACTCACGCGTTGGATGTAGAACAGCAGAAAATCAACGCGAAGTTGACGTCCCTGTCGGCGACCATGGCGACCAGTAGTGCATCCACGGCCGTTACCGCTAGCACTGCGAGTGCTGCGCTGCTGCAGCAGACACCAGCCGGGGCCATCGCTGCCGAGGCCAGCAGTGCCACCGCCTCTACCGTGCCAGGGTTGGGGCAGACCGATTACCAGCGCGCCTTTGACCTACTGCAACAGGGAAAGTACGGCACGGCAGCCAGCTCACTGCAGGCCTTCATCAAAAAATATCCGCAGAGTAGTCTCGTGGTGGATGCCTACTACTGGCTCGGCCAAGCGCAGTACGTGTTGGGTCAGAATGACGCCGCGATCAAAAGTCTGGAGGCGGCGTCCCACTATACCCAGAGCAGTAAGGCGCCGGATGCCCTGCTGCGGATGGGGCAGATCTACGAGGCTATTGGTCAGCCGGCCAAGGCGCGCGCCACTTTTCGCCGCCTACTGAAACAGTACCCCAGTACCCCAGCCGCACAGAAGGCGCAAACGCAATTACAAGCCAGCGGTCAGTAGGTATGGCGCGTCTGCGCATCACCGAGATCTTTCACAGCTTGCAGGGTGAAACCAGCGCCATGGGCCGCCCTGCCACTTTTGTGCGGCTTACCGGTTGTCCGCTGCGTTGCCAGTACTGTGACAGTGCCTATGCCTTCCACGGCGGTGCGTGGATGGAGGTGGAGGAAATCTTGGCGCGTGTCGAAGAGCGGCCGAATCAGCTGGTGGTGGTCACGGGCGGTGAGCCCCTGGCGCAACCAGCGGTACACGAGCTGCTCCGCATCCTCTGCGACCGCGGGCGTGAGGTCTTTCTGGAAACCAGTGGGGCCTTGTCGGTGCAGGCAGTGGATCCGCGCGTGGTGAAGATTCTCGACATCAAAACACCAGGTTCTGTGGAAGAAGCAAAAAACCTCTGGGAAAATTTGCACTATCTCAGCCATGAGGATCAGGTAAAATTTGTCTTGTGTCATCGCGCCGACTACGAGTGGGCACGGGATTTTTTGCGTCAGCATCCCCTGCCGGTCGCGGAGGTTCTGTTTTCGCCCAGTTTCGGGCAATTGGATCTCCGTGACCTAGCGGAGTGGATTCTTGCCGACGCCTTACCCGTGCGCCTGCAGGGTCAATTGCATAAGTGGATTTGGGGCGACGTGCCGGGGCACTGAAGGAGACAACTATGGCCAATCAGCAAGCGATTCTCCTGCTGTCCGGTGGTCTGGATTCCACCACCGTCGCTGGCCTGTTGCGGCGTGAAGGTCGGGTTATCCATGCCTTGTCCTTTGCCTATGGACAACGTCATCAGAACGAGCTCGATTACGCTCGTGCGGTGGCACAGGAATTTCAGGTGGCGAGCCATCGCATCCTGACCATCGATCTCGGTGGTTTAGGTGGGTCGGCGCTCACGGATTCCTCCCTGCAGGTGCCGGAAAGCGGTGTAGAGGAGGGGATCCCGATTACCTATGTGCCAGCCCGCAATACGGTGTTTCTTTCCTATGCCTTGGCGCTGGCCGAGGTGCTGACCGTCCCCGATATTTATGTGGGCGTCAACAGTCAGGATTACAGCGGTTATCCCGACTGTCGACCCGCCTTCATTGAGGCCTTTGCGCGCCTGGCGGCAGTGGCTACCCGCTTGGGTGTGGAGGGCGAGTCGCCCCGGATTCACGCCCCGTTACAGTATCTGCGCAAGGCAGAGATCATCCGCGCTGGTCTGGACGCAGGGGTGGACTATGGCATCACGCGTTCCTGCTACCAGTTGGATGCCGCAGGGCGCTCTTGCGGTCGCTGCGATGCCTGCCGGCTCCGTCTCGCGGCCTTCGCCGAACTGGGTCTGCAGGACCCTGCGCCCTATCGGTAGCTAGAAGGGCGCGTTGCCGAGGGCAAGCCCCAACAAACTCAGCCCCAGCAGAATGAAGATCCCCCCGGTCCATCGCTGGAGTAGATAGCGCGCCCGGGGACCGCGAAGGAAACGCGAGAGTCTGGCGCCGGACGCCGAGTAAATGACATACCAGCTAAATTCGATCACCGCAAAGGTCAGGATCAGTTCCCCGAATTGCAGCCGCAAATTCCCTTGGTAACGCATAAATTGTGGGACCAAGGCGAGGGTGAAGAGAATGGCTTTCGGATTGCTCATTGCCACCAGGAAGCCGGTGCGATAGAGCGTGGTAGCAGCATTTCCCTGGCTGCCTTGCGCACGTTCTGACGGAACTGACGCTGTTTGCGCCTCCTGCAGATCTGCTTGTCGCCAAGCAGTGATTCCCAAATACAACAGATACAGGGCACCGATCACCCGCACCACGGCAAATAGGCGCGGCCAACTTTGCAAGAAGAGCCCTAATCCGGCTACAGAAACGACCATCATCAGGAGCAGCGCGGAAAAACAACCGAACATGGTTGCTACCGAGCGCCCAAGGCCATGAATGGCTCCATGACTCATCAGGAGGAGCATGTTTGGCCCAGGGATTCCGGAGATCACCAGCACCGTCAGGACGTAGAGCAACCAAAGGTGCAATGTCATACTGCGCCTGCCGTTCCTGCATCAGAGCGGGAGATGCCTACGCTCAGTGTGACCAAGCGGGCTGACTGTCCTCTCCGGCGCCATGCAAAATGGCCAGGGTACGCCCATCGACACTCGCCTCGGCGAGAACCTTGCGGCCGCCACGATGGGTGCCGTAAATCACCATTTCTCCATTATCGGCAAAGCTGGGATGATCACAGTTGCCCTGCGCATCCAGTACGCGCAGACCACCGCCATCGGCATTCATGACCGCCACGGCATACACCCCACCGCTGCGATGAATGAAGGCGATATGTTGACCATTGGGGGAATATGCGGGGCTGGCATTGTAGTTCCCACTATAGCTGATACGATGCTGCCCGCCGCCCTGCGGATTCATGACAAAGATCTGCGGCCCACCATCGCGGTCGGAGACAAAGGCGATCTGTCCGCCGTTGGGGGACCAGCTTGGCGAAGTATTGATGCTGCCGCCGCGGGTCAACTGATGGCGTTGACCGGTCGCCAGGTCCACCGTGAAGATGTTGGTTTGCCCGTCCTGCGAGCGCGCATAGGCAAGTTCCTGGCCGTTCGGCGAAAAACTGGGCGCGCTGACAATCTGGCCTCCCGGAGCAATGGCCTGGCGTGTGCCAGTGGCGAGGTTCTGCACAAAGATGGTGGCGCGGGAATCGACATAGGTGACATAGGCCACCCGTCGGTTATCCGGCGACCAGACGGGGGAGAGCAGGGGCATACGACCTTGCACGACCACGTGCGGATTCCAGCCATCCGACTCCGCAACGATCAACGAATACTCCGGACCCACCTGCCGCACATAGGCGATGCGGCTGGCAAAGGGACCGGGTTTCCCGGTGAAGGCCTGGTAGATCACATCGGCAACATGATGTGCGGTCATGTGCAATTCCGCTGGCGAACAGCTAAAGCGCTTTGCCACCAACTCTTGCCCGGTACTGACGTTGTAGACATAGACCGTAACCGCATAGCCCTGTGCAGTTCGTTGCACTGCGCCTAGCGCAAGACCGGTCGCGCCAATGCCGGTCCAGGCATTGGCCTGTACCGCACTTGGGGCTTGCGGATCACTGGGATAGCTGGCGGGATTCAAGACCTTGAACAGACCACTGTGACTCAGATCCGCGCGTACCACCTCGGCCACCGTGGGTTGGCCCGCGATCCCTGGGCCAAAAGAGGGGATGGCGATGGGCAAGGCGCTGGATACGCTCTTGGTAACCTGGACTGTCAGGGCTGCTTCACTAGGCAGAACGAAGGCCAGAGAGAACAAGCCTAGCAGAACGATGGCAATACGCTTATGCATGGTTGAGATCCTCGGCATTGAATTTGATCACGACGCTTTTGAAGGCACTGTAGGGTAGACCAATGGGCGGAACGAAAGGTGCCGCGGCTTCGACGGCGCGAATGACCGCTTGGTCGAAGGCCGGGTTACCACTGCCACTGACAACGCGCGGTTGGCCGATGATGCTCCCAGTGGGGGTAAGTTCGATCGCCACCTCGCAATTCAGGGATGCCGCAAAGGTGGTATCCCAGGCACGGTAGACCCGCCGTTGGATCTTTTGCCCGAAGAGGGCCTCCAGGCGTTGGTTCTCCGCTGCCTGTTGCGCCTTGGCAGCGGCCAGATTGGCCTCCGCCTGGGCCTTTGCCTGGGCCTCCAGTTGCTGCTGCAGCGCCTTGGCACGCGCCGCCTGGGCGGCTTTCGCAGCCTCCGCGGCGAGCTGCCTTTTTACCGCCGCCGCGCGCTGCTCTGCGGCCTTCTGCGCTGCTGCCTTGGCTGCTGCTTCAGCGGCTGCACGCTCTTGCGCCGCCTTTTGCTCCGCCGCCTTTTCTGCCGCTGCCTTTTGTCGGGCAGCCGCCCGCTCTTCTGCGGCTTTTTGCGCTGCCGCTGCCTTTTGCGTAGCAGCGCGACGTGCGGCAAGCTCCTGCGCATGTTTTTCGGCCGCCGCTCGTTCTGCCGTCAACTTCGCTGCCGCCATCTGCTGCTGCTTTTCTACTTGTGCCGGCGTGGGCTTTGCCGGTACCGGCTTCGGTGCAGGAACGGGCGGTTTTGGTGCTGGCTTCGGTACCGGCTGCGGCTTTACCGCCGGAACGGGCTTTGGCGCTGGCGCAGGTTGGGGCGCAGGTGTGGGGGTTGGAGTGGGCATCGCCGCTTCCAGGGTTGCCTGCATTGCTGGGTGCCCGGCCCCCGGAATATTCACGTGAAAGGTCCAAAACAACGCGACCAACACGGCCACATTGAGGACGATGGCAAGAATCAGGGGGAGTATGCGTGGGTGGTCTTTCAATGGTGTTCCGGACGAGTTAGGAGCCCCACGTGCGAGATCCCGGCTTGCTGCAGGGCGGCCATGACGGCCATGACCTTGCCATAGTCGGCGTGGGCGTCACCGCCCACCAGCACCTGCATTTGCGCCGGGTCGCCGTGGCCGACCTTTTTCACGGTGCTGCCAAGATCCTGCAGCGTCGGACGCATATGCTCGTCTTTATATTGCAGCGCGAGCCGGCCATCCTTGGCCACGGAAATGACGATCGGCGGGGTTTTGTCTGGCACGGGTTTGCTTACGCCCTTGGGCAGGTTGACATTGACGCCTTGGGTGAGCAGTGGCGCGGAGAGCATGAAAATCACCAACAGCACCAGGGAAACGTCGATGTAGGGTACGACGTTCATCTCGGCCAATAGGCGGCGGCGTTTCATACTTTGCTCTCGGGTAACTGACGGTGCAGGATGTTGGTGAACTCATCCATGAAGACCTCATAATGCGCATCGAGTTCATCCAGGCGATGGATGAAGCGGTTATAGAAGAAGGTTGCGGGGATAGCGGCGAAGAGCCCGGCGAGGGTGGCAATCAGGGCCTCGGCGACGGGCGGTGCCACCGCGGCCAGGGTGGCCTGTTGCGCCATGCCAATGTTCATGAAGGTGGTCATGATGCCCCAGACGGTTCCGAGCAGGCCAACGAAGGGTGCCACGGAAGAAATCGAGGCAAGCAGGGGAAGATTGCTCTCCAACTGACCAACTTCGCGAATCTGGGCGCCGCGCATGGCGCGCCGTGCCGCATCCAAGGCATCACTGGGGCGTCCCTTCCGCTGCCGTTGAAACTCCTCATAGCCAGCACAAAAAATGTTGCCTGCGCCAATCTCCAGCTGTGGATTGTTACTCACATGCTGGTAGATCTGCGCCATCTCCCCACCGCTCCAGAAGCGTTTTTCAAAGCGCTTCAGTGCTCGGTGCGCACTCGAAAATACCAACCCTTTCTGAAAGATCACGAACCAGGAGACCACCGAGGCGATCAGTAACAGCAGCAAGATACCCTGCACCACCGGGCTGGCGTGCAAGATCAGGTGGCTCAGGGAGAGATGTTGAGAAGAAGCTACGGCAGTGCTGTCCATGGGATCTCGCGTTTAAGGGTTGGGGAAAAAAGCCTGTACGACATGTTTAGGGATGGGTGCTGGACGAAAATTCTCTGCTTTCAGGCAGACCACTTCGACTTCTCCATAGCAGAGCAGTCGGTCGGCACAAAAGATGTTCTGGGAGAAGTGCATGCGCAGGGGGCGAACGGCACTGATCAGGGTCTCGATGCGCAGATGCTGATTGAAACGCGCTGGCGCACGAAAGTCGAGGCTGGCGCGGCGAACGGCAAAAATCACGCCGTCCTCTTCCTCCAGTCGATCCAATTCCAATCCCCTATCGCGCAGCATCTCGGTACGAGCGCGCTCCATGAAGCGCAAATAATTGGCATGATATACCACGCCGCCATGATCCGTATCTTCATAATATACGCGCACGGCAAATTGGCTGCGCGAGCCCACATCAACCGCCATCGAAAAGACTCCCGGATTGCCCGGATTCGGGCCGTGGCAGACCGAGCGCCAAATAACTCTGGGCGGTGGCGCAGCGGCCGCGCGGGGTGCGAATCAGATATCCAGATTGAATGAGAAAGGGTTCCAACACATCCTCGATGGTGCCGCGATCTTCCCCCAGGGCGGCAGCCAGACTCTCCACGCCTACCGGACCACCAGCGAAGCGTTCAATGATGATGCCGAGGAGGCGACGATCCTGCGGATCGAAGCCATGTTCGTCTACCTCCATCAACTCCAAAGCTGCACGTGCTGTAGCATGATCGATCGTTCCATCGCCACGCACCTGGGCGTAGTCCCGGACTCGGCGCAGCAGCCGATTGGCAATACGCGGCGTGCCGCGGGCGCGGGCGGCGATCTCCGCCACGCCCTCGCGCACGGCGGGTACCTGTAGGATGCTGGCAGAACGGGCCACGATCCGACTCAGCTCGTCGACACTGTAGAATTCCAGGTGAAAGCTGATGCCGAAGCGGTCCCGCAAGGGCGAAGAGAGAAGCCCGGCGCGGGTGGTGGCACCAATCAGGGTAAAGGGAGGCAGGCCAATCTTGATGGAGCGCGCGGAGGGTCCTTCCCCAATGAGGATGTCGAGCTCGAAGTCCTCGAGGGCGGGATAGAGGATTTCCTCCACCACCGGACTCAAGCGATGGATTTCATCGACAAAAAGGACATCGTGGGGCTGCAGATTGGTGAGAATGGCGGCGAGGTCTCCCGCCTTGTCGAGAATCGGCCCAGAGGTTACTTTGAGTCCCGCACCCATCTCTTGGGCGATGACGTGCGCCAGCGTTGTCTTGCCCAATCCCGGGGGGCCAAAAAGCAGCACATGATCCAAGGCTTCCTGCCGCTGCCGCGCCGCGTCGATGAACAGAGACAGGGACTCGCGCAGACGTTCCTGGCCCAGATAATCCTGCAACAGGCGCGGGCGCAGGGCGTGATCGATCTTGTCGCCGGTTTGTTCCTGAGAACTGAGGTTGTCGCGGCTCATGGCGCTGGGAGTGACCATCCGATATCAAGTTCCATCTAGCGGCGGGCGAGAATCTGCAGGGTCTGGCGAATCAATTCCTCCAGCGGGAGATCCCCGGGCAGTTTCTCTACTGCGCGTTGCGCTTCCACCGGCTTATAGCCGAGACTCTGCAGGGCGGCAATGGCTTCCGTGCGCGGATCGTCGCTGCTCGGGCCCGGTGGAAAGGCAGATCTCGCATCACCAATCTTGTCCTGTAATTCCACGATCATCCGTTCTGCGGTTTTGACCCCAATGCCCGGAATGGCCGTGAGTCGCTTTTTGTCCCCCAGCAGCAGGGCCTGACGCAGTTGTCCCGCCTCCAGGCCCGCCAAACAGGCCAGGGCCACCTTGCCGCCAATACCATTGACCTTGATCAGAAGACGAAAAAGATCCCGCTCGTCGAGAGTCAAAAAACCATACAACAGCTGGGCATCTTCGCGCACCACAAAATGGGTGAAGATTTGCAAAGCGCTTCCTTCGGCCGGAAGCTGGTAGAAGCTGGAGAGGGGCATTTCGACTTCATAGCCAACCCCAGAGACTTCCAGCCACAGCCAAGGCGGGCGGCGTTGAAGGATCTTGCCCTGTAAACTGGTGATCATGGTCTCGCAACCTCCGCGGCGTGCCAGAAGTTCTGCGTTCTCTGACTATGCGCATGACAGATGGCGCATGCCAGGGCATCAGCGGCATCGGCTTGCAGGCTGTCGTCGACCCGCAGAAGTCGGCGCACCATCTGCTCTACCTGAGTCTTGTCGGCATGACCGGCGCCCACAGTGGCCTTCTTGATTTGCAATGCGCTGTACTCGGCTATGGGGAGTTCGCGCTCCAGCAGGGCCACCAGTGCTGCGCCCCGCGCTTGCCCCAATTTCAGCGCAGAATCGGCATTGCGAGCCAGGAAAACTTGCTCGATTGCGGCAGCATGGGGTGCAAATTCCCGCAGAACTTCCCCCAGTTTGCGGTGGATGGCCCCAATCCGCTCCAGAAAGGGTTGTCTGGACACGTTGATACAGCCATGCGCGACGTGGCGTAGACGCCCCGAGGCATCGGTTTCGATGATGCCAAAGCCCGTGCGTAGGGAACCGGGATCGATTCCGATGATGCGCTGCATGGATGCTGGAGGATGTCGATGGGGCTGGGAATTAAGAAGCTGCGGCTTCCTCCAGACGTGCCATTTCTGCCTCGCTCAACTCATAATTGGCATAAACGTTCTGCACGTCATCGTTTTCTTCCAGAAATTCGATCAGGCGCAAGAGCTTTTCCGCTTCTTCTCCACTGACTTCAATCGTATTTTCCGGAATCATGGTGATTTCACTCTCCTCCGGCATCAAGCCGGCCGCTTCCAGCGCGGCAGCGACTGCGTGGAGGTCGGTGGCAGCAGTGTAGACAACAATTCGCTCTCCTTCATTGAGCACATCTTCCGCCCCTGCCTCTAATGCCGCCTCAAGAATACGGTCCTCGTCGGCATCACCGGGAAAGGTGATCAGCCCCTGTTTCTTGAATTGATAGGCTACCGAACCGGCGGTGCCCATATTGCCGCCACGTTTGGAAAAGATATGACGAATCTCGGCCACGGTGCGCACCTTGTTATCCGTCATGGTTTCTACCAGTATGGCCACCCCACCGGGGCCGTAGCCCTCGTAGGTCACTTCCTCATAGTCGACGCCTTCCAGCTCTCCCGTACCGCGCTTGACGGCACGCTCGACGGTATCCTTGGTCATGTTGGCCGCGTAGGCCTTGTCCAGTGCCAAGCGCAAACGGGAGTTGCTGCCAGGATCCCCGCCGCCGGCTCGGGCTGCCACGGTAATTTCGCGAATCAGGCGGGTGAAAACCTTGCCGCGCTTGGCATCCTTCAATGCCTTCTTGAATTTGATGGTGGACCATTTGCTATGTCCAGACATAGACCACTCCTTGCAACGCTAAAGCAACTGATTCTGGTGATATTTCGGCATGATACCGCAAACGCCGCAGTAGCGTCATGCCAAGGTGGCGATGGCGCTGCGGGTAGCACCGAGGATTTCGGCGGCGTCGGCGTCCGGATGAAAGTGCAAGGGTACACCGTAGCGGAGCAGAGGGTGCTGGCGTCGCAGCCAAGTATGCAGATCCGATGGATACTGACGAGCGGCGACGATGCGCGCGGGAACGACGGGTGCGGCACTTTCTCGTACCAGCCAGGCCAGACCTTTTTGCATGCCCTTGCGACTGATGCCTCCCTCCGGAAAAATCCCCAGTACCCGACCCGCCCGCAGCAGCCGCCGTGCTTGTAATAGCCCGCGCAGGTCGCGCCCATCGCGACGCACGGGAATACAAGCCGATAAATCCAGCCAGGGGCGCAGCCAGCGTTGCTCGTAGTACTCCTGCGCGACCAGGAAAGAGATCAGGCGTTGATTGCTGGCAACCAGCAGCAGCGGATCGAGAACCGACAAATGATTGCAGGCGATGATTACCGGGCCTGATGCCGGCACGGTGCTGGCGTCCCAGCGCGCTCCTTGATATTGCCGTGCATAACACAGAATCGCTCGATGCAGGACACGCTGCGATACCGTCCAGTCACCGCGTTGATCCGCCGCCGCGCCGCCAAGGGTGGTGCTCAGGATTGCTCCAGCATCCGTCGCAAGGCCACGCGCGCCTCTACCGCCGTCTGTTCCGGAACGCGGATGACATTACGCGGACGACCAGCGAGCAGTTCTTCCAGAGTGATGGCCAGTTGCTCCGGATCAATGCGGAACATCGTGGAACACATGCAGACCAAGGGTGACATGAACTCGACCGTCTTGCCCTCGCTGCGCACCTCCTCCGCCAGTCGGGTGACGAGATTGATCTCTGTTCCGACCAGCCACTGGCTACCTGGCTCTGCCGCCTTCACGGTTTTCAGGATAAAGTCAGTGGAGCCCACATAATCGGCCATGGCGCACACTTCGTAGGCGGCCTCGGGATGGGCGATCACCTTGCCGGTGGGGTGTGCGGCGCGCCAGCGCTCGATGTGAATGGGCTGGAACATTTGATGGACCGAGCAGTGTCCTTTCCAGAGCAAGATTTTGGCTTGGCGGATCTGTTCAGGCGTCAGGCCGCCGAGGGGGAGATCAGGGTCCCAGACCGGCATCTCCTGCAGGGGAATGCCGAGTTGATGACCCGTCCAGCGCCCCAGATGCTGGTCGGGGAAAAAGAACGCCTTGGGGCGTTGACGAAAGCCCCATTCCAGAATCTTGCGCGCATTCGAGGAAGTGCAGACGGTGCCCCCGGTGCGGCCACAAAAGGCCTTAATTTCGGCACTGGAATTGACGTACGTAACGGGTGTGACCTCGCTATCGGGGTCGAGAACGCTACGCAGTTCCCCCCAGGCGCGTTCCACCTGCGCGATATTGGCCATGTCGGCCATGGCGCAGCCCGCCTGCAGGTCGGGCAGAATGCTTTTCTGTTCAGGGCGACTGAGGATATCCGCGACCTCGGCCATGAAATGTACACCACAGAAGACGATGTATTCTGCATCCAGAGCCGCCGCCGCGCGCGACAACTGCAGGGAATCGCCGTGAAAATCAGCGTGGCGATAGACCTCTTCCCGTTGATAATGATGTCCCAGAATCACTACCCGCTGCCCCAGGGCCGCCTTGGCGACGCGAATCCGCGTGTCCAGTTCTGCTGCTCCAATGTCGCTGCGTCCATGGAAGTGTAGGGTTTCCACGCTCATTGTCGGCTGCCTCCTCTACTCTGTCCCATTCCTGCAAGCTAAGAGGCAAGACGCCCGGCGTCAAGGGTTCCAAACAAGCGAATAATGGCATTGCGGTTGGTCCAGGAGCCACAACGCGCTGCCGCCTCTGGGGGCGACAGCCAAGCGAAGGCACAGTGCTCGCTGGGGCGCAGCTGCGGCGCCTCTGGCTGCGTCAGAAGCAGGGTAAAGATGCGCTCTTCGTTTTCCAAGACACCGGGGGCATAGCGTTCCGCCCAAGGTGGAACGATGGGAAAGCGATTGCGCACCCCCGTATCGACCAATGCCGTGGCGGAAAATCCCGTTTCTTCGGCCAATTCACGGACAGCAGCAGCGTGCCAATCCTCCCCGGCTTCCAGACTGCCGGTAACGGATTGCCAAAAGCCCTCCGGACGCACCCGTTCGAGCAGCAGCACCTGCTCTGCCGTATGCACCAGGACGAGAACGGATTTAGGAATTTTGTACGCCATCTCCCAGTCCTGGGCGCAGCCGGATACCGAGTTCCTGCAACTGGCGCTCGGCCACTGGGCTCGGCGCTGCAGTCAGCAGGCAGCCAGCCTTTTGGGTTTTCGGGAAGGCAATGACATCACGGATGGTATCGCTGCCACTCATCAACATGACCAGACGATCCAGCCCAAAGGCTATGCCGCCGTGGGGGGGCGCGCCAAAGCGCAGGGCATCAAGGAGAAAAGCAAATTTGTCACGGGCCTCCTCGCGCCCGATACCCAAGGCAGCAAAGACCTCTTCCTGCACCTCATGGCGGTGAATACGAATGCTGCCGCCACCAATCTCGTTGCCGTTCAGCACCAGGTCATAGGCGCGCGCCAGGGCGTGTTCCGGGTCCGAGCGCAGGGCATCCAGGTCGGTGGATTGTGGCGCGGTGAAGGGGTGATGGGTCGAGGTCCAACGCCCTTCCTTGTCGTCGTAATCGAACATCGGAAAATCGGTGATCCAGACCGGTTTCCAATGGCCTTGCAAGAGGTTCAGGTCGGCGGCGATCCGGTTGCGCAGATTGCCGAGGGCCTCATTGACGACTTTCGCGCTGTCGGCACCAAAGAACAGAATATCGCCATCGACAGCAGCACTGCGCTGCAAAATTTGCTGCAACACCTCTTCAGGCAAGAACTTGACGATGGGGGACTGCAAACCAGCACTACCTTCGGCAATCTGGTTGACCTTGATCCAGGCCAAGCCCTTGGCGCCGTAGATCGCTACGAATTCGGTGTAGGTGTCGATTTGCGCGCGGCTGAGACTGGCGCCGCCCGGTATCCGCAGGCAGGCAACCCGGCCACGCGGCGCGTCGGCGGCGGCACGAAAGACCTTGAAATCAACGTCGCGCATCAGGTCCGTCAGTTCCGTGAGCTCCAGGGGATTGCGCAGATCGGGCCGGTCTACCCCGAAGCGCCGGATGGCCTCGGCGTAGCTCAGGTGCGGGAATGGATCGGGCAACTCTACCTGTAGGACGTCGCGGAAAAGGTTGCGAATCATCGGCTCGGCGAGGGCCATCACGTCCTTTTCTTCGACAAAGGAAAGCTCGATGTCGATCTGGGTGAATTCCGGCTGCCGATCGGCGCGCAAGTCCTCGTCGCGGAAGCACTTGGTAATCTGATAGTAGCGATCGAGGCCGGCCACCATGAGCAGCTGCTTGAACAACTGGGGGCTTTGCGGGAGCGCAAAAAACTGCCCAGGCTGAGTGCGTGAGGGCACCAGATAGTCGCGCGCGCCCTCGGGAGTCGAGCGCGTCAGTACCGGGGTTTCCACATCCACACAGCCAGCGTCATTTAAGAACTTGCGTACGAAGCTGGTGACCTGATGGCGCAGGCGTAGGTTCTGTACCATGCGCGGTCGCCGTAGATCGAGATAGCGATATTGCAGGCGCAGGTTTTCCGCAATGCCATCCTCGTCGAGGGGAAAGGGCAAGGCATCCGCACGGCTGAGAATCTCGATTTCCTGCGCCAGGATTTCCACGGCCCCACTGGGGAGATGGGAGTTTTCCGTGCCTGCAGGACGGCGACGTACCCGACCGATGACGCGCAGCACAAATTCCGAGCGGCATTCCTCCGCCAAGGAAAAGGCCGTCGGGCGATCTGGATCAACCACGACCTGCACAACACCCTCGCGATCGCGCAAATCGAGAAAAATGACGCCGCCGTGGTCCCGTCGCCGCTGTACCCAGGCACAGAGGGTAACGACTTTGTCGATTTCTCGCTCGTTGATCTGATTGCAATAGTGACTGCGCATATCAAGCATATCCTGGCCATGAAAAGGGCCCCGCAGGGCCCGCTAATGGTGTATCGACGCGCTCTCTACGTCAATGACAGGCGCAGCTGCCACCCGCGCACGGCGGCGTTGCCTGTGGTGCCTTCTCCTCGGTCTTGGCGGCCTTGCTGGATCCTTTGAAATCGGTCTCATACCAGCCGCTACCCTTCAGGGCAAAGCCGCCAGCACTCAATTGCCGCTCCAATCCGGCTTTGCCGCAGGCTGGGCAATCCACCAAGCGCGCATCAGACATTTTTTGCTCGACACTGAGGCTGTGCCCGCAATCTTTGCATACGTACTCATACGTTGGCATGGTCATCACTCCTAATGCTGTACCAATCGGCGTACTATTATAAGTATGTGCTCACGCTTGCCAATCCAAGAGTCTGGCAGCCGGATCACCATTGTTTTCATCACCAGGGGTAAGACATCTTGTTTGGCGCCGATATTCATGCAGCGTTACGCACCTTGATTGCGCTGCTGGCGATTTTGAATCCCATCGGGGCAATCCCGATCTTCATCGCCTTGACCAATGACGAAAGCCCGGAACAGCGCTTGCAGACAGCCAAGATTGCGGCCCGTGCCGTCACCGTCGTATTGCTGATCGTCGCCTTTCTGGGCGAGTACATCCTGAACTTTTTCGGGATCAGTATCGCCGCCTTTCAGGTGGCTGGTGGGATGGTGTTGATGCTGCTCGCCTTCAACATGCTGCAAGGCAAGTCCGGTGGACGCTACAAACATACCCCAGAAGAGGCCGCAGAAGGCATGCAGAAAGAGGCGGTCGCCGTAGTGCCTCTCGCTATCCCGCTGCTGGCGGGCCCAGGAACCATGGTGACCGTCATCATTGCCCATGATCGCAGCGACTCCTGGTTGGCGAGTGGACTGCTCGTGGTCGATATCCTCATCATCAGCGTGGTCGCCTATGCGGCGCTGCGTCTTGCGGAGCCACTCACCAAGCGCCTCGGCGTAACGGGAATCAATATCTCCACGCGAATTTTTGGTCTGATCCTTGCGGCTATCGCCGTCACCTTTCTCGCCAATGGCCTATCGACCCTCTTTCCTGGTTTGCACAGCAGCATCAGCCCATAAGCAGATCTGAGGTATCGATTAGTTGCCGCTGTTGGTCAACGGGCAGTCTGCCTGTTTACAATGTGCGGTCATGTGAAAGAAGTCGGAATCCGTTGGACGCCTGGGTGGCACGCTTTTCAAGCACGAGCTGATCAGCGCAGGGCTTGTCCAATGGACAGATGACCGAGGTACGCCTGCGAGCTCTGGAGAGATCGCGGCTGTTTTTGACGGAGTACGACGATAAGCGCGCAAATACGACAAAAAGAGGAGCAGCTACAGGAGCTGTCAGCACAATATGATTGGCCTGCGGTCGAATATGACGAATCGCTGACCGCGTCAGGGGCGATCTTGCGGCGCCTGGACGTGGACAAGCTCCGGGCCGAGTTGTGGTTACCCATCGCTTGGGATGCGGATAGCGCCGAGGTCATCGCCTGTACGCCTGACGACCCGGCATTGCTGGCAAGGATTCGCTCGACCCTGGGGGTCGACGATTTGCGCTTCCGCGTCGCCATCCCCGCAGACCTGGTCCGTTTGATCGAAAACAGCGCCGATTTGAATGGGCATTTTCCGGTCAATGGAGGTCGCACCCCCTTGGCCAAAGTGCGGACCTACCTGGCAGGGCAGCGGACGCAATACTCTACCCAACGCACTCGATTTGCACGTAGCCGCACGGGGCTTGCCTTGGCACGCACCGGCCTGACCTTTGTCAGTATTGCCGTCGCCTTTCTGCGTCTATTTGGTGGCGGTACCCTACTGCTTTTTGAAATTCCGCTCCTCGTGCTCGGTATGCTCGCTATCATCGATGGCATAGTCTGGTATTGGCCGGCGCGACACGAGTCTCGGCGAATCAAGGAATATCTGCCCTATGCGGTACCAGAAGAATATTCCGCCCTCGATGTCACGGATCCCGGAGGTTCCTTGAATTTTCAACGCAGCCCGATTGTCCCCGGTGCTGCCGCGTTACGGCAAAATTGGGATGCCCTGTCACCGGTTGAGAGACGGCGTTTTCTTGCCAATGATCGTACAGATCTTGCCGAGGAGCGCACTATTCTTGCCTATCTACGCGTAATGATGGCGAAGGCGCGCACCGGTCTTGCCTTTGCCCGTACGGGTGTTGCCTTTGCCGGTATCGGCATCGGCTTCGTGCGCAAATTTCCTCCTGGACCGTGGTCCGTCTTCGATTGGAGCCTGATCCTCATCGGTACCTTGATGCTCATCGAGGGATTTCTTTGGTACCGTCCTGGTCGCTCTGCTGGCAATCAGGCCTTAGATGCCGTGCGCAGCAAACTCGACAAAATGGGCCCGTGGGACCGCATCTTTCCTTCCCTGTGCCTCTATGCGCGCGGTATTGATCCGCGACTCGAGGCGCATGCTACGGTCGCCAGGCCAGGGGTCTACGCGACCACTGGTCTCGCCTGGGAACGCACCACCCTGGCAGACAAACGCAACACCATGTCTAGGCTGCGTACAATCATGGCCCGTGCGCGCACCGGGATGGCGTTCATTCGTACCGGTTTCAGCGTCATGACCGTGGGTGCGGGCCTCTTCGTATATTTCCACTTCGCAGGTCATGTGGATGTGCTGTGGACCATTTTCGATCTGGTCTTGGTCGTCACCGGCCTGTATCTGATTGCGGATGGTCTGCATTGGTATCTACCTGCGGAAAAAATCAAACGCCGTTCGCACTATGTCGATGAGAGTTTTGAAATCGCCGACGCTGACTACAGCCTGCCCCAGAGCGTCTGGAAGCGCACCCACTATCGCTATGACAACTGAAGCATCCTCTCCCTACGTTGCCCTGGTCGAGGCGGGCAAGCTCAGTCAGGCCACCCTGGAATGGGCTGATGCCAGCGCCAAGCGGCGCCGTGTGCTCCTCGAGCGGATACTCTTAAAAGACCTTGAGCTGGCGCGCTGTGATGTACTCGAGGCATTGTCGCGTCATTATGGCTGCGCTTTTCTTCAGTATGACGAGCGTTTGCCTGTGTCCAGCGAACTGTTTGCCGGGCTGGATCCCAAGCTCCTGCGGGAGTCTGGCTGGTTTCCCGTGCGACAACTCGACGATACCGTCGTCGTAGCCGCTGCGGATCCCAGCGATGAGCAGATGCGCGCAGACGTGCGACGGTTGCTGCCGGCAGCGAAATACGAATTCCGCGTCGCTCTGTGGGAAGATATTCGCTGGTACACCCAGGATTATCTCCATGCCGAAGCCTCTGTATTGATTGGCATTGAGCGCACCGGGCTGGCCTATTGGCGCAATACCATGGCGCATTGGCGTACCAAGCTTGCCGCGCACCGCACAGCGCATGCGCGCGCGCGCACTTCCATGAAACTATTGCGTTGGGGCTTGACCATGGTGGCTATATCCAGCGTGTTGACGCATGTTTCCCACGATTCGCTGGCTGCGTATCGTCTGTGGATATTGTTTGTGGGTATCACGTTAGCCCTCGTGGGCTTGCTGGATTATCTCAAGGTGCGGCAAGCGCGCATGGATCTGCCTTGTCAAAGTGCGCTGATCGATATTACTACCGAAAATATTCGCTTTACCGAGCGCTATCATCTCTCCGACGCACCGGTGGAACCTGAGGACAAATCTCCCCTGGCTAAACTTGCAGCAGCGATTCCACAGCATTGCTCGGTCCTCCGGCCCGTGCCAGCCAGCAAGGAACGTACGCATTTGGCACGGGAGCGCAATATGTTGGCGGCACAGCGTACCATTGCGTCCAGTCACCGCACCTCTTACGCGCGTGCCAGAACAGGGTTGTCTCTGATTCGTACCGGCGTCGCTTTTGTCGGTCTAGGGATTGCCATGCATAAACTGCTGAACGCTAGTTCCTACAGCTTTACGGACTATGTGCTGATTGGTGCAGGATGTTTGATGTTTCTTGATGGTCTCTTATGGTATTTGCCCGTACGGCGGCTAAAATACGGTATCGGCCGCGACATCAAACCATAAAAAAGGTGGCCAAACCGCGACCACCTCAAGCGGGCTGAGAAAGCCTGGAATCAGGGTTTTACGTAATTAAAGCCGTGGGACTCGAGCTGCATGATCCGCACGATCCCTGCGGGTACGATAACCACTGACGGATCGAGGGGCGGCAGGTGCCCAGTTTTCTTCTTGAACTGCTCCATACTGTTATGGCAGACATCAAACTCCACACCCTCGGCGTTGATGGCGGCAATCCGCGATGCGACGGGGCTCTTTGGTAGGTACATTTTGATACCCGAACCGAAAGCCACGATGACGACCTGCACTTGTTCTTGACCAAAATAATTCAGAAGATTTTGCGCGTTGTTCAAGGTCAGGTTCCAGCGGGCCGGATTGTCCTGGCTCACCTGAATCACCACATGGTACTTGGCGAAGGGATGCTTATGAATAAACATGGGCTTGGCGAAATCGAAATCGTGGAGCATGGATACATTCGCCCATGCAGGACTGCTTCCCAGGGCGAGGAGCAGAGACGCACCGACGGTCACGATCAGACGACGAAGCAGGGAAGCGTGTGGCATTTTGAGACTCCTTGGCATCTAGAAGGCGATCATAGCCTGGAGGGCGAAAACATTATCGACCGATCGGGAAACACTCTCGCTGGTCGGGTTGGGGTGGGGAACGCCCAGGGTGCGGAAATAATAGCCCGCCATGACTTTGGTCAGCGGCGTAAAGTGATACTGCACGCCTAAAGCATAGGTCTTGAAGATACGATTTTGGGCAGGATTGTTCGGCAATCGGTTGTAGTAGTCATACCGGAGATTGACCTCGATGTTTTTGGTCAGAAACAGGCCAGCTTCCGCCATGTAGCCCCAGGCCCTATTACTGATCCCAGGGTATAACTGCGTTTGGTAGAGGGGCGCCGCTAGGTCTGCAGCCTTGCTGAATGCTGCGGGGGCATCGATCCAACCATTACCGTGAATATATTCAAATCGCAGTTGCCGACCCCACGGGTGCATATAGCCCTGCAGATACTGCAGGTCAGCGCCATAGCGATTCATGTCGTAGTTCACGCCATCCCAGCGTGGCGCGGCGTGCTGATACCAGATGCCGCCCTGGATATCGCTGCGAAAAGGTCCTTTCCCGCCAAGAATGTAGGCTTCCTGCAAGCGCACCGCTTCCATCGGCTCGTTGGATTGATTTCCCGCCGCTACCGTGCCGTACATACCTAGCATGGCGCCATAGGCAAATTCCCAGGGACCATTGCGAAACCAATCAAAGACCATGGCACCCGGATACCGGTATCCGTTGGCCCCCAGATTTTGTGTTCCGGGGATCAGGTATCCCGCTGGCGTGTCCTTGTTCAGGTAAGCAGAATTGAACATTGGCTGGTTCATCAATTGGTTGATGACAGTGGAACTGAGCACAAAGTTGTAGGTCATGAATCCTTGCATCGCACCTTCGGCGCTCGGTGCACGAATCAAACCGACCTCTACTCGTGCTCCAGGTAGATAGCTGAAGGTCACATGTCCATCAATCAGTGCCGGCTGGTAGCCGCCGCGGACACGGGTGACCCCGTTATCGCCAAACTCTCCAGCGACAAAATACGAAATCTCAGGGTTTAGGTTGCCGCGAAACATGATGCGCGCGCGCAGGATTCCCGCCGTGGTATTTTGGCTAAAATCGGGACCGATCAGATTGATGTGCGGAACCTCATGCAGCAAATTATCCTCAACGCCCGGTTGCGCCCAAACGGTAGGCTCAATGAAGCCCGATATACCAAATAGCGGGGCCGTTGGCGGTGAGATTCCCTGTAACGCAAACCAGTTGGCTGCGTTGGCATCTTGCGCATTAAATAGAGTCGCGCTCAATATCGCGACTGCCAATCCGGATCTCGCTAAACGTCTTGCTGTTTTCATTGATCACCCCAAAGGTTGTTCTGTGTGGCGGAAGTTTTAAAAGCAACACCCGTGCCAGAACATCTTGGTTCAGAAAATCAGATTGTTAATGGTGATATCAATGCGCGTCGGATAAATGCTTGGCCGTATTTGCGCGATCTCGTGCAATGGATTGTTCTCGCTGGAACATGGAGGAAATCGTACAAAGTTATCGGTATTTTTCGAGGTGCCAGCGCGTTTGCAGAGTGCGGGGAGCAGTCCATCTTCGCCTGACTCGGTTCCAATGATACCATCGTCCCCCAATGTCCGGACGGAAAGCCACATGGATTACGCGTCAGCAATCGACCAATTGCAGCTGGGAGCTGCCGACATTCTCCCAGAAAATGCCCTCGCTACGGTCCTCCGGCGAGCGGAAGAAGAGAAGCGCCCTCTGCGCATCAAGCTGGGCATGGATCCCACCGCGCCAGATCTGCACCTTGGGCACACCGTGCTGCTACACAAGGCGCGGCAGTTCCAGGATCTCGGTCATGAGCTGCTATTCATCGTTGGCGATTTCACCGCACGGATTGGCGACCCCACCGGCAAGAACGCGACACGTCCCCCACTGAGCCCTGAGGAAGTTGCCGCCAACGCGCAGACCTACCGCGAGCAGATTTTTCGCATTCTCAACCCCGAGCGCACGCAAGTTCTCTTCAACTCCCAATGGCTGGACTGCATGCGCCCGGCAGAGCTGATCCAGCTCGCGGCGCAAAGCACGGTCGCGCGCATGCTGGAGCGCGATGATTTCAGCAAGCGCTACGCCAGCGGCGAACCCATCGCCATCCACGAGTTTCTCTACCCCCTACTGCAGGGCTACGATTCGGTCGCGATCCGGGCCGATATCGAGCTCGGTGGTACTGATCAACGCTTCAACCTGCTCATGGGGCGAGAACTGCAGCGTGTGCGCGGGCAAGCCCAACAGCTCGTCTTCCTGATGCCTATCCTCGAGGGACTCGATGGCGTACAGAAGATGTCCAAGTCCCTTGGCAATTATATCGCCGTGCAAGATCCGCCAGCGGAGATCTTTGGCAAACTCATGTCCATCTCCGACACCTTGATGTGGCGCTATTTTTCCCTCCTCTCGCGACGTGCTCCAGCGGAGCAGAAACAATGGCAACGTGAGGCAGAGGATGGCCAACGTAACCCGCGCGATTGCAAGCTCGACTTGGCGGAAGAATTGGTGGATCGCTTCAGTGGTTCGGGATCTGGCCAACAGGCGCGCGCAGATTTCCTCGCCCGCTTCCAGCGCCATGAGCGGCCGGAAAATCTGCCGGTTCAATGCCTCTCGCTGGACGTGCCCTTCACTATTCCCCGAGTTTTACAGGCCCTGGGCTGGGTGCGCAGTAGTAGCGAGGGCATGCGCAAGCTGCGCGAGGGGGCGGTACGTCTGGGCGATGCGCGAATGGAGGACACCGATTTCCTCTTGGAGGCGGGGGAAGAGTATCTGCTCCAGTACGGTAAGCGCCACTTTGCCCGAATCCTTTTATCAGCGACGCAGGATGCTTCCCATGAAGGATGAAGCAGAGTTCTACTCCTATTGTCTGCCACTACTGGATGGCCGTGAACAATGCCTGAAAGACTTTGCGGGACAGGTGCTACTCATCGTCAATACCGCCAGTCTCTGTGGATTTACGCCGCAATATCAGGGATTGCAAACGTTATATGAGCGTTACCGGACGCAGGGCTTTTCCGTCCTCGCCTTCCCGTGTAACCAGTTTGCGCATCAAGAACCGGGGAACGCCGACGCCATCGGCGATGTCTGCTATGGACGCTTCGCAGTCAGTTTCCCGGTCTTCGCCAAGCTCGACGTCAATGGCCCACAGGCGCATCCCCTTTTCCAGTACCTCAAAACAAGCAAGCCGGGCTGGCTTGGACCGCGCATCAGTTGGAACTTCACCAAGTTCCTCATCGATCGCAGCGGTACCCCGCGTCGGCGCTATTCACCCCGCGTAACGCCGCAGAAGATCGCCCCGGCCATCGAGGCCCTTTTGCAGGGCCGTTAACGGTTTCTTCGCAGTGGTGTTGACACCCCTCTGCGCCTGCGTATAATGCGCCCTCACCACGCAGCATTGGTGCTGCAGCGGAAGCCGAAAGGCTCCCATTTGTTCTTTCCCAACCGAGTGGAGATGTGTGGGGTTTAGGCCCTAAGCGTTGTGTAGATTTTTGATTTGGGAGTATCGAGTGTGAGCTTGGTGCGATCTGATCGGGGGTTTGCATGGCGTGAAGTTTTGAGAATTGTTGGATTGAACGTAAGAGTTTGATCCTGGCTCAGATTGAACGCTGGCGGCATGCCTAACACATGCAAGTCGAACGGCAGCACGGGCTTCGGCCTGGTGGCGAGTGGCGGACGGGTGAGTAAAGCGTAGGAACCTATCCTTTTGTGGGGGACAACCCAGGGAAACTTGGGCTAATACCGCATAAGTCCTGAGGGAGAAAGCGGGGGATCTTCGGACCTCGTGCTGAGGGAGGGGCCTACGTCCGATTAGCTAGTTGGTAGGGTAAAGGCCTACCAAGGCGACGATCGGTAGCTGGTCTGAGAGGACGATCAGCCACACTGGGACTGAGACACGGCCCAGACTCCTACGGGAGGCAGCAGTGGGGAATTTTTCGCAATGGGGGCAACCCTGACGAAGCAATGCCGCGTGAATGAAGAAGGCCTTCGGGTTGTAAAGTTCTTTCGTGGGAGACGAAAAGGCAAGCGCTAATATCGTTTGCTGTTGACGTGAACCCAAGAAGAAGCACCGGCTAACTCCGTGCCAGCAGCCGCGGTAATACGGAGGGTGCGAGCGTTAATCGGAATCACTGGGCGTAAAGGGCGCGTAGGCGGTTAGTTACGTCTGCCGTGAAATCCCCGGGCTCAACCTGGGAATGGCGGTGGAAACGGGCTGACTAGAGTATGGGAGAGGGTGATGGAATTCCAGGTGTAGCGGTGAAATGCGTAGAGATCTGGAGGAACATCAGTGGCGAAGGCGGTCACCTGGCCCAATACTGACGCTGAGGCGCGAAAGCGTGGGGAGCAAACAGGATTAGATACCCTGGTAGTCCACGCCCTAAACGATGGATACTAGATGTTTGGTGCCTTAGGTGCTGAGTGTCGTAGCTAACGTGATAAGTATCCCGCCTGGGAAGTACGGCCGCAAGGTTAAAACTCAAAGGAATTGACGGGGGCCCGCACAAGCGGTGGAGCATGTGGTTTAATTCGATGCAACGCGCAGAACCTTACCTGGGCTTGACATGGTAGGAATCCTGCAGAGATGCGGGAGTGCCTTCGGGAACCTACACACAGGTGCTGCATGGCTGTCGTCAGCTCGTGTCGTGAGATGTTGGGTTAAGTCCCGCAACGAGCGCAACCCTTGTTCCTAGTTGCCAGCGGTTCGGCCGGGCACTCTAGGGAGACTGCCGGTGACAAACCGGAGGAAGGTGGGGATGACGTCAAGTCCTCATGGCCTTTATGTCCAGGGCTACACACGTGCTACAATGGCGCGTACAGAGGGAAGCGAGACCGCGAGGTGGAGCAGACCCCAGAAAGCGCGCCGTAGTTCGGATTGCAGTCTGCAACTCGACTGCATGAAGTCGGAATCGCTAGTAATCGCGGATCAGCATGCCGCGGTGAATACGTTCCCGGGCCTTGTACACACCGCCCGTCACACCATGGGAGTGGATTGTACCAGAAGCAGCTAGCCTAACCTTCGGGGGGGCGGTTACCACGGTATGGTTCATGACTGGGGTGAAGTCGTAACAAGGTAGCCGTAGGGGAACCTGCGGCTGGATCACCTCCTTTAAAGAGACAGGGTACTAGACCCCACACACGCCACTCGGTAGAGAGACTTGGGCCTATAGCTCAGCTGGCTAGAGCACACGACTGATAATCGTGAGGTCAGTGGTTCGAGTCCACTTGGGCCCACCAAATGGGGCTGTAGCTCAGCTGGGAGAGCACCTGCTTTGCAAGCAGGGGGTCACCGGTTCGATCCCGGTCAGCTCCACCAGATTGCTGGTGGGGAGATCTATCCCGAGAGGGGTAGATAGGAGTAGGGAAGGGTAGAGGGAGAGAAGTAGGGTAGGTAGTGGAGAAGAGATGGATTGTCTCTTGTGCACTGCGTACCGGAAGGTGCGAAGTATTGTTCTTTTACAACAGAAGAAGGGAAGGCCCGTTGCCAGGTTCTGGGACTTGGTAGCGATTCTGCAAGGTATTGCGGGATATATGGTCAAGTGAATAAGGGCATACGGTGGATGCCTTGGCGGAAACAGGCGATGAAGGACGTGGATACCTGCGAAAAGCCTCGGGGAGTTGGTAAACGAGCTGTGATCCGAGGATGTCCGAATGGGGAAACCCGGCCCGTAAGGGTCATTGCTGATGGAATACATAGAGTCAGCAAAGCGAACGCGGTGAACTGAAACATCTCAGTAGCTGCAGGAACAGAAATCAACCGAGATTCCCGTAGTAGCGGCGAGCGAACCGGGAGCAGCCATCATGATTTAGCAAGAGGCCTAGGAGAACGACCTGGAAAGGTTGGCCGTAGTGGGTGATAGCCCCGTATCCGAAAGGTTTTTTGTGGAACTAGGCATGAGAGAAGTAGGGCGGGACACGTGGAATCCTGTCTGAAGATGGGGGGACCATCCTCCAAGGCTAAATACTCGTTTCCGACCGATAGTGAACCAGTACCGTGAGGGAAAGGCGAAAAGAACCCCGGAGAGGGGAGTGAAATAGATCCTGAAACCGTATGCCTACAAGCAGTGGGAGCCCCTTAGGGGGTGACTGCGTACCTTTTGTATCATGGGTCAGCGACTTACTTTCTGTGGCGAGCTTAACCGAAGAGGGGAGGCGTAGGGAAACCGAGTCTGAATAGGGCGACAGTCGCAGGGAGTAGACCCGAAACCGGACGATCTATCCATGGTCAGGATGAAGGTGGGGTAATACCTACTGGAGGTCCGAACCCACGCCCGTTGAAAAGGTCGGGGATGAACTGTGGATAGGAGTGAAAGGCTAAACAAGTCCGGAGATAGCTGGTTCTCCTCGAAAGCTATTGAGGTAGCGCGTCGCATATAACTGCCGGGGGTAGAGCACTGTTACGGCTAGGGGGCTGTCACGGCTTACCAAACCGTTGCAAACTCCGAATACCGGCAAGTTGAGTGCGGCAGACAGACGGCGGGTGCTAACGTCCGTCGTCAAGAGGGATGAAAACCCAGACCGCCAGCTAAGGTCCCCAAATATGGCTCAGTGGGAAACGATGTGGGAAGGCACAGACAGCTAGGAGGTTGGCTTAGAAGCAGCCACCCTTTAAAGAAAGCGTAATAGCTCACTAGTCGAGTCGGCCTGCGCGGAAGATTTACCGGGGCTCAAGCCATATACCGAAGCTGCGGGTGCACTTTTAGGAGTGCGCGGTAGAGGAGCGTTCGGTAAGCCAGT
>NZ_JALQCS010000001.1:2600000-2782872 GCF_023277115.1 Acidithiobacillus acidisediminis
TCATAAATTTTGGGGACATAGGATCCTCCATCATATCAGTATATAATAATTTACAATCAGACTTTCTTGCCTGTTGTCGAGTCTAGTTAGCCGAGTTCTCTGTTCCTGCCAAAAGTCGCTGCAAGATCGCCCCTGCCAAATGGACACCAAAAATCGCCGGCATGTAGGAAATCGTGCCATTCACGGTTTTGGGGCGCCCCCCCGGACCAGCGTCCGGGGTCGCGCGCGGCGCGGTCGGACGGGGTTGCTCTCGCGAGTACACCGCCCACAGATCCAGAGACGCACCCGCATGGCGGAGTAGTCCCCGCAGTTCCCGCGCCAATGGACAAACCTCCGTCTGATTCAGACGTGCCAAACGGACCTGACCAGGATCCAGACGATTTCCGGCCCCCATGCTGGAGTAGATCGCCATTCCGAGACCCTGGGCGGCCTGAATCAATGCCGCTTTGCAGGCAATGGCGTCAATGCAATCCGCCAACACTGTCGCAGCGCTGTCCCGCAGCACCGCTTGCACATTGCCCGCCTGCAGAAAGGTCTGCTGCGTCGTTACCCGGCAATTTGGCGCAATGTCCGCGATACGTCTTGCCATGACCTCAACCTTGGGCATTCCCTGGGTACTGTGCAGAGCCACCAGTTGTCGGTTCAGGTTGCTCCCGGAAACACAATCATGGTCTACCAAGGTCAGCTGCCCGACCCCCGCACGGGCAAGGTTTTCGGCGACATAAGCGCCAACCCCACCGAGGCCAGCGAGAAAGACATGGGCGTCGGCGAGGCGGGCCAAGCCGTCGTCACCTACCAGAATGCGGGTTCGTTCAAAGGCATCATCAAACATCGGAAAGTACCTGCTCCAGGCGCGGAAATGCGCGCAGCGTATTGTCATAACAAATTTTTGCCAAACCAGCGCGGGAATCGCCGCGCAAGTCAGCCACAAAGTCTACGATTTCGCTCAGGTAGGCAGGCTCGTTGCGTTGCCCACGGTGAGAACTGCCGGACTGAAAAGGGGCGTCGGTCTCCAAGAGCAAGGACTGCGCCGGCAAGGAGCGCAGCACACGCTGCAGCCGCACTGCTCGCGGATGGGTGACAGCACCGCCGAAGCCCAGGCACAAACCCATCTGTATGGCCTTCTGTGCCTGTTCCGGACTACCGGAAAAGCTATGCCATACCCCATCGATCGGCGCCCATGGACGCAGCGTTTGCAGCAGAACCTCCGTTACCCCGCGGGCATGGAGGATCACCGGCAAGCGTAGGGATCGTGCCATCTCCAACTGTTTCTGCAGAACGGGTAGTTGCCGCTCCAAGGCCGGCGCTCCCGGCCCCTGATCCAAGCCAACCTCCCCCACAGCCACCGCATGGCCAAGTAATTGCTCCAGACGGGACCAGTCTGCATCCACGAGGTCGTCGAGAAACAGCGGATGCACACCGAAGGCGATCCCCACGCCATTTTCCTCTCGCCCCAGGGATTGCAGACGACACCAATGCTTTGGGCTATAGCCCGGAACGACCCACGCGCTCACGTCGGCGGCGCGCGAACGCGCAAGTACAGCAGCGCGATCGCTGCAAAACTCTTCGTGATCCAGGTGACAATGGCTGTCGATCAGCAATTTGCCTATCCCAACATTTGACAAGATACCGATTGGTAGGTATTTATACGGTTATGAATCCCGTTGCAACGCGAAAACTTCGAAACCCCGAGCAGACCCGTATCGATCTGCTTGCGGCTGCGTACAACGAAATCCTCGAAAGTGGTTTTCAAGCAGCGAGCCTGGATCGCATTCTGGCGAAAACCTCCGTCAGCAAAGGCGCACTGTACCACCATTTTGGCACCAAACAGGAGCTGGGGCTGGCGGTCATCGAGGACGTCATTGCACCACAACTGGCGGAGCGCTGGTTCGCGCCGTTGCAGCGCACTTCCGACCCGGTGGCCTGTTTGCGGCAACTGCTGGCGGAAAAGATTGATGCTGCGGACGAACGTCTCCTGCGCTACGGCTGCCCCCTGAACAATTTGATCCAGGAAATGAGCCCCTTGGACGAAAACTTTCGTCAAGGACTGCAGAAGATCCTCGATCAATGGATTCAGGTCATCGCCGAAGCGCTCACGCGCGGGCGGGCACATGGTAATGTCCGCGCCGACATCGTCCCGCGAGACGCTGCCCTCTTTTTGGTTGCCGCGATCGAGGGTTGTGTGGGCCTAGGGAAGAATGCACAGTCCCTGCACAGCTATCAAACCTGCCTCGGCCAACTCCTGCATTACCTCGACACCCTCGGTCACTGAGCGCGGATTTGCGTAGATACCGATTGGTCGGTATCCTCTTGTCGTCTTTTCCCCGCCCAGGAGTACATGCATATGTCGCAAATCCAATCCGAATGGTTGCAAGTCTCTTCCGACCTTCGCGCCTATTACGCGCGTCCCTCTGGAAATGGGCCATTTCCACTGATCTTGGTGTTCATCGAGGCATTCGGCGTCAACGAACACTTCGAGGAAGTCGCACAACGCTTGGCGCAGGAGGGATACGCCGCAATCGTCCCCGATATTTACCACGGTAACGTTTACGACTATACCGACTTCCAGAATGCGATCGGACACTTGCGCACCCTCAAGGATGAACCCGTCATGGCCGAGGCCAAGGCCACGATTGCCGCGCTGCAGCAACGTCCCGAAATCGCCCCAGGAAAGATTGGCGTCGTAGGCTTCTGCATGGGCGGGCGTTATACCTTCCTTGCCAATGCGGCGCTTGCCGAACACATCGCCGTGGCCGTTGCCTTCTATGGCGGTGGCATTGCGCCAGAATCCGATCCTGCCGGCAGACCAGCGTTGCTGGAACATGTACCCGCCATGCAGGCTCCCCTCACCTTGCTCTATGGGGCAGAAGACCAATCCATTCAGCCAGACGAACACGCCCGCATCGTAGCAGCCCTCAGCGGCGCCAAAAAACGCTATAACCTGAGTGTTTTCCCCGGAGCGCCACATGGTTTCTTCAGCGACCGGCGCGACAGTTATCGGCCAGAGGTAGCAGCGGAGGCCTGGCAGATTACCCTGCAGGCGTTTGCACAGCATCTGGGAGGCGATCAGTGAGCAAGCTGCTGTTCCAGCCTTGGCAGCTGCGCAGCGTCACCCTGCGCAACCGCGTCATCATGGCGCCCATGTGCCAGTACTCGACTCCCGATGGCATCGCGAGGGAGTGGCATCTGGTGCATCTCGGCAGCCGCGCAGTAGGCGGTGCCGGCATGGTCATGGTCGAGGCCGCCGCTATCAGTCCGGAAGGGCGAATCTCCCCCGATGATCTCGGCATCTGGAACGACGCGCAGGCTGACGCCCTACGACCCATCGTTCAGTTCATCCAAGATCAGGGCGCGGTGGCGGCTATTCAGATTGCCCACGCCGGGCGCAAGGCGTCCACCGCGGCGCCATTCCGTGGTGGTGCGCCCATCGCTCCCGAGGCAGAGCGTGGCTGGCAACCCGTGGGGGCCAGCCCCCTACCCTTCAGCCCGCAACATACCACGCCGCAGGAAATGAGCACGGCCGATCTCGCCAGGATTCGCGAGGATTTTGTCGCCGCGGCAGAGCGGGCCCGCGCGGCGGGCTTTTCGGTGCTTGAACTGCACATGGCGCATGGATATCTCCTGCACAGTTTTCTCTCGCCAATCAGCAATCAACGGCAGGATTCGTACGGTGGCAGCCTGGACAATCGCCTCCGCTTCCCCCTCGAAGTTGCACGTGCAGTACGCGCCATCTGGCCCGAAGAGCTCCCGCTCTGGGTGCGCATTTCCGCTACTGATTGGGTGGACGGTGGCTGGGATATCGAACAGTCCGTGCAGCTGGCGCGAGAGCTGAAAAAGATTGGGGTGGAGGTGATCGATTGCAGTAGTGGTGGAATGACACCCGATGCTCAGATCCCTGCCGGACCAGGCTTTCAGGTCCCCTTTGCGCAACGAATCCGCGAGGAAGTGCAGATCCCAACGGTTGCGGTAGGCTTGATCACCGAACCGATGCAGGCCGAGCAAATCCTGCTAACCGGCCAAGCGGATGCCGTGGCTTTGGCGCGTGAGCTGCTGCGCAATCCCTACTGGCCACTTCAGGCCGCGCAAATGTTGGGCGTGGACTGGAGTTGGCCACCGCAGTACGATCGCGCCAAGCCTGTCCACTAATCCACCGATGATCGTAACCGGGGAGCGTCGTCTCCCCGGTTTTGCTTTTCGAAAAAGGTACCCCACAAATGCGTTCTCGTGAAACGACGCTGGCTTTTGCCTCAATTTTCCTGCTGGCGTTGATCTGGGGCTACAACTGGGTAGTGATGAAAGTTGCCCTGCAAGACAGTGCGCCACTGTTGTTTGCGGCTCTGCGGGTGCTGTTCAGTGCACCAATCTTGTTGCTGTTTCTGTTGTTACAGAAGCGATCCCTCGCCCTTCCACCCCTGCGCTATATCCTGCCCTACGGACTCTTGCAAAGCACCGGCTTCGTCGGCGCCACTTTGCTTGCATTGGAATATGCGGGAGCGGGCAAGACGGCGATCCTGGTCTACATGATGCCCATCTGGTTGATGCTGTTTGCCTGGCCGGTGCTGGGAGAACGCCTGCATGGTCTACAGATTCCCGCCTTGCTTCTCGCCCTCATCGGTTTGTTGATCATTCTGGAGCCCTGGAAGGCCGAATCTGCGCCCTGGCAAGGGCCTTTTTTCGCCATCCTCTCAGGGATTTCCTGGGCCGCCTCCGCCATCTGGCACAAACGCTACGTGCCTCAGGGGCAGGATCTGATCAATGCCACCTTCTGGCAAGCTTCCATTGGCGGTGTCGTGCTCTTGTTTGGCGCCTTATTGCTGGAAGGCTGGCGAGTGCATTGGACCGCTCCGTTTGTCGCGGCGCTGGCCTACAACGCCATCCCCGGCACGGCCCTGGCCTATGTGCTCTGGCTTTTTGCCCTGCGCCACCTGCCCTCTGGAGTCGCCGGCATCGCCACACTCCTGGCCCCCTTGATCGGCGTCTTCGCCGCCTGGTTACAGCTCGGCGAGCAGCCAGACATCTGGGAAGGCATCGGAATGGCCGGTATTTTCTCTGCCCTCTTCCTGGTCAGTTGGCAGCATCTGCAGCCGAAGGAGCACAGTACTGCTCTCCCAGCACAGGAGTAATGGCGGGGTCACTGGAACTGGTGCTGGCATCCTGCCTCGCATCGATAGTTGCTACTCGCCCCGTGCTGCGGTACACCTGATTGATTGGTGAGTCTTTTGACCTGTAGCCGTGCTTCTTGACCCTCGGAGGCAATCCGTGCGCGTTCTTATCGTACCCGACCATTTCAAAGGTAGCCTCAGCGCAGGGGAAGCAGCGGAGGCAATGCACGCAGGCTTTTCCACCATCTTTCCGCATTGGCAGTACCAGTTGCTTCCCTTGGCCGACGGCGGCGAAGGCACCTTGGATTTGCTTCTGCAATCCATGCCGGGAAGACGAGTGGTAGCAACCGTGCAGGATCCCCTCGGACGGGAAATCTCGGCTGAATTTGGCTTGCTGGACGGGAAGCGTACCGCTTTGATTGAAATGGCGCAGGCCAGTGGTCTGCTGCTCCTGCGTGCTGAAGAACGGAATCCCTTGCGCAGCTCCAGCACGGGAACCGGAGAGCTTTTGCGCGCCGCTCTGAACATGGGCTGCACGCGGATCATCCTGGGGATCGGCGGCAGTGCTACCAATGATGGCGGCATGGGTTTGCTGACTGCTCTGGGCTTACGTTTTTTCGACGACTCCGGGCATCTGCTCACCGCTTCCGGCGCCGCCCTCGAAAAGGTAGCAAAGATCGATACCGAACAACTGGATACGCGCCTGCAACACTGCGCGATCGAAGTAATGTGTGATGTCGATAATCCCCTGCTCGGAGAGTCTGGCGCTACCCGAATGTTTGGAAAACAAAAGGGAGCGAACGCAACCATGCTCGCCTCCCTGGAGGCCGGGATGACAAACTATGCCGACCATCTGGAGCAGGCGAGTGGCATATGCGTCAACTCGATTCCCGGGAGCGGTGCGGCCGGCGGCGTTGGCGCCGCCTGCCTCGCCTTCTTAGGGGCCAGGTTACGACCGGGCATTGAGGTGCTGGCCGATCTGCTGAACCTGCGCCAGAAGATTGCGGACGCTGATCTGGTTCTTAGTGGTGAGGGTTGCGTAGATGCGCAGACACTTCATGGAAAAACCATCGCCGGGGTGGCGCAAATCTGCAGAGAACTGGGCAAACCCCTGATCGTCCTCGCTGGCTCCCGCTCAGGCAACCCCGATACCCTGCGGGAGGCTGGCATCAGCGTCATCGTCACCAGCCTGCCCGGCTTGGGCGCGGAGGCAGAACTCTTTGCTGCGGGTGCGGCGCACCTTCGGGAAACGGCACAGAATACCGCCCGCTTGCTAGATCTCGGCATGGAACTGCGGCGTCCCTGACTACCCCCGTCTAGGGATATAGACCGCGCTGTGTGGTAGCGGTCAAGACGCGCTCACATCCCACCACGAGAGCAGCCGTACGCAGGCTGATCTTGAGTCGTTTGGCAGTGTCCCAGACATGGCCAAGGGCACCGGTCAGGATCTTCTCGAGTTGCGCGTGCACCTCATCCTCACTCCAGAAAAAGCTGGACAGGTTTTGCACCCACTCAAAATAACTGACTGTCACACCACCAGCATTGCAGAGAACATCCGGCACCACCACGACATCCCGCTCGGCAAAAATATCGTCCGCTATCGGAAACGTAGGGCCATTTGCACCCTCCAGAATGAGTCTTGCCGAAATCGAACGTGCCCGCTCCGCGGTGATCTGTCCTTCCAACGCCGCCGGGATGAGAATGTCGCAAGGCACCTTCCAAAAATCTTCCGCCGCCAGAACCTCTGCCGACGAAAAATCTGCCAGACTGCCACCCCTTGCCAAATGTGTCTGCAACGCAGCTACGTCCAGGCCAGCCTCGGCATAGACCGTGCCTGAAGAATTTTGCACTGCAACCAAGACCGCGCCCGCCTCTACAAAGAGCTTTGCTGCGATCGCCCCCACATTGCCAAACCCCTGCACTGCAACACGCGCATCCTGCAAAGGCATCTTCAGGCGCCGAGCCACCTCACGTCCGGTGATGAAGACACCACGGCCCGTGGCTTCTTCCCGCCCCACTGACCCGCCAAGCTGCAGCGGCTTACTGGTCACCACACTGGGGATGGTATGGCCGGCATTGACCGAATAGGTATCCATCATCCAGGCCATGATTTGCGCGTTGGTGTTGACGTCGGGAGCCGGAATGTCTTGTTGTGGCCCAATGATAATGCCGATTTCACTGGTATAGCGCCGGGTGAGACGCTCGAGTTCCTTGGCGGACAGCATATTCGGCTGCACCCGGATGCCGCCCTTGGCGCCGCCATAGGGTAGATCCACGACAGCGTTTTTCATGGTCATCCACGCAGATAGTGCCATGACCTCCTCCAAGGTCACCTGCGGGTGAAACCGCACACCCCCCTTGCCCGGGCCACGCGCCAGATTGTGTTGTACACGAAAGCCCTCAAAATGACCGATGCTCCCATCGTCCAACTCGATGGGCACATCGACAATCAAGGCGCGTTTGGGGTGGCGCAAGGTTTCTACCCAGCGCGATAATTCGCCCAAATAAGGCAATACCGATTCAATTTGTGATAAATAGGTCTGCCAGGGGCTGGTGGAATGGGAACGAATATAAGACAGGGGTGAGACTAGTATTTCGTTGGAAGTCAATGGCATTTCTCCGCGTCGTTTTTACTCATTATAGCCTACATCAAGATGCATTGTGCGGAATGCTGGAAATACGTGTTTTATTCCTGCGAGACGGCCTCTGCCAACAACTCCAGCCAATGGCGCACAGGAACCGCCGCCTCCTGCTGCAAGTGGAGTTGGCATCCGACATTCGCAGTAGCTATCACCTCAGGTTCAGCGGCCTGCAGATTCCTGAGCTTGCGGGTGCGCAATTCATTTGCCATTTGTGGCTGGAGCAAGGAATAACTACCCGCTGAACCACAACAGAGATGCCCATCAGCGACGGGAAGCAACTGATAACCAGCGGCTCGCAGAAGTCCCTCGATCTGGCCGTGCAAGCGCAGGGCATGCTGCAGGGAGCAGGGGTTGTGCAGAGCAACCCGGGCGCGGGTCTGCCCGGAAAACCGCCAATCGGCGCCAGCCGCCAAGAGCCAGTCTCCGGGATCGCGCGCCAAGGCAGAAATGCGCTCGGCCTTGGCGGCGTACTGCGCATCGTGGCGCAAGGCCTGGGCATAGTCTTTCAACATGGAAGCACAGCCGCTGGCACTGATCAGGATTGCCTCGGCCCCCTGCTCTACCCACGGCCACCAGGCGTCGATATTGCGGCGCATGAACCCCAACGCCTCCTCTTCCGCGCCCAAGTGCATGCTCAGGGCGCCACAACACCCGGCCGCAGGCGCAATTCGCCAGGATATGCCGAGGTGATCGAGGATGGCTTTGAGCGCTGCGTTGGTGTTTGGCGTGCTGACGCTTTGTACACAGCCAGCGAGGAGTAGCACGCGGGGGCGCTCTGGTACTGGCGACGAGCGTTCTCCAGGCTGATCTGGGCAAGCAGGGATGCGCCGTGCCCAATCGTCGCGCAAAATGTCCTTGAGCGATTGACCGAGCCACAACAAGGGCCGCAAGCGCTGTGGATAGGGGAATACCTGCCGCATCAAGGCCCGATTGAGCCGATCCGCGGCGGGGCGGGGCAATTGTCGATCCATCTCTCGACGGGAGATTTCCACCAGTCGTCCGTAGCGAACCCCCGACGGGCAGGTCGTCTCACAAGCACGACAGAGCAAGCAGCGATCCAGATGTTCCCGGGTTTCCGCGCTCGTTTCGTGCCCTGCCAGGAAATCTTTGATCAGATAAATACGCCCACGCGGGCCATCCAGCTCATCCCCAAGCACCTGATAGGTAGGACAGGTAGCAGTACAAAAGCCACAGTGGACGCAACTGCGCAGGATGCCCTCGGCCTCATCAATGTCTACATCCTGGCGAAATTGGCTGGCGATCTCGCTTTGCATCGTTATAGCTCCGGGTAGAGATGACCGGGATTCAGGATCTGCCGCGGATCGAAGGCGAGCTTCAGACGCCGATGCAGCTGCAGCAGGGCAGGAGGCAGGGAGGAGAAGGGATCAACCCCTGCTGACCCACGAAAGAGGGTCGCGTGCCCACCATGTTGGCGTGCCACTGCACGAAACTCTGTTGGATCTTGCGTCGCATGCAGCCAACGGACTGCACCACCCCACTCCCAAACCTGTGGGATCCCCGTCAGAAAAGGGGGAGTTGCCGGCGCCACGGAAAAGCGCCACAGGGGTGCATCGGCAGCAAAGAAGGGTAAGCGCTGCTCGCGTAGGTCGGCCCAGAAGCGAGTGGCGTCCGCTGGCGCCAGCGGGCTACCACCGATCTTGTGCTGTGCCGTCGTTACCGCACCGACGGTCCCCGAGAGGCGCAGGTAGAGCCGATCATTGAGATGGGCGGAAGCGGATAGCGGAAGTGGCTGCACTCCCCATTGGCTCCAGCGCTGTAGGGCGGCCTCGGGCGTACACTCCTGCACCAGGGTAATGGTTGCCGGGGCCAGCGGCAGCACCTTGAGGGTGGCCTCGAGGATGACGCCGAGCGTGCCAAGGGCCCCAACCATGAATCGTGACAGGTCATAGCCGGCGACATTTTTCATCACCTGGCCACCAAACTGCAGATCCTCGCCCCGGCCGTTGAGAATGCGCATCCCCAGAACCTGGTCGCGCAAAGAACCCGCATAGGGCCGCGCCGGCCCCGAGAGGCCACAGGCGAGGGCCCCACCAAGAGTGGCCGGTGTACCAAACGCTGGCGGCTCGCAGGCCAGCCCCTGCCCCCGCTCGGCCAGAGTGGCGTTGATCTCTGCCAGGGTCGTCCCTGCTCGAGCACGCAGAAACAGCTCCTCCGGACGATAGTCAACAAGCCCGCGGTTGCCGCTGACAGACAGCTGGGCATCAGCCTGCACCGGCCGACCGTAGAAGGACTTTGTTCCCCCCGCCATAATGCACAAAGACCGGTCGCTGGCGTAGGCATCTTGCACCTGCGCCTGCAGCTCGGCACTGAGATCCATCAGAAACGCTCCAGCTCGGGAAACGGCAACGCACCATGATGGACGTGCATGGCGCCCAGTTCAGCACAACGGTGCAGACTGGGAACCGCCTTGCCTGGGTTGAGGCGTCCCTGCGGGTCACAGGCGCGCTTCACCCGATGCATCTGCTCCAATTCTGCAGCATTGAATTGCACGCACATGCTATCGAGTTTTTCCACCCCGACGCCGTGTTCTCCGGTAATGCTACCGCCCACTTGCACACAGAGGGCCAGAATGCGCTGCCCGAAAGCCTCTGCAGCAGCCAGTTGTGCCGGCTGATTGGCATCGTAGAGGATGAGGGGATGCAGATTACCGTCCCCCGCATGGAAGACGTTGGCCACGGCAAGGCCGCATTCCTGCGACCATTGTTGAATCTGCGCGAGGACTTCCGCCAAGCGTGAGCGCGGAATGGTGCCATCCATGCAGTAATAATCCGGCGCCATACGCCCTACGGCGGGAAAGGCGGCCTTGCGACCCTTCCATAGCAAGGCGCGGGTCTCGGCATCGCGCGCTACGCGAATACTGTTTGCCCCCTGTTTCTGCAGCAGAGACTCCACTTGCTGTACTCGCTCCGCCAGCTCCGCGTCACTGCCATCCAGCTCACAGAGCAGAATGGCTGCCGCCTCGGTTGGGTAGTCGGCGTGAACGAAGGCCTCCGCAGCCTCAATCGCCAGGTGATCCATCATCTCCAGCCCGGCCGGAATGATGCCGGCGCCAATAATGGCCGCCACCGCATCCGCGGCTGCCTCCACGGCGTCATAGGCGGCAAGCAACACCACCGTGTTCTCGGGCAAGGGCAGCAAGCGCAGGGTCGCCTCGACTACGATCCCCAGGAGCCCCTCGGAGCCGATGAACAGGGCCAGAAGATCATACCCGGCAGCATCCAGCGCTGCTCCCCCGAGTTGGAGCAGCTCACCATCGGCGCTGAGGACATCCAGGGCAAGAACGTTGTGCACCGTGAGCCCATATTTCAGGCAGTGCACCCCACCGGAATTTTCCGCCACGTTACCGCCGATGGTGCAGGCAATCTGCGAGGAAGGATCTGGCGCATAGTACAGCCCATAAGGCCGAACTGCCTCACTGATGGCCAGATTGCGCACCCCCGGCTGTACCCGGACACAGCGGTTGTCTACGTCTATGTCCAGGATGCGATTCAAGCGCGCCAGTGAGAGCAGGACGGCACCGGCAACGGGGCGCGCCCCACCCGAAAGCCCCGTACCGGCGCCGCGGGGCACGACGGGGATCTGATGCTCCTGACAGAGGCGCAGGACGGTCTGCACCTCGTCGCGATCTTGCGGCAGGACGACGCAAAGGGGTAACTCCCGCAGGACGGAAAGACCATCACACTCATAGGGTTGCAAGGCCTCTTGCCCCAGGCGCAGGCGCTCTGCCGGCAGGGACGCCGCCAAATCCTGGAGAAAGGCCTGTTCCGCCGCCGAGTTTTCGCGTTCCATCCTCATTCCGTGCCCCGCAGGCGTCTCCGTGCCAAGGCCAAGGCATCGGCATCCCCCACATTACCCGGAAAGATCACCACTGGCAGCGCCGGAAACTGGGCGTGGTTTTCCGGACACTGCAGCACCGAACAGCCCGGCAGAATCTGTCCCAATACCCGTGCCTGGCGCAGGGCGAGTCCCTGGCTCAGAACGTCATTCGAGGTGATGCCACCTTTACTGATCAAATAGCCCAAGCTCTTCGGCACGGCTTGCAAAGCGCGCATGAGAAACGCCGATACCGCCGCGCCAAAGGCCAGGCGGGTAGGCTGATCGGCAAACTGCCGTTCGCTGCGACTGGTATAGAGGACGATATCCTTGCCATGGGCATGGATCGCCGCCGCCCGCCGGACAATGTCGGCGAGTTGCGTCTCGGCAGCGGCACCCTGGCAACGATCGACGTCCACCTCGACGCCCTCCAGATCTGGCTCCTGCAGCAAACGTTCCAACTGTTCTGTCGTCTTGCGCACATGCGAGCCGACCAAGATCAGGCCCGGACGGGCATTCCGCACCCAGCGCCGCATCTCCGCTGCCGCTACGGGTTGCGGCGGCAAATCCGCCAAGGCCGTCAGCAGGCTCGCGGCACTCCGGAACAGAAAACGTTTGCCTTGCGCCACGGCCTGTTGCACGTCGCGCGCAAAGGCGGCCAAATCTGCAGGAGTCTCCGCATCCACAACGACGCAAGCGTTGTTCTGCAGGGCAAGGAGGCGCGGCAGACATCCCCCTTCGCGCAACTCGCCCAGGGAAATCCGTTGCACTGCCGCAGCGGGAATCCGGCCCCGCGTCTTCTCGGCAACGTAGTCCGGGAGATAGCTATGATGAAAGGCGAAGACCGAGTCGCGGGCAAATTCCGTCTCGTGCGCGGGGACATCCACACCATTCTGCCGCACATAGTGGATCCCGTTGCGTGTGGTGCGCCCTCCCTCGAAGAACGCAGGCACCAGAAAATGCGCATCGAAGGGGCCCAGAAGCTCCACCAGGACATCGGTTTCAAAGGGATAATGACCGCGCAACGTCGAGTCGGAGCGGCTGACCAGGATTGGTGGTGCCTTGGCAGATGCCGCTGTCTCTTGCAGAACTACGCGTAAATTCCCAGCAATCTCGCGCATGACTTGCGCCGCCTGCTCTGGCGTCATGGCCCGTGTATTGCTCAGGATGAAGCAAAGCGGCGACGGGTCTGCCAGACCAGCACGCAAGGTCTCCACGTCCCAGCGCAGGAGCAAGGGACAGGAATGGACGGTCTGCGAACCCGTCGGGTCGTCATCAATGACAATGATCTTGCTTTGCTCTGCGCTCACAGACTGCGCCTCCGCTTAGGCCGACAGGGCTAGGACCTTGGCGACGATAGCGGCGCTGGTCAGGCCATTAAACGCCATCAACTCCCCGGCGCTCGCCGTCGTCTCGCCGCGCTGCCAGGACAGGGTATCGCGTCGGGCAATGCGGCTGCGCAAGAAGACCGGCTCCAGCGGCGCCGATCCACCGCCACTGATGCCAAGGAGATAGTCCCCAGCAAAGAGCTGGTGGAACTCTGCATCGGCAAGGAAGCCATGGTCGGGCTCTGCCACCGTTGTCACAGCAACATCCGTCTCGCGATACATCTGGCGCGGATTGAGCACGCTGACAATACGCACTCCAAAACCGGCATTTTCCAGTTCCGTCTGGGCCGCAAAGACCGGCAGAAGCACCATGTCGCCGGTAACGGCCAAGGTCACCGTGCCGCGTGTTCCGGTACTTTCGTGCAGTAGTGCCGCTCCCTGGCGGATAGCCGTGCGCGCCTTGTCCATGGGTAAGTACACCGGCAACGGGCTCTTCGAGGCAATGATCACCATCACCTTGTTCCGGCTCTCCACGGCATATTCGTACGCTGCCTGCACGGCGTTGGCGTCGCAGGGGTACAGAAGAAAGACATTCCCGTTACGCATCTGCGCCGCAATATAGCCCTCGATCTCTGGCCGCTGATGGGTCCAACCATTGCGCCCCTGCTCCAATGCCCCGGCGGTAAACATGCAGACCACGGCGGGAGTCGGACGGCGCAATTCCGCCATCGCCTGCCCTACGGTCTGTACAATCGGCCAGCCATTGATGACAAAGGACTCATAGGACAGCCACAGGGAGCGACCGCCAAATAGGGCCAGCCCGGCCGCGAGACCAGCACACGCGTCTTCGTTCAGGGGCTCGTAGACCTGCCCGTTGGGCCGCTGATTGTAGAGCGGGTCCTCGGTAGGATGGCGGATTTTCAGGGCGTCGTTGATGTTCTTCATCGCCGAGGCCTCATTGCCGTCGGCATTGGTTACAACAAAGCGTCGATCCTGTTGTCCCAGCCAGGCAACTAGGGCACCAAAGGCTGTAGCGGGCACCGCCTGTTCCCCCACCGCAAAGTCCTGCAGCGGGAATGCGCCCAGAGGCGCTAGATCCAGCACTTTCTCCGTCACCACCGTCTGGCCAGCGGCGCCGCCACCTGCACGATGCGCGTTTTCCCGCACCACGGCCCAAGCTTCGGGCGCCAGGGCCAGACGCTCGAGAGCGGCGCGGATCTCCGGAGACTCCGGCGTATCTTTTGGATAGAGATTGTGCGACTTGGCCCCGCTGACGTGCATGCCCGCGCCTTTGAGTTGCTTGAGGATCAGTGCCGTGTGTCGCCCGCCAAGCGCAGACTCTGCGGCCTTGGCGGTGGCCGCCAACACCGCTTCCATGAAGGCCAGACGCTGCGGGAAAGAGAAGCGTGCCGAATCGACATACGGCCCCGCTTGCCCGGCATCGTCGAAATCCTTGGCGTCGATGAGAATAACCTCGTCAAAATCATGCGCCTTCCAGTAGGCAATCATCTCCGCATTGCTCATGCGCGAGACCATGGAGTGGTGCTCCTGACTGAAGCCGTTCCAGACCAGGATGGGCAGGTAATTGGTCACCTGCGGATAGGCAAAATGAAAGTGCTTCAGGCTGCTCAGCACATAGGGTTCACCAAACCCGCCATCACCAATGGTGACCGGGAAAAGCGTTCCTGGATTCAGCAAGGCACCTGCCATGGCGAAATGTTGTCCTTGCCCCAAAGGTCCAGCGGGGGCCAGCAGGCCCGGAATCGCGCCAGACAGATGTCCCAACAGACCATGGCGCTCGCGGAAGCGGGCCATGAAGTCGTTCATATCCTGTATCCCCATCGCCTCCAGGGAGCCATCCAGAAACATCGCACTGTAGAAGCCAGGTGCGTGGTGACCGACTTCGGTGACGATGTTGGTGTGACCCAGCATCACTAGGGCGGCGTAAGCCTCGACACTGGAGGCGAAACCGCCAGGATGCCCGGACGATTTTGCGGCACAGACCTGCAGCGTGCAGTAGCGCAGGGCATCAGCGAGGAGCAAGGTCTGATAGATGGCACCTTTATCCGCCGGATCGCGAATAGCCGCAGCCCCCTCTGCAATCGCCGCCTCTCGACCAAAACGCTCAAATTCCGGCCAAGGGCGCCCATAGAAAAACATCCCTTTGCAAAAAGTCGGGGCGTTGCTGGGTAGGGATGCTGATTCAGTCATGACACTAGATTTCCATTGCAATAAAGATAACTATGATGGTAGTCGGCAGATCGTGATTCCGCAATAAGGGACGTATTCCACATCATGGAACAAGATAGAGCGCATTCTGAAAATCGCGGTTCGGTGCAGGTCATTGATCGGCTGTGCCTGCTACTCGATGCATTGGCGCAAGAGGGCGGCAATACCTCCCTGAAGGTGCTTTCCGCCGTTACCGGACTGGCTCCATCCTCTGCTTACCGAATCCTCGCCTCGGCCCTGGAAAACCGGCTACTCGAGCGTGACCTGCACGGAAACTATCGCTTCGGCACTCGCCTGCTCGACTGGAGTCGACTAATTCATGGTCGGGCTGATCTTCGCGCCCTGGCGCAACCGGCAATGGCGGAGTTACGCGATGAAATCGAGGAGACAGTCAACCTGACGGTTGAGCATGGCGATGAGGTCCTCTATATCGAACGCGCCATCTCCCCGCGTATGATGCGCGTAGAGCAAGTCATCGGCTCCCATGCACCCATGCACTGTACGGCTGTCGGTAAACTCATGTTGGCACAGCATGGTTACGATTGGGTGCGTGCCTACGCCAGGCGATCTGGCCTACCAACCCTCACTGCACATTCTCTCGGCACTCTCCCCGCGCTCTGGAAAGCGCTTCAGCAAGCGCAGGCGGACGGCTACGCGCGCGATGACGAGGAGGCCGAGATTGGGGTTGGCTGTCTCGGCGTCCTCATTCACACTCCCCTTCCTTGCCTCATCGGCCTCAGCATCTCCTCCCCCATTCATCGCCGGAAGGAGGAATGGATACCCTTACTGCACCGGGCCGCAGAGCAGATCGAACAGCGTCTGCAGGGTTTGACGGTGGTGCTCGATCTGAACTCTACCGCTGTACGCTAGTGACTCAGGCCCGCAGCGCAGGACACGGAATCCTCGGCTTCGCCCTCGATCTCGATGGGCAGACGCGTCTGGGTAGCGAGATAGTTCACGCCGAGCCCGACAACGGCCAATCCGACCATCACCCAGAAGACGCCATTCCATCCCACGGTGCGGATGATGACAGACGACACCACTGGCCCGATGGCGCTCACCGAATTGGAAATCACGCCGATTGCGAAAGCACCAGCGCCCATCGTCGCAACCGGGAACATATTACATGGCGACGCCCAATAGTTCGGCGGAGTTGCCATGGTGCAAGCCACTACGAGGGCAGAAAGCAACAATAGGGGATAGGAAATCGGCGCGATATACAGAATCATCAACGCCCCGACAATGATGAATCCATTGGCAACGCTGATGACGCTCAATCGGGCATTAACGAAATTCCGATGGGTATTGTCGCGTTTTGCCCAATAATCGCCAAGTAGCGCCCCCAATATCGCAGCAGCAAAGCCCATCAGCCCCCAGATGAACATCACATTGCCAGTTTCTTCCGGCTTGTAGCCAAGGTGATAGGCATAGATTGGCAAAAAACCGCCGATGGTAAACAGCGTCCAGTTGTTTGGAATTTGCACGATTCCCATGATCCAGGTCATTGGATACGACCACAGCTTATGCTTACGATGATCTGCCTTAGATTTCTTGATACCTTCCGCATGGCTTTTCGCATCACGTGCAAAGACAAAATAGACCACCGCTCCCAAAATCATGATAGCAGCAGTGATGAAATACACCGCTTGCCAGCCTAAAGATGCAAGGTCGCCGGTAATCACACCGCCAACTGCCCCACCCAGGGTGATTGCGCCAAGCATTGCCGCCAGAGAAATCCCGCGTTGACTGGAACGAAACCATCCTGCCAACTGCAGGGAAAACAACGCAATCATCATGATCATCAAGCCCTGAAGAAAACGAAGGACGATCAGCAAGATGATAGACTGCGTAACCGGCATGAGGATAGGGATCAGAATTTGTGGGACAATCAAAAACAGCTGTGCAACCAGGACACCCAGGCGGATCCGCGTATCAAATATGCCGCCATGACCAAGAAAAAAAGCGATGAACAAACCAACTGAGAAGGCATCCACACCAGCGGTTGACAGAGTCGCCACGGAAACGTGCATTGCTGCCGCCATGGCCGGTGCTGATACCCCAAACGAGGTAAGGGAAATAAAGCTGGTAGTCATGATGACCCCAGTGATCGCCGCCATGACCCAACGATATGGGGATGAGTATTCGGGCATTTCTTGTATTGACATGATCACGTCTCCTACCCTGGTTGCGATATCCTCGTAAGGAACGAGGCGTATATACCGCAAGGGAGAAGATTATTGTTATCTTATATTTTTATTCACTAAAACTTCCACCAATTGCGGTTGCAAAAGAGAGTAGGGCAACATTTTGTTTTCCGCAATAAGGTATTTATTCCACCATATGGAAAGATGAAAATCAGAATATTATGATACAAACAACAACTACACCTCTACGCACAATCCATCATAGGCTGGGGCGATATTTTCTGGCAGCCGGCGCCGCAAGGCATGGTAGTCCAGCTCGTGAGTCATGTGGGTGAGCAAGGTTTGTTTGGCGGCAATGCGCGCAGCAATCGCCAACGATTCTTCCAGGTTGACGTGAGTCGGATGCTCCTCCTCGCGCAAACAGTCGAGGATAAGGAGATCGAGATTTTCCAGCCGGGCGTAACTTTCTTGCGGGATCGTTTTCAGGTCAGTCAGATAGGCCGCTTTGCCAAAGCGGTATCCGTAGATGGGCAGGTTGCCATGCAGAACCGTGACCGGCAGGACTTCGAGAGCGCCCACGCGTTGCTCTTCCACAATCACCGTCATCGATAGCGAAGGCTTCGCCCAGCCTGGATCCGGCGGCAAGAAACAGTAGCGAAAACGGCCTTCCAATTCTGCGGCCGTGCGTGCATCGGCGAAGCAGGGTATGACCTTCTTGGCAAGAAAATTGAAAGCGCGCAGGTCATCGATCCCATTGATATGATCGGCGTGAAAATGGGTATAGAAAACGGCATCCAGTGATTGAATTCCGGCGCGCAGCATTTGTGTGCGCAAATCTGGACCAGTGTCGATCAGGATGCGGGTGCCCTCGTTTTCAACCACAATGCTCGCGCGGCTGCGCTGATTGCGCGGCTCGCCACCGCGGCACACTGGACAGTCACAACCAATCACCGGTGTCCCGGCGCTGGAGCCCGTCCCTAGGAAATGGATGCGCATTCAACCTCCGGCACATGAAACAAGCGGCGAAAATTTTGGCTCGTCATGGCTGCCAATTCCTGTCGATCGTCACCTCGGAGCTCAGCCAGAAAATTTGCCACGTGCGCGACAAAACCAGGCTCATTACGCTTGCCACGCATGGGTACAGGCGCGAGATACGGGGCATCCGTCTCCACCAGCAAGCGATCGCCAGGGATGACCCGTGCAACTTCCTGAAGATCCTTGGCATTCTTAAAGGTGACGATGCCGGAGAAAGAAATGTAAAAACCCAGATCTAAGGCCTGCCGCGCAAAATCGAGGTTCTCGGTGAAGCAATGGATGACGCCCCCGCAGTCCCGTGCCCCCTCACTGCGCAGCAAGGCCAAGGTATCCGCCGCGGCTTCTCGGGTATGCACGATGATCGGCTTGCCGGTCGCTCGGCCAGCAGCAATGTGGAGGGCAAAGCGCTCCTGTTGCCAGGCAAGGTCCCCCTCCGTGCGAAAATAATCCAGGCCGGTTTCTCCAACCGCCAGGATTTTCTCGTGCGCCAATGCCGCGATCAGCGACTCGTAACTCGGGCTCTCTTCCGCGGCCCCATTCGGATGTACCCCCGCTGCCCCCCAGATACCCTCTTCGCTTTCCGCAAGCGCTCGCACCCGCCCCCAATCGGCTTCACGCACGGCGGCGATCAGCAGCGCCGCAACGCCTGCCGCGCGAGCGCGCTGCAGGACGGCATCACGGTCGTCGGCAAATTCCTCAAAATCCAAATGGCAGTGGGAATCGATGAGACTTGCGGTCATGTCCTCTCCTGAATGAGGACCCATTCTAACGCGAACGCGCCAGCTCTGCCTCCTCTCGACTAACCGAATCGCTCCGTGGCAGGGAGGTTAGCCAAACATCAGCCTGTCCAAGCCGTCTTGTGCTAGACTCAGAGGGTTCGGGCACGGAGATAGTTCATGGACAAGAATCCGCGGGTCAATCTTCCCAAGCCCCCGGCTGGCGGCTGGGGCTCCGTAGAGGGCATTGTGCATATCTATGGGGAGAGCTGGGCCACACCGGCTGCCCTTGAGACCCTGGCGCGGCTCAACAAGCCAGGTGGGAGCATGTGCACCTCCTGTGCCTGGCCCAAGCCGGTGAATTATCACCCCTTCGAGTTTTGCGAAAACGGCGCCAAGGCCATTTTGTGGGACACCACTTCGGCGCGCTGCACGCCCAATTTCTGGGACCGGCATACGGTCACGGAACTACGCGGTTGGACAGATCATGCCTTGGAAAAAACTGGCCGTCTGACCGCCCCCCTACGCTACGACGCGGCACAGGATCGCTATGTAGAGGTCAGCTGGGACGAAGCCTTTGCCGACATGGGCAAAATCCTGCGTGCCTTACCGCGCCAGCAGGTGGTCTTCTACGCCTCCGGTCATGCCGGCCTCGAAGCCTCGTATCTCTACGCCTTGCTGGCCCGCGTATACGGCAACAATAACCTACCTCAAAGCTCCAATATGTGCCACGAGACCACCAGCGTGGGGCTGAAGCGCGTAATCGGCTCGCCGGTAGGAACGGTGATCTGGGAAGACTTGGCCGAGGCCGATTGTTTCTTTTTCTTCGGCCAAAATCCGGGGGTCAATTCCCCCCGTTTTCTGCATCCGCTCAAGGACGCCAAAAAGCGGGGCGCCAAGGTGATTACCTTCAATCCCGTGCGCGAGCAAGGGCTCGTCGCCTTTGTCGACCCCAGCAGCGCCGCGGATATGCTCACCGGGCGGGAGACACAGATTTCTGATCAGTACCACCAGTTGCGTGCCGGGTCCGACATTGCTGCCCTGACCGGGCTCTGCAAGGCCGTGTTGGAAGCTGACGCGGCCCAAGGCGGCACGGTCATTGATCATGCCTTTCTGGCCGAGCATACCCACGATGCCGAAGCCTTCTTTGATTTCTTGCGGAACACCTCCTGGGCCGCGATCTGCGCCGAAACTGGCCTTACGGAAGAGGCGTTACGCTCGGCCGCAGCGGTCTACATGAGCTCCGAGCGGGTGATCGGCGTCTATGGCATGGGATTGACCCAGCAGGTCCATGGCTCCACCAACGTGGGGATGCTGGTGAATTTTCTGCTTCTGCGCGGCAATATCGGGCGCCCTGGCGCGGGTTGTTGTCCGGTGCGCGGACATTCCAACGTACAAGGGCAGCGTACGGTAGGCGTTGCGGAAAAGGCCGCCTTGGTGCCCATGGACAAGCTCCGCGCACTCTTCGACTTTGAACCACCCCAAGAGGATGGCCTGCACATTGTCGAAGTGGGTGAGGCACTGCTACGCGGTGAAGTTGCCGCGACCATCAGCCTGGGTGGCAACCTGCTGCGGGCGATGCCCGATATTGCGCGTCTGGAGGAGGTCTGGCCGCAGCAGGCGTTGACCGTCACCGTTTCGACCAAGCTGAATCGCAGCCACCTCTATCCCGGGAAGTCCTCCTACATACTTCCCTGCCTCTCCCGGGTTGAAATCGATGCCCAGGCTACGGGAAACCAGACTGTCACCATCGAAGACAGTTTTTCCATGATTCATCCATCGGTGGGTCATCGCGAGCCCGCCTCGCCCAAACTGCGTTCGGAACTCGCCATCGTCGCGGGCATTGCCAAGGCGACCCTCGACGCCCATCCCAAACTGCGCTGGGTCGACTGGCAAGCCGATTATGGCTTGGTGCGTGAGCTCATTGCCGCGACCTACCCCGAAGACTTCCACGACTTCAATGCCCGCATTCGGCAGCCCGGCGGCTTCTGGCGGGTAAATGCCGCGCGCGAACGGGTCTGGAAAACCCCCAGCGGTAAGGCCGAATTCACGGTGCCAGACCGCCTCAATGCCCTGAATTTTGATGATGCGCCGGGACGTTACCGGCTCATCACCCTGCGTTCCAATGATCAATTCAATACCACGGTATATGGGTACTCCGACCGCTTCCGCGGTATTGAGGGCACCCGGGACGTCCTCCTCATGCATGAGGACGACATTGCCGCCGCAGGCCTGCAAGCTGGGCAACGGGTTACCCTACTGAGTGATGCGGCCGATGGCATCGAGCGGCGCGTGACGGGTTTGGAAGTCGTTGCCTACGAGATCCCACGCGGTACCGTGGCCGGCTACTACCCCGAGTTGAATCCGCTCATTCCCATCTCCCAGCATGATCAGCTCTCCAAAACACCGGCATCCAAGGGGATCGCCGTGCGGGTAGCGAGCTGAGCCTAGACTGAAGCGGTGGCAGGCCTATTGGGGAGCGTGCATGGAGACTGATTTTGCGCCATCCGAATACCGGGATGGTACGCCGGCACATTCTGCGCTTTCTGACGCGGACGGGCGTTCGGGCGCTTGGGATGATTCCGGAGCCGCCGGCCGGCCGAAGACCCTTGGCTACACCTGCCGACGTTGGGATGGCCAGGCATGGCAAGACGATCAGGACAGTCTGGTCGAGGAAATGCCCATATCCCTGGTGATCAACGGCGATATTTACGCGTTGATGATGGCGAGTCCCTATGATCTGGAGGATTTTGCCCTGGGGTTCTTGTGGACAGAGGCAGTACTCCGATCCCTCAAAGAAGTGCAAGCTCTGGAGACAGAGGCAAGCAGCGAAGGCGTCGCGATCTACCTGCAACTGGATCCAGACGCCGGCGCACGGGCGGCGGCCCAACGTCGTCATCTCCCCGGCGCGAGTGCTTGCGGCCTTTGTGGTCGACCCGATTTTACCGGCTTGCAACCCTTCCCCGCCCTACCCTCAGCGACGCGCCCGCCCGATTTGCGCTGCATCGGAGATACCATGAGGGAGCTGATCGCTCGTCAGCAAGCACATCGAGAGAACGGCAGCACCCATGCTGCGGCACTGCGCTTGCGCAGTCACGGGATTCTGGTGCGCGAAGACATTGGGCGACACAACGCCGTCGACAAGGTGATCGGCGCGGCACTGCGGCGTGGCGAGAAACCCGGGTCGGCAGAACTCCTGGCCGTCTCTTCCCGTTTGCCTTTCGAGATTGTGCGCAAGGCCCTGGCTTGGCAAATCCCCGCGATAGCCGCCATGTCGGGAATCAGCAGCATGGCCTTGCGGGTTGCCCGCGACCATCATGTTCACCTCGCCGGCTTTGTCCGCGATGGCCGCTGCACCCGGTATTGCCGCGTGGGCCGTTTTGCGGAGCACTGGGAGCATGGTGAGGATGATTTTTCCTGAGATGGATGCTGCTGGGATTTGACATGATGGGAATCTTACTCCGGCCCCTGTAGCCGGAGGCTGGCTTGTCCTACCCCCACCTAGGACAAGGCCGCTCTTTTTCTGTGCAAAGCGATGGACTCGCCGTCCCCTTCATGAGGCATAATTGCACCATATTGGAGCATCATATGCTTGATCATAGTGCAAATATTCGAACATCCTGCATGCGTTGCCACAAAAACAACCGACTGTTGCGCTTTTTTCACATTGGCACAATATCTGCTTGCATTGGGTTTGAGATTCACCCTTCGGAGACAATTGCTATGAAAAAAACTAACAGGAAGTCCATTGCACTCGGTGTTGTAGCCGCTCTTGCTGTTCTTGCCGCACCCATCGCGAATGCATCTATTAATGTTCCAAATCCAATATCCGTGGACGCAGGACCGCTAGGAAAAATCGGCGTGCAGGGCATAGCCAGCGCCATGGGATTTTGGCAGGACAATCCCCAAGGCACGCCTGGCACTCTCGGGGCAAAGTATGCTGGAGCAACCATTACCAATGGCATGGTAATTGTGCAAAAGAGTAGTGGTCTGGTGCAGTTTTACGCGCAGGCGGGAGCCTATGGTTTTCCGACCCTGGCGGCCTCGCTGGCAGGCGCCAACCCCACTTCCACGATCAACGATTTTGGCGCATTACCCGTTGCTTACCTGAAAATTGCGCCAAGTTCCAATTATTCCGTAGAGATCGGCAAACTCCCGACCTTAATTGGTGCGGAGGGCGGCTTTACCTACCAGAATATTAAGGAAGCTCTGACCTAGCCTAAAAAGGTGCGCCTTGTCCCCAGTATTGACCTAAGCACGTTGCTATCAGGTCACTTATCCGTCAAATTCCCCCATTTTCTGGAGAATTATTGGATATTGGGCACACCACTCCCTACGCGGCCAGGAGATATCTCCTCAGCATGTACAGATTGGCCAAGGCAAAGAGCGTGGTCAGTTGAGCACCGTTCTTGGCCAGACCCCGATATCTGGTTCGCTGATAACCGAATTGGCACTTCAGCACCCGGAAGGCGTGTTCTCCCCGGGCACGGATCCGGGCAATGGCGCGGTTGTAGCGCTTGAGGGCCGCCAAGCCGGTTTTCTGCCCAGGATAGCGTCGCCGCGCTACCGCGTTCCGTATGCCTCGGGCCACCAGCGTGTCATGCACCTGGGGATAGTCATAGCCCCGGTCAGCGAGGACCACCGACTCCTCTCCGGTAAGGAGCCCCTCCAGCCGCTGATGATCCGGTACCTTGGCCGCCGTGAAGTCCACCGCCTGTACGATACCTTGGAGATCCGTTGCCACATGCGCCTTCATCCCGAAATACCACTGATTCCCTTTCTTGGTGGAACTCATCTCTGGATCCCGCTTGCGGTCTCGGTTCTTGGTGGAGCTCGGGGCGTGAATCAAGGTGGCATCCACGGTCTTGCCTTCCTGCAGCAAGAGCCCTTTCTCCTGCAACACGGACTGCACCTCGGCAAAGATGGCCTGGGCAAGCGCATGGCGCTCCAGTAAGCGGCGGAACTTCAGGATCGTGGTCTCATCGGGAACGAAGTCCCGACCCAAGTCGATACCGACGAATTGACGGAGCAGAGGAACCTCGTACAGGGCCTCTTCCATCCCCGGATCGGAGTAGCCGAACCATTGCTGGAGAAAGTGGATCCGCAGCATCCGCTCCAAAGGCATAGGTTTGCGGCCGCTGCCCCCCTTGGGGTAGTGCGGCTCGATCAAGGCCACAAGCCTGGCCCAGGGAACCACGGCATCCATCTCGGCCAGAAAGCGTTCTCGCTTGGTCTGCTTGCGGCGTCGCGACAGGCTGGGCTCCTCGGCAAAGGTTATCTGTCCGGACATGGATAGCATCTCCTCGCTACTCGGTCAGCCCATTGTATCAGATGGCTAAATCAGAGACTCCTTAATATCGAGCGCGGCTTGCTCTGGGATATGGAGCCAATCGTCAGCCGAGGCATTCAATTTAACGCGAGTGCAGGACCCGTGAGTGCTTCGCTCTCCTTGAATGATGGCTACTACTCTAATCGTTATAATGTACTAAGCGGCATCGTGACGTACGCCATCAATGGCGCCAATACGGTCAGCTTCTATGCCGATGGCCCCCTTGGTAAGGTACGGACTTCAGCTAATAATGCCGCCTACTCGGCCATTGGTACCGTCAGCCAGATCTACGGCTTGGAATATGAATACAGCTCTGGTCCTTGGATGATTGAACCCTATTTCCAGTATATGCATACGCCTAAAAGTGTGCAAGCCGGAGTTCCCCATTCGTTTGACAACTATGGCGGATCAATTCTGCTAAATTACAGCTACAACAGTGACTGGTCTATGGGCGCCAGGGTCGAATATCTAGAAGTTGGTGGACCACTGGGATACGGCCTTAATCTGCACTCCGTCGCTTCGACACTCACAGATTTACCCGCAGATTCCCACGCCTGGTCGCTAACTGTAACACCAACTTACCAGGCAGGGGACTTTTTTGCGCGCGCAGAACTGTCTTATGTAACGGCTTCTACGCCAACGGGTACGGGCTTTGCCGGACAGAGTGGATTGGCAACAAACCAAGTGCGCGGCATGGTAGAAACTGGCTTTGTTTTCTAGTCCTTACTAGCACCAAAAGAGGCACGTTGACTCATTTTGCAGAATGATGACCGTGCAAATTCTCGTGCTCAGACTGAAAATATAGATGTTTCTGTAGTAACACCGCTCTAATCGAGCGGTGTTTTTTCAAAGGATTGAGGAACAAAAAATCCGGCACGCGGCTGGATCTTTTGTAACTTATTGATTTTATTGGTGCGCGATACTGGATTCGAACCAGTGACCTTTGGCTTCGGAGGCCAACGCTCTATCCAGCTGAGCTAACCGCGCGTGCAGACAAAAGTTTATTCGTGGCGGGGGCGGAAGTCCAGCGCCAGCCAATACTGCTCCGCCGAGCGGGCGCGCGAGGCCTCGGGTTTACGCACTACGATCTTGGCAAAGCTTTGCTTCAGGGCCCGGCGCAGCTCTTCAGCTCCTGCCCCCATGAAGACTTTCATCAACAGAGCCCCACCCGGAACCAACCACTCCTGGGCCAGGTCAAGGCTCAGTTCGCATAGACCGATGGCGCGTGCCTGATCGGCACTGGCAATACCGGACATATTGGGGGCCATGTCACTCATCAGCAGATCGATACCCGCCGGAAAAGCCTCCCGACATTGGGCGATGACCGCCTCATCGTAGATATCTCCTTCGATGACCAGGGCATCTCCTACTGGATCCATGGCTAACCGATCGACCGCCACCAAGCGCCCTTCCGGACCCAAGATGGGCGCGGCCACCTGGGTCCAGCCGCCCGGCGCTGCGCCCAAGTCCAGCACCCGCATCCCGCGCCGCAGAATGCGGTCTTTCTCTTGGATTTCCAGCAGCTTGTAGCTGGCTCGGGAGCGGTATCCTTCCTTCATTGCCCGCTGCACATAGGGGTCTTGAAAGTGCTCTTTGAGCCACCGTCCACTGGATTTACTGCGCGCCAAATTCTTCTCCTTTTGACCCCATCTGCCACGAACCGTACACTTTCTATCTTCACCACCCGGAGTGTTGAGCATACCATGCTGGACAGCAAAGCCCGACAGGACCTGCGCGCCCGCGCGCACCACCTGAAACCCATCATCACCGTCGGCAATCAAGGCGTAACAGCAGCGGTCTTGAGCGAACTCGATCGCGCTCTTTTCGATCATGAACTGCTGAAGGTTCGTTTGCCTGCTCTGGACAAAGACGAGCGCGATGAGTGCATCCACCAACTCGCCACCGGCGCGGAGGCAGAAATTATTGGCCGCGTCGGGCGAATTCTCATGCTCTATCGGGCGCGCCCAGCAGGCAGCACATTCGTTCCTCTACAAGCAAAACCATGACCGAAAACCACAGTTATCATCCGCAGAGCCTCGAAATCGCCATACAGGAACGTTGGGAGCGCGAAGGCTATTTTCGTGCGCCAGAACGGCCAACCGGCGAAAAATTCTATGCCCTGGCCATGTTCCCCTATCCTTCCGGCCAACTCCACATGGGCCATGTCCGTAATTACAGCATCGTCGATGCCATCGCCCGCTACCAGCGCATGCGTGGCAAGACCGTGTTGCATCCCATGGGCTGGGACGCCTTCGGTCTACCGGCAGAAAATGCAGCACTCAAGAACGGCACGGCACCCGCAGCATGGACCTATTCCAATATCGAGCACATGCGTGGGCAACTCAGACGTCTGGGTCTTTCCTACGACTGGTCGCGGGAAATCGCCACCTGCACCCCAGAATACTACCACTGGGAACAGTGGCTGTTCCTGCAGTTATGGAAAAAGGGCCTCGCCTACCAGAAACTCAGCACGGTGAACTGGGATCCCGTGGACCAGACCGTACTCGCCAACGAACAGGTCGTGGACGGACGCGGTTGGCGCTCCGGCGCGCTGGTGGAGCGGCGCGAGATCCGTCAGTGGTTTCTGCGCATCAGCAATTACGCGGACGAGCTGCTGGCTGGTCTCGATACCTTGCAGGGGCAATGGCCCGATCAGGTGCTGGCCATGCAACGCAACTGGATTGGTCGCTCGGAAGGGGCGGAAATCCATTTTCCCCTCGCTGCTGGCGATGGCGTGATCAAGGTCTTCAGCACCCGCCCCGACACCCTCTTCGGTGCCACCTACCTGGCCGTGGCGGCGGAGCATCCCCTCGCGCAGCAGGTGGCGCAGACCAATCCCGCCGTCGCCGCCTTCATCGCCCGCTGCAAGCATGTCGCGGTTTCGGAAGCGACGATGGAAACGCAGGAAAAAGAGGGCGTTCCCCTGGGGGTCCAGGTGCGCCATCCATTGACTGACGAACTGCTCCCGGTTTGGGCCGCCAATTTCGTACTGATGGGCTATGGCGAGGGGGCCGTCATGAGCGTACCCGCCCACGACCAACGCGACTTTGAGTTTGCCCGCAAGTATGGATTGCCGATCCGCATCGTTATTCGCGGCGATGGCGAGGACAGCGAGAATCCTGATGATTTGGCAGTCGCCCATACCAGCACTGGAATATTGATCCACTCGCGGGAATTTGATGGGCTCGATAGCCAGACGGCAAAAGCAGCCATCAGCCAAGCCCTGGAAGAACGGGGGCTCGGCCGCAAAACCATCAACTACCGCCTGCGCGACTGGGGAATCTCACGCCAGCGCTACTGGGGTACACCGATCCCCATGATTCACTGCCCGCATTGCGGCATCGTACCCGTAGCGGAAGAGGATCTTCCCGTCGTCCTGCCCACGCACTATCAGCTGCAGGATCCCCGTTCCCCCCTCCTCGACGATCCAGCCTTTTTGCAGGTGGATTGTCCCCAATGCGGTGCGCCGGCACAGCGCGAGACGGACACCATGGACACCTTCGTGGAAAGTTCCTGGTATTACGCCCGTTTCGCCTGCCCCGACGCAGAGGCCATGCTGGACGAACGCGCCGCTGCCTGGCTGCCAGTAGATCAGTACGTCGGCGGCGTCGAACATGCCGTACTGCACCTCCTCTACGCCCGTTTCTTCAATCGCTTGCTGCGCGACGCTGGGCTCTTGCCCAACGATGGCGCCCACGATGAGCCTTTCCGTCGCCTCCTTACCCAAGGAATGGTCTTGAAGGACGGCAGCAAGATGAGCAAATCCAAGGGCAATACCGTCGATCCCCAGGCGATACTCGATCGCTACGGCGCCGACACCGCCCGCCTGTTCATCCTCTTTGCCGCGCCACCGGAGCAGTCTCTGGAATGGTCGGACAGTGCCGTGGAAGGTGCGCATCGTTTTCTGCAGCGAATCTGGCGCATGGTGCAAGACTATTCCCTGCCCGTCCCGCCGTTGCCGGAAACTCTCGCTGATGAGGCCCGCGACCTTCGTCGCGCAGTGCATCAGTGCATCGAGCGCGTCAGCATGAACATGGAAGATCGGCAGCATTTCAATGTTGCCATTGCGGCCTGTATGGAACTGAGCAATCAGCTCATGAAGGTCGATGCGGTCCCGGGAAGCGATCTTCATGCCGCCCTCGGCGAGGGGTTGCGTGCCCTGCTGCTCTTGCTCAACCCCTTCGCGCCGCACCTGGCCGAGGCCCTCTGGGAGCGCATTGGTGATGGTCAATTGCTGCACACCCACCCCTGGCCCGAGCTGGACCCCGCTGCCTTGCAGAGCGATACGGTTACCTTGGTCATCCAGATCAACGGCAAGCTGCGTGAACGCCTGGATTTCCCGGCCAATAGTCAGCCGCAGGAGCTGGAAGCCGCGGTCCTGCGCCACCCAGAGATGGCACGCCATCTCCAGGGCAAGACCGTGCGCAAGGTGATCGTGGTGCCCGGTCGATTGATCAATATCGTGGTGGCCTGAATGCTGCGGCGGCGTTTCCTGCTCCTTGGCGCGGCGGTCTTGCTGGGTGGTTGTGGTTTTCATCTGCCGCAAGGCAGCACCATTCCCGCCCGCCTGCAGGGGCTGCAGGTAGAGGCCAGTGGTCCGGCTGGTGGGCAATTGGCCCAGGCGGTTCAGCGAGCTTTGGAACGGGACGGCAACGTGGCCAGCAAAAACGGTCCGGTCCTGCATCTCGATGATATTTCCATGGATCAGCGCGCTACCAGTATCAGCCCGACGAGCGGGGCGGCCCTGGAGTTTCTCAACACCCTGCGCGGCACTGTGCGTGTGCAACAGGGCAAGGAAACGCTCTTGCCCAGCGAGCCACTGCTGGTGGAGCAAAGTTTTACCTACAACAGCAGCAATCCCCTCGCCACCAACGAGCAAGGAATCGAAAGCCAGCGCCAGCTGTTCGACGAGGCAGCGCGCATGGTGTTGCGCCGGGTCTTGCTCGCCCCTGCGCTGCGCTGATGCGGGTCAAGGCAAGGGACTGGCCAACGCAAATGGCACGCGGCAGCGCGCCCTTCTATGCCCTGTTTTCCGATGCGCCACTCCTCCTTGCCGAAGCCGAAACCCAACTGCGCAATCGCTGGCAGAAAGAGGGATTCCAGCGTTTACAACGCCTCCCGCAAGAGGATCCGTGGGCCGTGTTGCGCAGCGAGCGCGACGCCCTATCCCTTTTTCCCGAGCCACGTATTCTGCTGCTGCGACTGAACGACCTGCGCTTGTCTAAAGACGCCCTGGGCGCCCTGGAATTCTGGCTTGCCCAGCCGCCCGAAGATACCCGCTTGCTGCTCACGGGCGCGCGACCCGATGCCAACACGCAAAAATTGAAGTGGTTCCAGACCCTGGATCGTGCTCCACAGGTCATTTGCGCCATTTTTTATCCTCCCGAGGCAGAAGACTGGCCGCGCTGGATCGAACAGCGTTTGCGTCAGGCGAAGATATCCGCAAGCGCCGAGGCCATTGCGCTTTTGGCAGAACGCAGCCAAGGCAATTTGAGTGCCGCCGATCAGGCCATTCGTCGCTGGGCGGAAATCTATCCCCAGCAACGGCTGGAGGCGGCGGACTTGCCCGAGCTCCTGGACGATAGCAGCCAGTTTTCTATCTTCGATCTGAGTGATGCTGCGCTGCAGGGGGAGCCCCGCGCCATCCTGCGTAGCATGGAGCGTTTGCGCAGCGCCCAGGCCGAGCCGATCCTGATCCTCTGGACTCTACATCGTGAGCTCTCCCTGCTCCTCCAGTTACAAGAGGGAAAAAGCGAAGAGCTAATACGCCGCGAACGCCTCTTCCCGCCCCGTAGCGAACGTCTCTTGGCAGCCGCGCGCCGCCTATCCAGGGCAAATTTGCGGCGGGCCTTGTTTCAATGCCAGGAAATCGATGCTCGCATCAAAGGTCAGGATCCTCGTCCCCTCTGGCCGGCACTGACCGATCTCGCACTGCTTTTTTGCCAGTTAGACAAAGTCCCGGCACAATAAAGCGAATTTCTCAGCGAAGTCATCGCCGCGTCCATCCCGTGGGCACCGCCATGATCTCGCCCCAGCCTAAGGAGCGATTATGTCCGAAGATCTCCATTCCCTGATGCAAAACACTGGTCAGCGCGCGCGCCAGGCACAGCGCCGCGCCCTGGCCCTGGAACCGGGGCGCAAGAATGACGCCCTGCACCTGATGGCCGAGTTCCTCCGCCGCGACGCCGACGACTTGCAGCGGGCCAATCGCAAAGATCTGCGCAGCGCCGAGCAGGCGGGCCGCGACCCGGCCTTCATCGATCGCCTGCGTCTTGATGAAAAACGAATCGAGGCCATGGCCGTGGGTTTGGAAGAAATCGCCAGCCTCGCCGACCCGGTGGGGGAAATCACCGATCTGCACATGCGCCCCAGCGGCATTCAAGTCGGTCATATGCGCATGCCTCTCGGGGTGATCGCCATGATTTACGAATCCCGCCCCAACGTCACGGCCGATGCCGCCGGCCTCTGCGTCAAGTCCGGCAATGCGGTCATCCTGCGCGGCGGTTCCGAATCGCTGCACAGCAACATGGCGATTGCCGAACGCTTGCGCGCCGCACTGGGCAAAGCCGGCCTGCCCCTCGATCTGGTGCAATATGTGCACACTGCCGACCGCGAGGCAGTCGGGGCCCTGATCCGCATGGATCGTTACGTCGACGTGATCATTCCCCGCGGCGGCAAAAGCCTCCTCGCGCGCATCCGCGACGAGGCCACGGTACCGGTCATTATGCACCTGGATGGCAATTGCCATGTCTACGTCGATCAGGATGCCGACAGCAAAAAGGCCCTGCAGGTGGTGGTCAACGCCAAGACCCAGCGCCTGGGCACCTGCAACACCGCCGAAAGCCTGCTGATTCACCGCTCTCGCGTCGACGACCTGCTGCTGCCCATCGCGCAGGCACTGCAAGAAAAAGGGGTCGAAATCCGTGCTTGCCCAGAATCCTTGCCCCTGATCCCCGGTGCGGTAGCGGCGACGGAGGAAGACTATGGGACCGAGTATCTGGCAGCGATCATTTCGCTCAAGATCGTTGCTGATCTCGATGCCGCCCTGGCCCACATCAGTCAATACAGCTCCCAGCATACCGAGAGCATCATCACCGAAAACTACAGCCATGCGCGCCGCTTTCTGCGTGAAGTCGATTCCAGCTCGGTGATGGTCAATGCCTCCACCCGCTTCGCCGACGGCTTCGAGTATGGCCTGGGGGCCGAGATCGGCATCTCGACCAACCGCCTGCACGTGCGCGGGCCGGTGGGTCTGGAAGGGCTGACCCTGCAGAAATGGATCGTACTGGGAGATGGTCATATCCGCTCCTGAGCTACCATCGGCGGATTTCCTCCGGATTCTGGAACAATCCTATCGCGGCATTCTCGTAGCAGAACCAGAGGGCCTCTGCTGGGAACAGGAATCCCGGCGCTGGGGCATTCCACTACAACGGCACGACGGTGTCCTGCAACTCGTGCACCCGGAACAGGCTTGGGATGCGGATCGTCTCGCTGCGGATTCCGGCTTTTCGGCGGAGCAGGTGGCGATCTGGCCCCTCTGCGACTCCAGCAACACTCGGCTGCTCGCGCAGCCTGCTTTGCGACTTGGGCTTGCCGAGGCTCAGTGGGCGGGGCACGGGCGCCATGGGCGCTTTTGGCACTCCGCTTTTGGTCGACACCTTGCCGCCAGTTTCGCCCTGGAGATCGACCCAAGTTACGCCACAGTCCTTCCTCTGGTAGCCGCCTTGGGGATCTACACGGTACTCCGCGAACGGCTGCCGGAACTATGGGTAAAATGGCCCAATGATCTGTGGATAGGGCAACGCAAGGTAGCCGGGCTCCTCCTCGAGGGACGGCATGGGCCGGCAGGGCAACGTTGGGTGCTGGGCTTTGGCGTCAATGTGCAGACAGATCCCGGTCTACCCGCAACAGCCATCAGCCTCGCTGAGGCAGGCTGCCAGATCACGCGTCACGAGCTCCTTCTGGCCATTCTTGCTCAGTGGCGCCAGGACCTTCCGCTGCTGCAACAAGGGGGGCTGGCGCCGTTTCGCCGCCGCTGGGAAGAGGCGGATCGCTTGCGCGGGCGCTGGGTTGAGCTGTGCAGCGACTACAACAACGCCATCTGGCAAGTCGAAGATGTGGAGGACGATGGCAGGCTGCGTCTGGTGGATGGTCAGCGCAATCTATGCATCCACGCCGGCCAACTCCGTCTACGACCCCTGACATGATCCTGATCAGCATTGGCAACACCCGCACCCTTCTCGCCCGCACGACTGATGGCGAGCAATTTGTCGTTGCCCATCGATCCAGCAAGGAAAGTCCAGCGCGGATCCGGCACAGCCTGCCTGCAACATGGACGGATTGGTGGAAGGAAGAGGAGATCTTTCTGGCCGGGGTAGTTCCTGAGGTGCTGCAGCACTGGCAGGAAGAGCTGCAGAACCACTACCTACCCGACTGGGATCCCGGCCTGTTTCATCAGCTTCTCCCCAATGCCTATCAGCCCCCCGAGGCCTTGGGCTTCGACCGCCGCTGTTGTCTGCTTGGTGCCTGGCAACAGCTGGAACCGGGTGGTGCTGCCCTAGTCATCGATACCGGGACGGCCATCACCATCGACACCTTGGCTGGCGAACAATTCCTCGGGGGGCGGATTCTTCCCGGTCTGCAGAGTCAATTGGATTGCCTGCAACGGCAAACAGCGCTCTTGCCGCAGGTGACCCTCACCGTTCCCGAAAAATTTCTAGGCAACGACACCACGACCAGCATGCTGGCTGGCGTATGGTACGGCACCCTCAGTGCCATCCGTCAGGCCATAGAGGAGTTCCAGCGCCTCTATCGGCACGGCCGCGTCTTTCTGACGGGCGGAGACGCCGAGACTCTCCTACCCCATTTGGCGAGGGTGACCTACGATCCACAGCTCCTGTTGCGCGGTTTTTCCCGACTGGTAAAAAAAAATAACAAGTACAGCAAATAGATACCGCAACCGACTGTTTTTATGAGTTTTTTACAATCTATTGATTTTTATTGAATATTTTGGGATAGTCTCTGCCCTGAAAACAGTTATCTTGGGAGAAGGTGCCTTGAGGCACCCTAGCCACTGAGAAGGCCCTGGGGTAAAAGGAGATGAATCGGTTGTTGGAAAAGATTGGTATGGGCGTGGCCGTGGCTTTGCTGGCGGCAATCCTCCCCAACGCAGTATCCTTGGCACAACCCGGCTTACCGGTCGGCTTAGTGCATCAGGCCATGGACAAACAGAGCGCTGATCTGGCAGCCGCGGAAGCGCAGTTGCAGGCGCAAAACAATACGATGATCTCGGTCAATGGCGCCATGATGCTCGGCCACCGGCTCATCTATCTGCACCGGGTAACGGCATATAACGCAGTCGCCTGGCAAACCAGCAGGGATCCCGAAATGTCCGCCTGCGGCCCCACGCGTCCGGATCAAGTTGCGCTTTCCCAAGATCTGTTCTTCCGTCGCAACGGCACCAACCGCTGTGGAGAAAAAGTCGACATCTTGCTCAGCTCTGGGCAAGTCGTCCACGGGGTCGTCTGGGATGTCATGAACCCACGCTATCACATGGCCGCCGATATCCTGATGAATACCCTGCAACAGGCAGTGGATTTTGGTGTTCAGCGCGCCGAACTGCGCCTGCTTCCCAAACCCGGTCACCCGAAGGCTATCAACTCCTGAGTGCAGGAGGGCTGCCTCAGCGCAGCCCGCCGGCCATCAGCTCCTCGATCTCATCCATCTCTTTTGGTACTGCGGCGCTCAAAATCTCTACCCCGTCTGCGCCAAGGAAAAGATCATCCTCGATCCGAATCCCGATTCCCTGGTAGGCCTCGGGCACTCCTTCCTGTCCAGGCGCAAAATACAGACCGGGTTCCACCGTCAGGACCATGCCTGCCGCGAGGGGACGCCAACTTTTCTCCACACCTTGCCGATAGGCTCCAACATCATGCACATCCATGCCCAGCCAGTGGCCAGTGCGATGCATGTAAAAGGGTCGATATAACTGCTTCTCGAGGATCTCCTCACGCCCTTCCCGCAGGATCTTGAGCTCGCGCAGACCATCGACCAGAACCTCTACTGCGGCATCGTGATACTCACTTACGGGCCGGCCAATCTGCACCGCGGCGATGGCCGCCTGCTGGCTCGCCAGCACCAAGCCGTAAATATCCCGTTGTGGCCCAGAAAACTGGCCGTTGACCGGCCAGGTGCGGGTGATATCCCCCGCATACCCGGCAATCTCGGCACCCGCATCGACCAACACGAGATCCCCATCCTGCAATTCAGCGTTGTTTTCCACGTAGTGCAGAATGCAGCCGTTGGCGCCGCCCCCCACAATACTGGAATAGGCAACGCGCTCGGCGCCCTGGCGTTGAAAGACATACTCGATTTCCGCCTGGAGCTGATATTCCTTCATTCCTGGCCGCGTTTGGCGCATCCCGTGCCGATGTCCAGCGGCGCTGACGCCCGCTGCTGCCCGCATCAGTTCCCGCTCAACGGGATCTTTGTGCAAGCGCATCTCATCAAGAAAATGGGCAGCATCCACCAATTCCATGGGATAGCCGATACCCTGCCGGCTCCGCGACCGGGCCTGATTGCGCCACAGTTGCACACGCGCATCAAAGTCCGCGCCAAGACCCATGGGGTAGAGCAAGATCTCCCGATTCTCCAGGAGCTTGGGCAAGACGGTGTCGAGATCCTGAATTGGGTAACACTGATCGACCTGACAAATTTCTTTTGCCCCCTCGATGCCAGCGCGACGGCCATCCCAGGTCTCCCGCTCTGGATCGCGGGGGCGGCAGAAGAGAAACTGCTCCCCATCGGCATGGCCTGGGGCCAGGACCAGCAGCGCCTCGGGCTCGGCAAAGCCGGTCAGATAGTAAAAATCGGAATCGGGTCGGAAAGGATAGTGGACGTCCCGATTGCGAATCTGCTCCCGTGCTGTCGGGAGCACGAGAATCCCCCGCTCCCCAATCTGCGCCAACAGGCGTTGACGACGGGCGAGGGTATCCGGGTGAGGAAGACCGAGATCAAACATGAGCACCTGCACAAACGCTATGAAAGCGTACAGTATGGCACAAAAGGCTGGTAAAGGCGTTGTGGCGCAGGCCTGTGCTAGACTGGGGCCTCGGAAAGGTGGACAGCGAGGTCAACGCATTGCGATATCTGGGACACCTGCAGCGTAGCGACCCACTGTACGATTATCTCTACCACGAAATCTTCGTCGCCAGGCTGGGGCTCGAGCCGGACAAGGGCTTTCGCGTCTTTGCGCTACACGGCTCCAATGCCGTTTATTTGTATGAAGACCGACGCCATGCGCGGCGTGTCCTCGGCAAGTTTTTCGACCGTCACCACGATCATGACAATAATGCAGCGGCAGAACATGAGTTCCAGGTCCTTTCCTGGCTGCACCGGAACGGCCTCGGACAGGGGCAACATCGGGTGGTGCAACCGCTAGGCGTCAACCCGAATTTTGCCGGTGTGTTGTTTGAATGTTTCGTGCTCGGCGAGCCGCTGCATCGTATCTGGGCACGTAGCCATCCGGGAACGGATGACGGGGAAATGATGCACAGCCTGTCCGATCTGGCGTTTTTCCTGGCGCGTTTGCACAACCACAACGTCCGTGGTGACCCAGTCCAGTTTCGGGAGGTATTTCCCTATTTCGACAAGATCGTCGCCCGCCTCTGGCGTCGTGGCCGTGCGCAACAGCAGGAAATCGATCATCTGTATCACCTGCGCCATCTCTGGGAGATGGACCCGGCCATGTATTCCGACCATTGCGTGCGCCTGCACGGCGATGCAACACCCGCCAATTTCCTGGTTACGGGACATCATCAGCTTACCGCCATCGATTTCGAGCGCTCTCATTTCGGCGATCGGGCCTATGATCTCGGCATGGTAAGCGGAGAACTACAGCACTGGGCCCTGCGCCAGCATGGCGATGCGCAGCTTGCCGAAAACTATATCGGTCACTTCTTGTGGGAATATAGTCGCCACTTTCCAGACCAATCGGCGGCGTTTCGTGCCATCACCCAGCGCCAGCCCTTTTACCAGGCACTGACCTTGTTGCGCATTGCACGCAACAGCTATCTCGGCGATCACCACGCCCACACTCTCATTCACCAGGCCACTGCTTGCCTAGGGAGATAAATCATGACCATCCGCGCCGTTCTCTTCGATCTGTACGGTACCCTGATTCATATCGAGACCGATGAATCCCAAGGGGAAATCTACTGGGCAATAGCGCGCTACCTGAGTTATCACCGCGTCCGCATCAGCCCGGACAACTTGCGTGAGCGCTATTTTTCCCTCGCCAAACAGCAGAAACGGGATTCCTCGGAAAATTACCCGGAAATGAACGCCCGCGCCGTCTGGCGAGAGATACTGCGCACCGGCTCCAAGCACTTTCGCCCCGAGAGCGTGGCGAGTGAGGGAGAAGATCGCGTGCGGGAGGTGGAAAAACGCCGCGAGCGCCTGGCCAAGGAATTGGTGCGCTTGCACCGTGCCCTGTCGCGGCGCAGCATCGAGCGCTACCCGGGCGCAAAAGAGCTGTTGGAGAGCGTTGCCGGAGAGTTTCAGCTCGGGATCGTCTCCGATGCCCAGGTGGAATTTGCCAAGCCAGAAATGCGGATTACCAAGATCCACAAATACTTTCCCGTCAAAACCATTTCTGCGCACTATGGCTATCGCAAACCGGATCCGCGCCTGTTTACGGAGACCTGTGCGACGTTGCAGGCACGCCCCGAGGAAAGCATCTATGTTGGCAATGACATGTACCGCGATATCTTCGGTGCCGCGCAGGCGGGGCTGAAGACCATCCTCGTCTGGTCGGACCAGGGACGGAAAGACTATCGCGACGTGCGCGCCGATTATGATGCCCGGGACCTCTACCAGGCCCTGGAGGGGATCCATTTCCTCGCCGCCCGCCACTGAGCGGCAAACATTGCCCCACCCGGGAAAGGCAGGTAATTTAGCATCCCATGACACGCCAAATCCTGCTCACCAGCGCCCTACCCTACGCCAACGGCCCGCTGCACATCGGCCACCTGGTGGAATATACCCAAACCGACATCTGGGCCCGCTATCAGCGCCTGCGCGGCCATGAGTGCCGGTATTTCTGCGCCGACGATGCCCACGGCACCCCCATCATGCTGCGTGCGCAGAGCGAGGGCATCTCACCGGAGGAACTGATCCAGCGCATGCATGGCGAGCACTTGCGCGATTTCACCGACTTTGGCATTGCCTTCGATCTCTACCACAGTACCCATTCCCCCGAAAATTTCGCCATTTCCCAGGATCTCTACCGTGCCCTGCGCGCGGCGGAGCACATCACCGTGCGTGAAATCGAGCAAGCCTATGATCCCGTCGCGGAGATGTTTCTCCCCGATCGCTTTATTCGCGGCACCTGCCCGCGCTGCAAGGCAGCCGATCAGTATGGCGACAATTGCGAAGTCTGTGGTGCCACCTATAGCCCCACCGACCTGATCGAGCCCCGCTCGGCGGTATCTGGGGCTGCGCCCGTGCGGCGTAGTTCCGAGCATTACTTTTTTCAGCTCGCAGACTTTGCTGAATTTCTCCAGCGCTGGATCCACAGTGGCACCCTGCAGGAGGAGATGGCCAACAAGCTCGATGAGTGGTTTGCAGCGGGGCTCAGCGATTGGGATATCAGTCGGGATGCGCCGTATTTTGGTATCCCCATTCCCGATACCCAGAACAAGTTCTTTTACGTCTGGCTCGATGCCCTGCCCGGCTACATGGCTGCAACAAAGCACTGGTGCGACAAGCAGGGGCGCGATTTTGCCGAATTCTGGGGCAAGGACTCCCGCGCCGAGCTTTACCATTTCATCGGCAAGGACATCATCTATTTCCATGCCCTCTTCTGGCCGGCCATGCTGCAGGGCTCCGGGCACCGTCTGCCCAGCGGCGTCTTTGCCCACGGACATCTCACCGTCAATGGGGCAAAGATGAGCAAATCTCGCGGCACCTCCATCACCGCACGCCAGTATCTCGATCGCCTCGATCCAGAATTCCTGCGCTATTATTTTGCCTGCAAGCTGAACAGCCACGTGGAAGACATCGATCTGAACCTGGATGATTTCCTGCTCAAGGGCAATGGCGATCTCGTCGGCAAGGTGGTCAACTTGGCATCCCGTGCAGCGGGCTTCATCCATCGACAGTTTGGCGGGGGACTGGCAGACAGTCTGGGCGAGGACCTAGCGCTATATCAGAACTTGGCGGCCCGTCAAGAAGAGATCGGTGCCCATTACGAAGCCCGAGAGTACGCCAAGGCGATGCGCGAGATCCTGTCCTTGGCCGATGAGCTCAATGCCTACGTCGATCAGCATGCACCCTGGCTGCTCGCCAAGGATCCAGCGCAGCAGGAAAAATTACACCGTGTTTGCACCGTTATCCTGAATGGATTTCGCCTGCTCATCACCCTACTGAGCCCGGTGTTGCCGCGACTGGCAGAGCGTTCCTGCGCGTTCCTGCGCTGCGAACTCAGCTGGGACCAGCTCCGTGATCCTCTGTTACAGCATGCAATCGAGCCTTACTCTCACCTATTACAACGAATGGAAAAAACGCAAGTGGATGCCCTGATTCAAGAACCCAGCCCATCGAAGCCCAGCCCCGTCAGCACGGAAATCGCGGCGAATTCTGCGACCATCAGCATCGATGACTTCACCAAGGTCGATCTGCGTGTTGCCCGCATCGTCAGCGCCGAAGCGGTCGAAGGGGCAGATAAGTTATTGCATTTGACCCTCGACATTGGCGAAGAAAAGACCCGCTCGGTCTTTGCCGGTATCAAGAGCGCCTATGATCCCGCCAGTCTGGTGGGGCGGCTCACGGTCATGGTGGCCAACCTCGCACCTCGCAAGATGCGCTTTGGCCTTTCGGAAGGCATGGTCCTAGCCGCCAGCGGCAGCGCTGGCGGTCCGTTCTTGCTTAGCCCAGACAGCGGTGCCCAGCCGGGAATGCGCGTCAAATAATCCGGTGTTGCCGCCACCTCAGACGGCGGCGTTCTGTGCCGCCGCCAGCAGGCGGCGCTCCTCATAGGTTTCCCGCGCCAGGCGCACATCCTCCAGAAACCACGGCAATTCCTTGAGCAGCAGGGCCTGTGGTCCATCGACCAAGGCCGTCGCGGGATCTGGATGGAAATCCACCAACACCATGTTGGCCCCGGCGATGACTCCTTGCGCAGTCACATGAAAAACGTCGAGAATCCCATCTGGCCCCGCGTCTCGGGTGCCGACGGAGTGCGAGGGATCGATGCAAACGGGCATACGGGTGAGACGTTTCACTACCGGCACTTGCGCAAAATCGACAAAATTCCGATGCGGATCCCCCAGGTTGGTTTTCATGCCACGTAACCCGAAAACCACCTGATTATTTCCTTCCGAGGCCAGATATTCCGCTGCATTCAAAGATTCTTCCAGAGTGATACCAAAGCCCCGCTTGAGCAACACCGGAAACTCCTGCTGCCGACCCACGGCCTTGAGCAACTCAAAATTTTGCGTATTACGGGTGCCAATCTGCAGCATGACGCCGGTGGGATGGCCGGTCTGCGCCAAGGCCTCGCGAATCTCATCCATATGCTGTTCGTGCAGGATCTCCATGGCAATGACCTTGATGCCATATTTCCCTGCCAATTCGAAGACCCAGGGCAGACACTCCTTGCCATGCCCCTGAAAGGCGTAGGGGCTGGTACGCGGTTTGTAGGCTCCCATGCGGGTGCAGACCTGCCCATTCTCCTGCAAGGCACGCAGCATCTGCTCGACATGCTCCGGGGTGTCGACGGCGCAGAGGCCAGCGAAGACATGCAAGGTATCCTGACTGAATTCAACCCCATTGTAGGTAAAGCCGTTGGCGCGGGCGTCATCCTGATGTCGTCCCAGAACGCGATATTCCCGCGACACGCGAATCGCCTTGGCCACACCGGGCAACGATTCCATCTCCCCGAGATCCAGGGCCTTGGTATTGCCAATCAGATAGATTTCGCTGAGCAGTTGCTCCGCGCCCTGCACCCGATGCACGCGGTATTCGATGGCCGCGAGACCATCCAGATACCGCAACAACGCCTGGTATTCTGGCGCGCTCTCCTGCAACTCCGCCTCGAGAATCAAAATCATCGTCTTTTCCCTTCCTCGCCCATACTATTGTGTGTCCGGTGCCAGCATCTGCTCCGGACGCAAAATTTCCTCCAGCTCTTGGTCCTCGATCCAACCACTCGCCAATGCCGCCTCGCGCAAGGTCGTGCCCTCGCGGTGCGCGGTCTGCGCAATGCTTGCCGCGCGCTCGTAGCCCAGACGAGGCACCAGCGCCGTCACCAGCATCAAGGAACTGTCGAGATGATTCCGTAATTGCGCTTCGCGCGCCTGCAGGCCCTGAATACAATGAAGTGCAAAGGAGTTCATGGCATCCGCCAACAAGCGAATACTTTGCAACACATTGTAGCCTAGGACGGGCTTATAGACATTGAGTTCAAAATTCCCTTGCGAAGAGGCAAAGGCAACCGTCGCGTCGTTACCAAAGACCTGCGCACAGACCATGCTCAGCGCCTCGGCCTGGGTGGGATTGACCTTGCCCGGCATGATCGAAGAGCCCGGTTCATTCTCTGGCAGCGCAAGCTCGCCGAGCCCCGCCCGCGGTCCCGAACCCATCCAGCGGATGTCATTGGCAATCTTCAACAGCGACATGGCCAGACTGCGTAGCTGGCCGCTAAGCTGGCATAGTGCCTCCTGCCCCGCCAGGGCCGAAAAAGGGTTGCTTGCTGGCCGCAGCGGCAAATCCAGTTCCTGCGCCAGGACGGTACAGACCTGCTCGGCAAAATCGGCGTGGGTATTGAGCCCTGTCCCAACCGCCGTACCCCCGAGTGCCAGGGCATGCAAGCCAGGCAGTACCAAGCGGATTCCCGTCTCTCCCTGCTGCAGCTGATCGACATAACCAGAAAATTCCTGCCCCAAGCTCATCGGCACGGCATCCATCAAATGGGTGCGGCCAATCTTGAGCATGCCGGCAAACTCTTCACTGCGCTGTTGGAGGAGATCGCGTAAGTTGGCGATGGCCGGAAACAGCTGCTCCCGCAGCGCCAATGCTACACTCAGATGCAGGGCACTGGGAAAAACATCGTTGGAAGACTGCCCCAGGTTGACGTGGTCATTCGGATGCACCGGAGACTTGCCACCACGGCTGCCCCCCAGGCGCTCATTAGCCAGATTGGCAATGACCTCGTTGACGTTCATGTTGCTCTGAGTGCCGCTACCGGTTTGCCAGACGCGCAGCGGAAATTGCTCGTCCCACTGACCTGACGCGACCTCCAGCGCCGCCAGGGCGATAGGCTCGACCAGGGCGCCAGGCAGCTTACCCAGACCACCGTTCACCTGAGCGGCAGCCGCCTTTATGCGGGCCAGGGCGTGGATGATCGCGAGCGGCATCCGTTCCTCGCCAATGGCAAAAAAATGCAGAGAACGCTGGGTTTGGGCGCCCCACAGGGCCGTATCGGCTACTTCAATCACGCCCAGACTATCACGCTCCTGGCGCATCATTGCGTCTCCGCCAAGCGTTCGGCCTCGGCCACCATCTCCTCCAGATAGTCCAGGGCGCTGTCCCAAATCTGGGGGTCATCGAGGCGCACCCCTGCCGCTGCCACCACCTCGACCGGGGAACGACTTCCCCCCAGGGTCAGCATGCGTTGGTAGCCCGGCACAAAGGCTTCGCGCTCACTGCGATACCGTTGAATCAGCGCCAGGGTCAGTAGTTCGCCAAAGGCATAGGCATACACATAGCCGGGAGAGCCAATGAAGTGAGGGATGTAGCTCCACCACCAGCGATAGCCCTCGCTGAAACGGATCGAGCCGGCAAATTGCTCTTCCTGTGTCTGCATCCAGAGTTCCGCCAGCCGCTCCTTGCTGAGTTCCCCCTCGCTGCGCCGGGCCTCGTGCATGAGCGCCTCAAAGCGATGCATGGCCATCTGCCGGAAGACCGTGGCAAAAGTGTCTTCGATCTTACCGCAGAGCAGGGCCAGACGCTGCTTGGCCTCGGGCTCACTGCGCATGAGGCGCTCAAAGGTCAGCATCTCACTGAACACCGATGCCGTCTCCGCCGTCGTCAGTGGGGTATCGGAGTTCAGGAATCCCTGCTCACGTGCCAGATACTGGTGGATACCGTGCCCCAGCTCGTGCGCCACGGTCATCACGTCGCGCACCGTGCCGGTGTAGTTCACCATCAGGTAGGGATGGACGTCGGGGGTGACGGGATGGGCGAAGGCACCACCGCGTTTGCCAGGGGCCAGGGCTGCGTCGATCCACTGCTCGTCGAAGAAGCGCTGACCGATGGCCGCCAGCTCCGGCGAGAAGTCGGTGAATGCGCCCAGTACGATGGACTGACATTCGGACCAGGAATACTGCCGCGACGACCCGGGAAGGGGCGCGTAACGGTCATAATCATAGAGGGGACTGACGCCCAGCAAACGCGCCTTGAGACGATAATAGCGGCCAACCAACGGAAAGCGCGCCACCACGGACCGTTCCAATGCCGCGACCATGGTGTCATCGATCTCGTTGGCCAGATTGCGCTCCGCCAACCAGTGCGGATAGCTGCGCAAGCGATCATCGAGGGCTTTGTCCGCAAGGATGGCATTAAAGCAGAAGGTCAGGGTATGCAAGCGCCCCTGCAAACCGGCACTCAGGGATTCAGCCGCATCCTTGCGCAGATTGCGATCGGCATGGGAGAGCTTGCTCAACACCTCCTGCTCACTCAGCTCCCTGCCGCGCAAGGAAAATCGCATCTCCGTCAGGGTCTCATCAAAGAGCCGTTCCCAGAGACTGTGCCCCGTCACTGCCTTTTCAGCCAGGATCTGTTCTTCTGCTTCGTTGCGTAAATGGGCCGCGTAGTTGCGCCAGTTGCGCAAGAGATGCGTCCAATGGGCAAGTTCGGGGGCCTGCAAGAGTGCCTCGGCGCGCTCGGCGGGCAGGGAGTTCCAGGCGATGTCGAAAAAAACCAATTGGTTTCCGATCTGCGTTGCCTGTTCCTGATACTGTTGCAGCGCAGCACCAAAAAGGGGGTCGTCCGCATGGGTGACATAACTCAGATAGCGATAGGCGCCTACCCGCGCCAGAGGCAAGCGGATTTCCTCCAGCGCCTGCATGGCCGCATGCAGATCAGCGGCGCTGAGTTGGGCGAAGTCCTGTCGATAACGTTGCGCAAAATCGCGCGCAGCCGCCGCTGCCTGCGTCATATCGGCTTGTAGACGCGGATCCTCTCGGCCGGCGTAGAGGTCTTCCAAACGCCAATGTATCGACTCCGCTCCTGTTTTGGCTTCCGCCATTTCCTTTCTCCTCACGTTATCTTACCGTCGTTCCGCCGCCTGCATGCAGGACAATAACCCATGCAAATCTGGCTCGGCACCGGCGCGCTGCGCCTGCCAGATCAATTCTCCGAGGCAATCCACCACCAGATGCTCCGCCACTCGATCCCCATGCTGTGCACACAGCCGCGCATAAGCCTGCACCATACCCGGCGGCTGTCCCGTCGCCAAGAGCTCCAACAGGGCCACATGCAACGACATATGGGCAAAGGGATTACTCTGCCCGAGTTCCGGTGGAAAGTCCGCCCCCAGGGCGAGCTCAGGATCCTCCAGCAGGGCGTGGTATTCGGGATGCGCCTGGATGACATGCACGACGCGCTGCGCCATGGCATCCAAAGGCTGCCCAGCACGAAAACGCTGCCAGTAATCGACGAAGACCTGACGATAGGTTTCTCTCCTGCTTCCATAAAGCATATTCATTACCCAATCGTGGCAGATTCTTCCATCATACGGACCCGTAAAACTGGGGCAAGAAGTAGGTGAATTCCATCGTTCTGCGCATCGATACCTTGGAATATCATACTTCTTTGTGTTAAATAAGCGTGGCTCGGCCAATTTAGGCAGCTATCAGCATCGTTCAGCGGGAGATGAATACGTCATGGCCAACGGAAATGCAGCAGCGGAAACAGTAGTCGCTCTTACCCCCAAACAGTGGGAGGGGCTCGGAAAAGTGGGCGATGCCGCCCTTCAGCTTCAGAACCTTCTGCAGATGTTCCGCGACGTACTCAACGAACTCCCCAACGCGATCGACACCGACAAGCTGCTGACAAAATACCAGCCGCAGCTGGATGCGCTGCGGGAAACCGTGGAATCCCTGCAGGGCATGCTTACGGTCGACGGTGGCGTCGACCGCCTGAAGCAGCTTCTCGGTGAGGTCAAGGATGCCCAGCTCGACAAGACCATTGGCGAATTGTTGACCATCCTCAACAACCTACAAAAATCGGGATTTTTCAGCTCCTTGGCGACCTTGAGCGGTGAACTCCAGTGCCCGCTGATTGGTGATAGCGCCGAGGACATGGTAAACAAGCTGCGCAGCGCCATTGCCAACCTGCAGTACTATTGGACCAGTGCCAAACAAGGCGTTGGCGTCATTGGCAACATGGCGGGTGAGTTGAGTCTCCCAGATCGTCTGGACGAGCTGCAGGAAATGGCCGACCAGTGGCTGCAAATGGCCAAGCGGGCGCAAAAACTCATCCAGGGTGACGCCCCCAGCGTGCAGGCGCGCTTGGAAGGGCTCCTCGACATGGCAGAGATTCTGGGTGGGCAGATGAGTGTCGCCCTCGGCACCCTGAAGGATACGGCGCCAGAATTGCTGAACAGTGCCGATCTGAGTGGAACCATCGGCACGGTGGGCATTGCTGGCAAGCGCTGGTTACAGGTTGCTATGCGCGTCAAGAATCTGGCCGCGGGCGAGAATGGGGATTTGGTCAGCCGGGTAGAGATGCTTCTCGATCAGGTCGAGAAGGTTGCCGGCTACGCCGGCAATGCTGGATTCTTCCTCCAGGCGGGCAAGGATGGTCTGGCTGCGGTGCAAGGGATCATCACCGACCTGGATCTGCCAGAAAAACTCGACACCCTTGCGGAAGAGGCGGAAAAATGGGTCAAGATCGCGCAGCGGGCCAAACACATCGCGATCGGTGAGGCCAGCTCCGGGGATGTAGCGGACCAGATCAATGGGCTCCTCGATCACGCCGAAACCATCGCCGAAACCATGCGCAATCTTGCCTGCAATCTCGAGCGGCAGGGCATTCACCTGGGCGATATTCTCTCCCCTCGCGGCGACTTGAGTATTGCCGCATGTACGGCTACCGACTTCATCGGTGAAATGTGGCGGGATGGCACCATCAAGAACATTGGCGCAGAGATCAGCCAGGGCGCCTTGGCATGGATGGAAATCGCGCAGCTCGGTATGGCCATGGTCAAGGGTGACGCACCGGACATCACCACGCGCGTCAAGGCGTTGGTGAAGGATCTGCATCAGGCCAACCTGATGGATATGGTGCCGGAGGCTCTGGCCCTGATCAGCAAGGTGCAGAAGGCCGGCGTGCTGCACAAGGTCAATCTGTTATTTGACAAGGCCTTACCGTTGATTCCCTCGGATGCGGTCTTTGCCAGCGGCGTGGATAAGGCCGTCAAGGCCTTGGAACAGACCCAGGTGGAGATGAAGGACGAAGCCAACAAAGGAGGCGGTATCTTTGGCCTGATGAAAATCTTCTTCGCCAAGGATACCCAGTATGTGCTGAAGTTTGCGGTGCGCTTCGCCAGCATCTTCCTCAAGGCCTGGAAGCAAGCATAAGGCGCAAAGGCACTCCCGATCAGCATATCGGCGTAACAAAAAGGCCAGGATTTCATCCTGGCCTTTTTTGTGCAACACCGTTTCCGGGTTACTTACTCGGCTGCAGGAGCCTCGGCAGGGGCCTCAGCCTTCTTCTCCACCTTCGCCACTTCATGCTTCTTTACATGATGGTGATAATGCTTCTTCACATGATGCTCGGCCTTCTTCACCGGAGCCTTTTCCATCGCCTTCTGGTCCGTAGGCGCAGCGGTCGGGGTCTCTTCTGCAGCAAAGCTGGCGCTGGCAGTCAGAAACGCAAGGGCTGCGGTGAGGGCAACGATTTTCTTCATGGTACACTCCTTCCAAAAATTAGAGGTCCGCACTCTGGCGGGCTGATTCCGTTTCAGCGCCCAATGCAAAGCATATTCCATGCCATATTTTTATGCTTAATAAAACAGTGAATTAGAAAATCGGACTTGATCTGTCAAGGAAGAATTGTCGGGCAGAAGCGAAGAGAAAATCGGCTAAATCTCTAAACTCGATAACTGGCTGGATAGGCTATCTACTTGATCAGATAGTAACTGCCCTATCCCTGATGAGGATTTGGGGCGGCAATGCCGGCCCCAAGAATCGTCGTGGAAACACGACAAGTCAGTCCTTTTGTTCAGGCACGAATCCCTCAGGCGTTTGCGCTCCATCGCCAAAGAAAAATGCCTCCATCTGCTTTTCGAGAAAGGAACGGGATTTGGGATCGATGGGAGAGAGGCGATACTCGTTGATGAGCATGGTTTGATGCTTCAGCCAATCCTGCCAGGCCGCTTTTGACACTTCCTGGTAAATACGGACACCCAAAGGGCCAGGATAAGGGGGGCGATCCAGCCCTTCCGCCTCTGTGCCCAGTTTTACGCAATGCACCATTCTCGCCACGTGATACCCTCCCAATCCAAAGTCTCTCCGGCACCGGGCACCTTGCCCTGCCGCTGAAGCTCGAAGGGTAGCGACAGCACCTGCCAATGTCCAGAAAGCGCCAGTCATGCAGACAGCAAACGGCGCACTGGGCTTGGCAATGCAAGCTGCGCGAGTTGATCTGGCGGGTAGTACGAAGCCGCCTGCCGCGCCTCTGCCACCACAGTGGCAGAAATTTGTGCAGTCACCACCACATAGTCCAGGTGAAAATGGGTAAAGCTGTGTCGACGCCAGGGCTGACACTCCTGAATCCGCAGACGCAGGCCATATTCCCTCTCGGCCCAGGCCACCAGCTCTGGCAAGCGAAGTGCTGCCTCTTCTTCCCCGCCCAGGCTATACCACGGCAAGGCCCAAAGACCGCCCCAAATCCCCTTGCTTGGCCGCTGCTCCAACAGGATCTGCCCATCTTCTGTTCTTGCCAGTAAAAAATAGGCGCAGCGCACCGGTTTCTGAATGCGCTCCAATCGAGTCGCGCGGCCCGGTCCGGCGCAAGGCCCCTGCAGCGGACACTCCGAGCAACGTGCCTTCCGAGCTAGACACCGCAGGGCGCCAAGATCCTGAATGGCTTGATTGTAGTCATGCGCTGCGTCTGGTGTCTCTTGCTCCGCGAGCACCCACAGGAGTCGCTCGTTTTGCCCAGCGCGAGGCTCTCCACCCAGACCATGATAGCGAAACAGAACGCGTCGCGCGTTGGCATCGAGAATTGCCTGCCGCTGCCCATAGGCACTAGCGAGCACCGCCGCCGCAGTACTCCGTCCCACACCCGGCAATTCCAGGGCCTGCGCCAGATCTTCTGGGAACTGACCCTGATGTTTTGACAGAATCCTTTGTGCGGCGGCATGGGCATTGCGAGCGCGGGCGTAGTAACCGAGCCCACTCCAAAGCGTCAGGACATCGTCAAGGGGAGCGCTCGCCAATGCCTGCCAGTCGGGATAGCGGGCAAGAAAACGACAAAAATACGGTAGCACCGTCTCCACGCGCGTCTGCTGCAGCATGACTTCGGCAAGATAGACCCGGTAGGGGTCACGCTGATGCCGCCAAGGCAAATCAAGGCGACCAAAACGGGCATACCAAGGCAGGAGCCGCTCGGCGATCGGCGGACGCTTCATTTTTGCACTGCCTGCAGCTGGATTTGCAGCTTCTTTGCCTGCCATTGTCCCCAGCGCAGCTCCCCAATCCGCAGCGTTCCGCGCAACGCTGGCCAATCCTTGGGCAAGGGGAAAATAAGCTTGGCGGAAGGTGTCGTTTTGGCGCTCGACCGCAACCAAGGGGTGAGATCCAGGCGGGAAATCTCCGCATGAATCTGCCAGGGCAGCTGCGGATCGGCGCGGGAGATCGCCCCCTGGAACTGTGCACTACCTAGCGTGCCACGTACTTGATCTAGCTGAACGAGCCCGCCAGAGGTCCAGTGCAAATCGCCAGACAACGCCGCCGGCTGCAGGGCGCGCTGCGGATCAGCGAGGGCTGGCTTGAGGCCGAGCAAATGCACCCAGGGCAGCAATTGTTCCGCGTGCAGGCGAAAATCACTCTGTACCGTCAGGGCATGCTTCCAGAACAGCGCGAGGGTCCCTTCCCCCCCCAGCTGCGGCTGCGCCGACAAGCGCCAACGGACCAATGTCAGACTCTGCTGCGCCGCTGCATAACGGAGGCCCTGAAAATCAAGGCCTCCATGAAACTGTTTCCAGACCAGTCGAGCATCCCCGCGCGGAATCCGTATGGTATTTGCGCCCGACAGATGTAGCGACGGGACGTTGACGTCCAGCAGCCCCTCTTTGCTGCGGGCCTCCATAGACACGCTGCCCGCTTGCCCTGGCCGCGCGGCACGATAGTTTCCCGATACGGAAAATGCCTGCCCGTCATAGCGGAGCTGCCCACCAATCGTTGCCTCTTGGCCAGCCCGATACTCCGCCTGCAGTGCCGAGACTTGCAGCTCTCGTGCGCCGAGGGGCCAATCTACGCTGCCATCACGCAAAACGAAATTTTGCGGCAAGGTGATGGCGAAGCCCGTGCCCTGGCGATGCGGAGTACTGGGCCAAGGGCCACGCAGGTGCAACCCCATCACCTGTAAACGCAGTTCCATCCAGCGGCGCTGCCATAATGCCGACCAAGGCCAGGCAGCCTGGATCTGCTGGAGCCGTAGCAGGTTCTGGCCAATCCGCAGCCCTTGCAGGTTGATCTGTAGGCGGGAGAAGTTGGCGGAGATCTGTGGATTCTGTGCCAGCCGCACGGGCATCTGCAGCTCGCTACTGAGCAGACGGGAGAGCAGGATACGCGGCACACCGAACAGCACGCAGAGATACAGCAAGAGTGCGAGGACACCAAGCGCCAGTGCAAAAAGACCGAGACGCTTAGCCGCCAAGGTCATCCGATTGCAGAAAGAGACGGGAGTTACCAGCGAGTGCCGCCAAAGCGACGACTTGTGCTTCCGCCACTGCGCTGTGGCGAATGGCCGCCTTTACCTCGGGGATTGCGCCCGGAAACATGCTGAAGTGACGCAATCCCAGCCCCAGCAATAAAGGGGTCCATTGGGGATTGGCAGCCATCTCGCCACACATGGCCACGGGAATTCCCGCCGCCTCCCCCGCCGCAATCGTGTGCTGGATCATGGACAGCACCCCCACATGAAGCGGGTCAAAGAGTCCATTGACGTCATCATCGCCGCGATCCACCGCCAGGGCATACTGGGTAAGGTCGTTGGTACCAATGGAGAAGAAGTCGGCAACCTCGGTGAAACAATGCGCTGCCATGGCCACCGCTGGCACTTCCACCATGATACCAATGGGTAGATGCTCGGCTACTTTGTGGCCCTCGGCGCGCAGCTCGTCACGCAACTGCCCCACCAGCTGCCGGGCCTGTATTACCTCGTGGACGGTACTGACCATGGGCAGCATCAGGCGCAGCGGTGCCAGGGCAGAGGCACGCAGAATCGCCCGCAGATGGCTGCGAAACCAGTCTGGGCGACGTAAACAAAGACGCAAACCGCGCAGTCCCAGGGCGGGGTTGAGTCCCTGCGCGTGCAATTGCAATTCACTGTCGGCCAACAGTTTGTCGGCGCCCACGTCGACCGAACGGATTGTGATTTCCGCTCCCGGCAGCCCGCGCAAGACGCGGGCAAAGGCTTGATACTGCTCTTCCTCACTCGGGCTATCGGCCCGATTCATGAAGAGAAACTCACTGCGGAACAGACCAATCCCGTCGGCGTTGCTGCGTTGCACCCACTCCACGTCTTCTGGGAGTTCGATATTGGCAAACAGGCGAATCTGGGTTCCGTCCGTCGTGATCGCGGGTAAGTCGCGCTGCTCTTCCAGCAGCTGCCGCCGCCGCTGCCGCCGCGCTTGCGCCTCGCGACACTCCGCCAAAAGTTCTGGACTGGGGTTGACCAATACGGTGCCGTACTCACCATCCACGACCAACAAGTCGCCACTGCGCAGCAAGCGGGTGGCCTGGTGCGTACCCAACACCGCTGGCAAGCCCAGGCTGCGGGCGAGAATCGCGGAATGCGAGGTAGCCGCACCAAAGTCCGTCACCCAGCCGAGAACGGAGCCATTTTTGAGCAAGACCGTATCGGCGGGACTGAGCTCGGAAGCAACAATGATGCGCTCTGCTGCCGCACTTAAACTGGGCACCTGCGCGCCGAGGAGGTGACGCAGTACCCGGTCGGTCACCTGCAGGATATCTTCGCGCTTGCCGCGCAGGTAGGGATCCTCCATGCGATCAAAGATTTCGAGCAAATGTTCGCGTTCGTGATGCAGAGCCCAGGCTGCATTCCGTCGCTGTTGCCGAATCAGGCGTATCGGCCGGTCGCGCAGGGCAGGATCATCAAGCATGAGCAAATGCGCATCGATGAACAGGCGCGTATCTTGCGGGGCATCCTTGGGGATCGCCTCACGTACCCGCAGCAATTCATCGCGGGCCAGGGCCAGGGCGCCACGCAGGCGTTGCTCCTCGGAGTCGAGAGCCGTGGGGGCGATGCGATATTCGGGAATTTCGATACTGGACGACTCGAGCACCACCGCCGTCCCAATGGCGATCCCCGCCGCTGCGCCAATCCCTGCAAGTTCGAAGGTCACTCCCCTTCTCCGAAGTAATCCGCCGCCAAGGCAGAAAGAGCCGCGCTGCATTCCGCCTCTTTTTCCCCCTCCGTCTCCAGAGAGAGCACCGTGCCTTGGGAGGCAGCCAGGGTCATCAAGCCCATGATACTTTTCCCATTGACCCGCTGCCCATCCCGTTCCAACCAGACTTGGCAGGGAAAGCGCGCCGCAATACTGACAAATTTCGCCGAGGCGCGGGCATGCAGACCCAAACGATTGATGATGGGGAAATCGACTCGCATGAATAGTGTTCCTTTTGCTGGGCACTAACGGCGAGGATAGCGCCGCGATGACAGGGGGCCAAGTGCCTGCGCCGATCCGGTAACGGCCCGCGTTGGCGTCATGCGGGCGCGGACATAGACAGATTCAGACCCTAACCATATAATTTTCCGATCAATACACACAGGGAGCGTAACATGTCTGATTCGTCTGTCGTGGTACCGGAAACCTCCAACGAAGATCGTAACACGGCCACCTTGGTGCATGCTGGTGGCATTCTCTTTGGCTTTCTTCCCTCTCTGATCGTTTACCTGCTCAAGAAGGACCAAGCTGGGCCTTGGTTGATGGAGCAACTACGCGAAGCACTGAACTTTCAGATCACCATGCTCATCGCCTATGTTGCCGCCACTATTCTCAGTTCCTTGCTCATCGGCCTGGTTCTATTTCCCATCCTATTTTTCGTCGATCTCATTTTTTGCATCTTGGCGGCGGTCAAGACCAGTAGTGGCGGCTCCTACCGCTATCCCCTGAGCATCCGCCTGGTCAATTGAACCGTCCCGGCCCCGCACCCTACCCCTTGTCAGGGCCAGTCGCCCTCCCCTAAGCTGCGCCAGAACGCGTTGTTACAGGAAGGGGGAGATTTTGCCCGTATTGGAGTTGCGCTCGGGGCTCATCGAATGGGGCGGTAGAGTATTATTGGACCATGCCGATCTGCGTGCCGAGGCAGGGGAACGCATTGGTCTGATTGGACGCAACGGCGAGGGAAAATCGACCCTTCTGGCAGCGCTGGCGGGCCAGTATCCCCTGGACGGCGGCAGTCTCTGGATCGACCCGGCCCTGCGCCGGGCCTTCTTGCCGCAAGAACCACAACTGCCGGCAGAGCAAAAGGTCCTGGACTATCTGTTGGCCGCACCACAAGACAGCGCGGGCGCGGAAAATTTCCACGACGACACGCCCGAGCGCTGGAGCCTGCCGGCTCGGGCAGACGCCCTCTGTGATAGCCTGAGCCTACCACGGGATCAGCAGATCGGCGGTTTGTCTGGGGGGCAACAGAAACGCCTCGCCATTGCCAGCACCCTTATTCATGGCGCAGAACTCCTGTTTCTCGATGAGCCGACCAATCATATGGACCTGGCGGGGATCGAGGCCCTGGAAAAGACCTTGCTGCGTTATCGCGGCACGCTGTTCTTTGTCACCCACGACCGACGCTTTCTCGAATCCCTCTGCACCCGCATCGTCGAGCTCGACCGCGGACAGCTGCGGAGTTTTCCCGGGCAATTTTCCACCTATCTCCAGCGCAAGGAAGAGCTCCTGGATGCCGAGGCAGCGGATCTCGACCGTCTCGAACAGCAGCTGGCGACGGAAGAGGCCTGGCTGCGCCAGGGCGTGAAGGCGCGTGCCAAACGCAATCAAGGGCGCCTGCGGCGGCTGGAACAACTGCGGGAGGAACGCAAGAGCCGCGGTGGCCGGATTGGCGAGGCACAGATCCACATCCAACAGTCTGAGCGTTCGGGGAATTTGATCGTGGAACTCGAGAATATCTCGCTGCGTCTGGGTACGCAGCAGATTCTGCAGGGCTTTTCGACGCGGATCGAACGCGGCGACCGGGTCGGCATCATTGGTCCCAACGGCGCCGGCAAGACGACTCTGTTACGCCTGCTCTTGGGTGAGTTGGAACCGGACAGTGGCAGCATCCGGCGCGGCACCCGGCAGTCCATCGCCTATTTCGACCAGTTGCGGGAGCAATTGGATCCCGAGCAGCGCGTAGTGGATGTCATTGCTGATGGCAACGATTTTATCGAGGTAGACGGCGAGCGCCGCCACGTCCTGGGGTATCTGCAGGACTTTCTCTTTCCACCCGATCGTGCCCGGGGTCTGGTCAAGGGTCTCTCCGGCGGCGAGCGGGCGCGCTTGCTCCTTGCCCGTCTCTTCGCCAAACCGGCCAACATTCTCGTCCTCGATGAACCGACCAACGATCTCGATCTGGAAAGCCTGGAGGTCCTGGAGGACCGCCTGCTGGCCTTTCCTGGGACCGTACTACTCGTCTCCCATGATCGAGATTTTTTGGATCATGTCGTGACGCAAAGCATTGTTCATCTGGGCGATGCCGAGTGGTTGAATACCGCGGGCGGTCATCAGGAATTCCTGGCTTGGCAAGCGCAGCAGTCTGTCGCGGCAGCAGCGGAAAAGACCAAGAGCAGGGATGGCCAACGCCGGGACAAAGCGGCGCGCCGTCCCAAGTCTTTGAGCATGCGTGAACGCCAAGAACTGGATGAACTTCCGGCGCGCATCGAAGCCCTGGAGGCGCGGCAGAGCGCTCTGGCTGAAACAATGGGCAAAGCGGAAACCTATCAAAACTCCGAAAGCGCCATGGCGGTACAAGAGGAAGCCGCAATACTGGCCGCGGAGCTCGCCGCCGCTTATGCGCGCTGGGAGGAATTGGAGGCCAAAGAAGCGGAACTGCTCAGTGGCTCAGGGTAGGCGCAGACTGCGCAACAATACGTAGTCGACGAGTGCAGGGACGAGGGTCGCCAAGAGGGCAAGGGCCATGGCGGTCCAAGGAGCCGGGGTATGCAACGGACTGGGAACATATCCCGCCCAGTGCCAGGGGGTGCTGGTCAGGATGTAGGCGAGGAGCAAGCCGGGGATCAACAACAAGACATCCACCAGGAGCCCGAGGAGCACCGCCACCAGAACCGCGATGACGCCGAGCAGGCCGCGAATGTACGGCATCAACCGCGGTAGACCCAGAGCAACACGTCGCTGCGAGGCAGATCGACAGAATTTCCCGAGGCAAAAAAGAGCGTTGCCATGGCCGTGAAGGCCGGACTGGTCGCGCGCGCGTTGACCCGATACGCGCCGGGCCAATCCGGCGCGGAATGCACAGGGATATGCGCGCTACGTAGCAACTGCACGCCGCTGGCGTTGACATACAAATGGGATACCGGCACCCGGGTACGGAAGGCCACCAGCAAGATCGCGAGCAGGATCAACACCACTCCCAGCGCCAATGTTCCTGCCACCCAACGATCCGTGCGCTCCATCGCCGCCATCACTGCCCACCTCCTTCGGCCCAAATTTCCGCCTGCGCTTGGGTAATCTGGCTACTTGCCGATACGCAGGGATGCGCACCACACCAACGCGGTGCGACCCCCAGTTCTTGCAATGCGTGGTGCATGGTCACCCGAAAGACTGGCGCCGATTCCACCCCACCAAAGTTCCAGTAGCGCGTGCTCCCGCGCAAGGATACCGCCATCACCAGATCTGGCGCAAAGCCTGGGGCAAAGCCCACGAAGGTGGCGTTGGTCTTGTTTTTCTGAAAGCCATCTTTACCGTCGGCCAGATTGGCCGTGCCGGTTTTGCCAGCGACGGCATAGCCGGGAATGGCAGCGAGGATGCCCGTACCGTTGGCACTGCATACACCCTCCAACCAATGGCGTAGATGCGCAGCAATCTGCGTGGACATGATACGTTCCTGCCGGGCAGGCTGCCCGGCGATCAGGGTGGGCTGCATATGCACGCCGCCATTGGCAATAGCGGCATAGGCCTCGGCGAGTTGGAGTGTGGTGACCGAAACCCCATAACCCAAGGCAATCGTGGCATGGCGGGCCTTATCCCAGGTGTTTGGCGGGGGCAGAACGCCCGCCGTACCGCCGTCAAAACCGAGGTCAGGATCACGCCCAAAGCCCGCCCTTTGGTACATGCTGTAGATGGCGTCCGGTGCCGTGCGCAAAGCAATCTTGGCGGCACCAATGTCACTGGAGTACTTGAGGATGTGTGCGACATTCAACTCGTGATGGACGACATCATCGCGCAGACAAAAGCCGCCTATGGGCAAGCAATGCGAGACATTGAAGCTCTGATCGGGCTGGATACTCCCCGTCTTCAGGGCAGCGGCGACGACAAAGGGTTTCATCACCGAGCCTGGTTCAAAGGCCTGATGCACGGCATTGTTGACATAGTCATTGGGGTTGACGCAACCCTCCTGCAGGTTGGGGTTGCAGGATGGCACACTGACCATCGCCAGGATCTGTCCAGTATGCACGTTCATCACCACGGCGGAACCATTTTCGGCAGCAAAATGACGCTGCGCCGCACGCAGGGTCATGTAGGCCCAATACTGGATCTGTGGCTGGATGGTCAGGTGCAAATCGTGGCCATTCTGTGCCGGCTGCATCTGCAACACCCGCAAGATGTCACCTTTCCCATCCACCAAGACCTTTTCGCGTCCAGCCTTTCCTTGCAGCCAGCCATCGAAACCGCGCTCCAGACCGGCAGCACCGTGGTGATCGAGATGCACCAGCCCCAGCAGCGGCGTGGTCACCGCCCCGAGGGGATAGTAGCTGCGGCTAGTCTTCTCCACATAAATGCCCGGTACATGGAGCTTTTCCAGCGCCTGCCCGAGCTGCGGATGCACCTGGCGCAGGAGATACACGAACTGCGCGCCGCCCGCGTGCAGACGTTGCTGCAAAGTTGCGGTGGAGATTCCCAAGGCTTGTGCCACCGATGGCCAATCTTGGCGATAGCGCTGAAAAATCCGCGGATCCGCCCAGATGGTTACCGCTGGGACATTCACCGCCAAGGCCTGCCCATTGGCAGCGTAGATGATTCCGCGCTGAGCCGGTAAGGGCCGTTCTTGCAGGTAGCGAATGTCTCCCTGACCCCTGAGCAAATGCTCTTGCAAAAACTGTAATTCGGTATCCCGCGCCAGCACCAAAACCAAGCCAAGCAAGATCAACAAGATCAACAAGCCGGCCCGCCAGCCGGGAAGTTTACGAAACCGAGAACTGACCTCTTGCTTCATGCTTGATATGGGCACTGCGGATCGTGACAGGGATGCTGGTCTGCAACGTAGCGGGCGCAATGCGGACATTGCTGCAGCTGCTGCACGCCAGACTGCGGGGAATGCGACGGGTTACGGCTCTGTCGTAGTGCACGCCGCCAGCGCCAAATGGCATACGCAACTACTGCGATCAGGATGAGAAATTTCCACATCCGAGCAGCGGCCTCCCTCTAGAAAAACGCCCGCTTTGCCAGCGGGCGCTATTGTTGGTCGGGGCGAGAGGATTCGAACCTCCGACATCCGCCTCCCGAAGGCGGCGCTCTACCAGGCTGAGCCACGCCCCGTGGTGTTAGTGGTCACGATGGACCGCAAAATCTGCCAGAAACAACAACGCATCTTTCTGGACGCTATCCGCAAAGCCCTGCAGGCAGCCCCGAGCACGTTGCGCAATTTGCTCAGCAGAGCGCAGAGTGTATGCAATGGCGTCGGTCTTGGCAATTATTTCGAGGACCTGCGGCAAATGTTGCCGGGATTCGTCGGCCAATGCCGCCCGCAATACGCGCTGATCCTGCGCCCCACTGCTGCGCATGGCGTGAATGAAGGGCAGGGTCGCTTTCCCGTCCGCCAGATCATCACCGCGGTTCTTGCCCATCCGCTCTGCCTCGGCTTCATAGTCGAGGGCATCATCCATGAGCTGGAATGCCGTGCCCAGAAGCCGGCCATATTCGGCCAGGGACTCTTCCTGCTCGGCAGTCATGCCGTTGATAATGGCCCCGAGCCGCGCTGCAGCTTCAAAGAGCTTGGCCGTCTTGGCCGCGATAACCGCGTAGTAATTTTCGGGATCGAGATCGGCATCGTTGGCATTCTCCAACTGCGCCACCTCGCCCTGGGCGATGATGCTGGTTGCCTCCGCCATGGTCGCCATGACCCGCATGTCGCCATCTTGCACCATCATTTCGAAGGAGCGCGCATAGAGAAAGTCGCCCACGAGAATTGCCGCGGCGTTACCCCACAACTGATTGGCTGTCGCATTGCTGCGGCGCAGCTCCGAGCCATCAACGACATCGTCGTGCAATAGAGTGGCGGTATGGATGAACTCCACCACCGCCGCCAGGGGAATCGGACGCTCGCTGCAGTCCCCGCCCAAGCGGGCCGCGAGCAACAAGATGATCGGACGCAACCGTTTACCACCCGCATTGACCAGGTAGGCACCCATGGCCGGGATGGTGGGAACACCCGATTGCAGTTGTTCCTGGATGACGCGATTTACGGCCAGCATATCCGCATGGACCAGTTCCTTGACGCCATCAAAATTCATTCTCGACTCTCTTTCTGTCTATGGCGCCAACCCCATGGCCTGCGCTAGCTGGGGCGATTGTCGATAGCCCAGCGCGCCTTTGTCAAGGCAAGTTCTTGCTCCATCCCCTACACTTTTATGTACAGTCTTCGCTACAAGGAGCTCCCCCCCATGCCCCACGCCCCATCCCCGTCCTGGAGTCGCCCCGTCTGGGCCAGTGCCCAAAAAAGTTGTGTCGGGGTCGCACCTGGCAGTAGCCGCGTCTGGTTCACCACGGCGCGGGGGATTCTGACGGAGGTTTTTTACCCGCGCATCGATATCCCGCAAATCCGCGACATGGGCTTTTTGATTGCGGACGACAAGGGCTTTTGGGTCGAGTTGAAGACCCTGCCCGAACCGGAGCTCCACCTGGAAGACGCCCAGATTCCTCTACCCCAGATCACCCACGAACACGAGCGCTTTCGCTTTTCTTTTCGTCTCTGCCCAGATCCGCGTCGAGATGTCTTACTCCTGGAATACCACCTGGAGGGTGACGAGAGCCTGCGTCCTTACGTGCTCTGCGCGGCACGCCTGGGTGGTGATGCGGAAAACAATGCGGCGTGGTGCGGCAGCTGGGAAGGCCGGGATTTACTCTGGGCGGAACAGGGCCCCTTTGGCGCGGCCCTGCTCTGCGCGGACGAGAAGGGGTTGCCAGGCTTTACCCGCCGCTCGGTGGGCGAGGTGGGGGCGAGTGATCTGTGGCAGGATTTCTCGGATCATGGCCGGATGACCTGGGCTTACGACAGCGCTGGTCCAGGAGAAGTCGCTCTGGCCGGCGAACTCCCCCGCCAGGGGACCCTGGCCCTGGGCCTCGGTAGCAGTAAGGAGGCGGCGGCCACCAATGCCTGGGCCGCTTTGGTCTGTGGCTTTGGGCAGATCGAGGAGGGATACACGGCGGCGTGGCGGCAGTGGCATCGCAGCCACCCCCTCCCCCGCAATTTCAGTAAGAAGATTCCCGAAGAGCTCCATACTCTCTACGCCCGCTCCATCAATGTGCTCAAGGTCCATGAGGACCACACCTTTCCCGGCGCCCGGGTCGCGAGCCTGTCAGTGCCCTGGGGCGAGACCAGTGACAGCCGGGGCGGCTACCATCTGGTCTGGTCCCGCGACTTGGTGGAGAGTGCCGGTGCCCTGGTCGCCATCGGCGCCCTGCAGGAGGCACGGCAAGTACTCGCCTATCTCATTAGTACCCAACAGGCAGACGGCCACTGGCTACAGAATCAATGGCTGGGGGGTAAACCCTTCTGGCAGGGTATTCAGCTGGATGAGGCGGGCTTTCCGGTCCTCCTCGCGAGCCTCTTGCAGGACCGCCAGGCACTGGACGGGATGCAGATCGGCGACATGGTACAGCGCGCCTTGCAGTTCATCGTCTGCGAGGGACCGGTGACGGGGCAGGACCGCTGGGAAGAGGACGGCGGCATCAATGCCTTCACCTTGGCGGTCGCCATTGCTGCCTTGGTCGAAGGGGCGCAGTTTTTGCCGGGCAAGGCAGCCGACTGCGCCTTGATGCTAGCGGATTACTGGAATGCCCATATCGAGGACTGGACCTTCGTTCGCGATACGGATCTGGCGCGGCGCTTTCACGTGTCGGGCTACTATCTGCGCATTGCGCCCGAAGATGTGCTGACCCATGCGGGGGCAAAGGACGAGTGGGTGCTGGTCAAAAACCGCGCCCAGGACCCCCATTGGGCGGCCAGCGAGCAAGTGGCAACGGACTTCCTGCAACTGGTGCGCTACGGCCTGCGCAGCGCCGACGACCCGCATCTGCAGGATGCGGTAACGGTGATGGATGGTCTGCTCAAGACCGATACCCCCAATGGTCCGGTCTGGCACCGCTACAACGGTGATGGCTATGGTGAACACCGGGATGGAAGTCCCTTTGATGGGGCGGGCGTTGGTCGGGGCTGGCCCCTCCTGACCGGCGAGCGCGGCCACTATGCCTTGGCTGCTGGGGAAGATCCCCTGCCCTACTTGCGCGCCATGGCGGGCATGACCGGCAAGGGTGGTCTGCTTCCCGAACAGATCTGGGAGAGCGACCCGATCCCCGAAAAAGGCCTGTATCCGGGACAACCCAGCGGCTCGGCCATGCCCTTGGTCTGGACCCATGGCGAATTTTTGAAGCTCTGCCACAGCAGTATCAAGGGCCACCCGGTAGACCGGCCAGCGCAGACCTGGAAACGCTATGCCGGCAAGCGTCCGCAGCTGGACTATCGAATCTGGCGCCTGCGCCATCGGCTGCAATCCCTGGAGCAGGGACAGGAACTCCGCATCCTGCTGCCCCGGCCCTTTCGCGTGCACTGGGGTATCGACGGCTGGCAAAAAGTCCAGGATCTGGAGGCGGAAGATTGGGGACTCGCCCATCTGGCACCCCTCCCCAGCCGCGCTTTGCGCGCCGGCCAAAGCATTCAATTCACCCTCTTCTGGCTCGATATAGAGCACTGGCAGGGGGAAGATTTCAACGTGGAAATCCGTGGAGGTGAGGCGTGATTGCGATTGACTTGCAAGGAAAAAATGCTCTGGTGACGGGGGGTAGCGGAGGTTTGGGACGGGCGATCAGCGAAATACTGGCGGCTGCCGGGGCGCAGGTGGCGGTGCATTATCGCAAGGGCCAGGACGAGGCCGAGGCCGTCGTCCAAAGCATCGAGAAGGCGGGCGGCAAGGCACGCGCCTTTGCCGCCGACGTCTCCGACCCGCAGGCGGTGGAGCGCTTGTTACAGGAAGTAGAATCGGCCTTTGGCGGTCTCGACATCTTGGTCAACAACGCCGGCATGGACGGACCCCACGCCCTGGTCGGTGACGATGACCCCCAGGCCTGGGAAAAGGTCATCGCCGTGGATCTCCAAGGGCCTTACTACTGCGCCCGCGCCGCCATCCCGCGCATGGAAAAGCAAAAGGCCGGCGTGATCCTGAACGTCACCTCAGTCCACGAATTCATCCCCTGGGAGGGCTACAGTGCCTACACCAGCGCCAAGGCAGGCCTATCCATGTTCACCAAGACCCTGGCCCAAGAGACTGCCGATAAGGGCATTCGCGTTGTCGCCCTCGCCCCGGGGGCCATCAAGACCCCCATCAATCAATCGGTATGGGACGACCCCGAGTCGCTCAAGGACCTGGACAAGAAGATCTCCATGGGGCGCCTGGGCAAACCCGAGGAAATCGCCCATGTAGTGGCGTTTCTGGTCAGCGATCTGGCCAGCTACGTGACGGGCACCACCTTGGCTGTGGATGGCGGGATGCTGATCTATCCTGACTTCCGTCACGGGGGCTGAGTCATGGACGCCGATGTCCTGATCGTGGGCAGTGGTGCCGGCGGGGGCACCCTCGCCCGCGCCCTGGCCGACAGTGGGTTACGCATCCTGATCCTGGAACGGGGTGACTATTTGCCCCGGGAATGGGGCAACTGGGATCCCCAAACGGTCTTCGCCAGTTTTCGCTACCATACGGACGAAGAATGGTTCGATACCGAGGCCAGTGCGCCGTTCCATCCGGTCACTGGCTACCACGTGGGGGGGAACACCAAGTTCTATGGTGCTGCCGTCCTGCGCCGTCGGCCCGGTGACTTCCAGCCCCGGCGCTACCCCGATGGCGCCACCCCGGCCTGGCCCATTGCCTATGGCGATCTGGCGCCCCACTACGCCCAAGCCGAGGACTGGTACTTTACCCACGGGCAGGCCGGGGCCGATCCCACCGAGGGGCCACGCGACGCCTATCCCTTCCCGCCCTTCCCCCACGATGCGGACATCGCCCGGGTAGAGCAGGCCTTACGGGAGCAGGGTCTACACCCTTTTCCGCTGCCGTTGGCCCTGCATCGCCTGGACAATGACCCCGCCCACAGCCCTTGCGTGCGCTGCCCTACCTGCGATGGTTTTCCGTGCATGGTCCACGCCAAGGGGGACGCGGAGCTGTGTGGGGTACGGCCAGCCCTCCAGTTACCCAACGTCCAACTGCGCTGCAATGAGCGGGTGCGGCGGATTCTACTGGCCGAGGATGGTCAGCGGGTAAGCGGGGTAGAGACCGACAGCGGTCGCTTTACCGCACGGGTAGTCGTGCTCTCTGCCGGCGCCATCAACAGTGCCGCAATCCTGCTGGCCTCCCGCAGCGAGGCCTTCCCCAATGGCCTTGCCAATCGCAGTGACCAGGTTGGACGCAACTATATGTGCCACCTCAATAGTGCCTGCATGGCCATCCAGCCCCAGCGGGAGAATCGCAGCGTCTTTCAAAAGACCCTGGCCCTGAATGACTTTTATGAGGACTCGGGTGATCCCGACTACCCCCACCCCCTGGGCCATATTCAGGGACTGGGAAAGGTGACACCAGCGCTTTTGCATGCCCAACGACCGCGCTGGCCAATCCCCATGACCGCCTGGGCGGCGAGCCACTCAGTGGACTGGTGGCTGACTACGGAAGATCTCCCCGACCCGGAAAACCGCGTGACCCTCAGTGACGAGGGGCAAATCCGCCTGCGTTGGCAGCCCAATAATCGGGAGACCCATCGCCGCCTCTGCGAGAAATGGCGCTGTATCTTGCAAGGCGCGGGCTTCCCTTTCGTGTTCTTCCAAGCCATGGACATCTCCGCCACAGCCCATCAGGTGGGCACCTGCCGCTTTGGCACCGATCCGCAGGACAGCGTCCTCGACCCCCTCTGCAAGGCCCATGACCTGGACAATCTCTACGTGGTAGACGCCAGCTTCATGCCCTCCATCAGCGCCGTCAACCCCTCCCTGACCATCATCGCCAATGCCATACGCGTAGCCGAAAGCCTCCGAGTGCAATTCGCGAGCGGGCAATGAAAACGGGAAGCACAGCGGTCTTTACGGCGGGATTCTTGCAGGGTGCCGCTTTTGTATTGATTCCCGCGCTCGGCAGCATTCTGCGTAGCCACCCTTACAACCTCAGCAACGGCACCTACGGCTTGCTGTATTTTCCAGAGATCATTGGTGCGGTCATCGCCGCCCTGGCCGCCGGGAGTATCCATAAGCGCTTGGCTGGACGTGGTCTGTTTCGGCTTGGCGTACTGAGCAATGCCATCGCCATGGGTCTCCTCGTACTCGCGTTTTTCAGTACCCAAGAATTTCTTGTTATTCTTCTCTTGGCGGAAACGTTTTTGCTTGGGATTGGCTTTGGCCTAACCAATGCCGCCATCAATCGCGCCTCGACGTTGCTCTTTGCCGGCAGTGCTACTGCCGCCGTCACTATCCTGAATGCCGTGATTGGTGGCGCGACCTCAATTTCTCCGATGTTCTTGCATTGGTCTGCTGCATGGCTCACCTGGGTGCTGTGGCCAGCGCTGCTGCTGGTGCTGTGGCTATGCACCTGGTTCTTGCCACAGGCGCAAGAACCCGACCAAGAGCGGGAATTGGGTGGCCTGCGAGCATGGAAAGTTTCCATGATCCCATTTGCCTTGGCAGTACTGATCTATGCCATTTGCGAAGGCAGCTTTGGAAGCTGGGCCAATATTCTGGTCAGTGTCGATCATCATCTCGCCAAAGCGACGGGCGCCGCTGCTCTGTCGCTATTCTGGGGCGGCATGACCATCGCCCGCCTAGCGTTTGGCTCTCTACCAGACCGCTGGCTATCCAGACGATGGACCTATCGGGTGGCGCCCATCGGAATGGCGGCCTGTTTTCTCATCATCCCGCAACTCCGCAGCGCCAGCGAATTGTTGCTTTTTTTTACCCTGGCAGGTGCGGCGTGCGGCATTTACTATCCCTATAGCATGGCCTTTGGCGTTGCAAGACATGGTGAAGAAGGTACACAAATGGCTGGTCTGATGGTCGGCGCGTTGATGGTGGGAGAGGGCATTGGCTCGACCGGGCTGGGTCCATTACAAAGCGTAGTCTCTCTCGATCAAATTTACAGCTTTTCGGCGCTGTGGGCGATTCCTCTGTTTTGGCTCGCTTGGCGAAACAGCCGATCCTGATCTTCGGATCAACATGATGCGTGCTTTCGTTGCTGCAGAAAGAGCCGGCTTTGCCATGCCGCAGTAGCGATCCAGAATACCAATGCTAGCCATCCCGCAACAGCCCCCAGTTCGTGCAAGGCAGGAAAATGTAGCAACGCAGCCGACTGCAGAGCACTCAGGGCAAAAACAGAGGTGGAGAAGGTGGGTGGCCACGCGGCTGGATTGCGAAAGCGGCACTGTAAAAGCAAAAAGCGCGCGCTCAAAAATAAAATCGGAAAGAGCAGAAGAACCGCCAATAGCTCTGTGAGAGCCATCAGCCCCAACAAAAAATGGCGCGGATCTCCGTCCAGAGCCTGCCACTGTGCCGCACGACCTAAAGCCAAGGCAGCGAAGCCCGCACAACCCATGGCAATCCACCAGGGTGCCTGCGCTACGCCACCCAAACCGAAGCGATATACCCGCCAAATAGCCCCTGCCCCAACGATCAGATACGCGACCCAACCCAGTATAGCGCCGGCACAAACCAGTAGGTTCCACGCGGATTGCGTCGAGGCAGCAACGTCGCTGGTCGTCACGCTTGCCCCGAGCATTGCCGCTGGCACGAGAAACCAAGCACCACTCAGCTTTTGCCAAGGGATGCCGAAGCGATGCAAAGAACAGAGGAATCGCGCCAAGCAAACCCCGGTCAACAGCCAGGCGAGCGCCATAAGCGCTGCCGCGAGGCTCAGCAAAACCGGAACCATTTGCTGATGCCCCAACACGGCCAAGGCAGAACCCAAGACCGCCAGTCCCAGAGGGACGGTGTGGATACCGACATGTTCCTCTGCCGGGCCAATGGCGATCCAGTTCGACCAGCCCGCACTGAATAGTTGTCGATGGCGCCAGCCACCGGCCACCGGAATGGCAACCACCAACAAACCGGCAACTGCGGCCAATATCTCCGCAAGGATCGCTAAATCATATAGCACCGCTACCGTGGCCACCCCCGCGGTCGCCATGATCACAGCATACGGCATACCCTGACGCAGCAATTGGTGATTCGCCATCGTCTATTCATAACATAGATGAGCGACGGTAGATAAAGTCCGCATGTGCTCATTCTCCGAAAATTGCCCTCGCGCCTGACTTAGACAGGCAGCCAGACGGCCTCCTGCTCCAGGGCGAGTCCTGACTGCTGCATCTGCTCCATCAGGGGCTGGAGGATCGCTGACAAGCGTGCTGCAGCCCAGCTGAAGTCATCCAATTTACGCCAATGTTCGTCAAAAACGGTGGTTGTTCGAGGTTCCCTCAAGTACCGGGTCGGGTCATCCGTCATGCGGGCATCTGGGTCTTGAAGGTGGCCGCCACCTGCGCGGCAGACTTCGCGGATATTCGCACGCGCGGTTACGCTACGCTCCAATATCTGGCCCCTTGAATGCCCTTTTTACCCCCACTGTCCTATTGAACACCTCCGGCGCGGGATTCCTGCGCCGGAACTGCGCATTCGCGGAATTCGGGTTCTCTCCCCCTCTTTTGTCCCCCTCGGACTTTGCCTACACTGAGCGATCTTTCTTTGCTCGTGGATGGTCTATGCGCGCCAGTCAATTTTTTCTTCCGACTCTCAAGGAAACGCCTGCGGAAGCGGAACTCATCAGCCATCAGCTGCTGCTGCGCGGCGGTTTCATCCGCCGTCTGGCATCGGGGCTATATACCTGGCTCCCCCTTGGCTTGCGGGTGCTGCGGCGGGTGGAGACAATTGTGCGCGAAGAAATGGAGCGCGCGGGTGCGCAGGAGATCCTGATGCCGGTGGTGCAACCGGCGGAGCTTTGGCAAGAGTCAGGGCGCTGGGAGATGTATGGTCCCGAACTACTGCGTCTGCAGGACCGCCATCAGCGTGATTTCTGCCTTGGTCCTACCCACGAGGAAGTCATCAGTGATCTGGCGCGCCGAGAAATTCGCTCCTACCGCCAGCTCCCGATCAATCTGTATCAAATTCAAACCAAATTCCGGGACGAGATCCGCCCTCGCTTTGGTCTCATGCGGGCGCGCGAATTCCTCATGAAGGATGCCTATTCGTTTCATATCGATCAGGAATCCCTGCGCGATACTTATCAGGAAATGTATGATGCCTACACCCGCGTATTTACCCGCCTGGGGCTGGAGTTTCGTGCCGTCGATGCGGACAACGGCGCCATCGGTGGCAAGGCCTCCCATGAGTTTCATGTGCTCGCGGATTCCGGCGAGGATGCCATCGTGCATTGTTCGGCCTGTTCCTATGCCGCCAACCTCGAGCTCGCCCACAGCCGTCCCGCTGATGCGGAACAGCCGGAGATGCTGCCCGCCGAGCAACGGCGCACCCCGGGCATCCACACCGTGCAAGAACAGGCAACGCTGCTGGGAATCACACCGGCGCAAGTGGTGAAGAGCCTTCTCGTCATCGCCGCAGACAAGCCTGTGCTCTTGCTGTTGCGCGGCGACGACGAGCTGAATCTGGTCAAGGCGGCGCGCGCCCTCGAGGTCGATAGCCTGCGCATGGCCAGCGCCGAGGAAGCGCATACGATCCTGGGAGTGCCCTTCGGCTTTCTGGGTCCCAAGGATCTTCCCGCCGAGTTACCCATCCTGGCTGATCAGAATGTCCTGACCTTGCGCAATTTCAGCACCGGTGCCAATACCGCCGACCTGCACTGGTTGAATCTCAACTGGGATCGCGACCTACCCCGCCCCCCAGTTGCCGACCTGCGTAACGTGCAGGCGGGCGATGCCTGCCCCCACTGCCAAGCAGGGCGCCTGGGCATTCGCCGCGGGATTGAAGTAGGACATGTCTTTCAGCTCGGGACGCGCTATAGCGAGAAGCTGGGCGTGCGCGTACTCAACGAAGAGGGAAAGGAGCAAATCGTCTTCATGGGCTGCTATGGCATCGGCGTGTCGCGCATCGTTGCCGCTGCCGTGGAGCAGAATTTCGATGAACGTGGCATCTGCTGGCCAGCTGCCATGGCTCCTTTCGACGTCGGCATCGTCGCCATCCAAGCAAAAAAATCTCCAGCCGTACTGGCGGCGGCAGAAGCAATGATGAAACAACTCGAGCAGCGGGGGCTGCAGGTTTTGCTCGACGATCGCGACGAGCGTCCCGGGGTGCAATTTGCCACCATGGATCTCATTGGCCTACCCCATCGTCTGGTCATCAGCGAAAAGACCCTGGCGCAAAATCTCTGGGAATATCGCAGACGCCGGGAAAGCGAAAATCGCCTGTTGAGTGCGGATGAAGTGCTCAACGCGTTGGCAGGAGAACGCGCATGAACTACCAAAAAATTCTTGTTGCGGTCGACTTCAGCGCGATGGCAGAGAAGGTACTGGCGCAAGCGGAGTCCGAAGCCCGCCTCCATAACGCAGAATTGACCCTCCTGCATGTCTTCGATACCCAGATCATGGACCTGCAGTTGCCAGAAGAGTTACTGCCCAGTTCTCTGGAGATGGTGCAACGCCTGCGCATCCTCGCCCAGGAGCGCCTGGAAACCTTGCAACAATCCATAGGCATACCCAGCCAAAGCGTGCTGTTGGAAAAGTCCGGGGGAATCGGTCGGCATATTTGCGCTTATGCTGCCGAGCATGAGCATGACCTCATCATCCTCGGGAGCCAGGACCAAGGAAGCATTGGCCGGCTTCTTTTGGGTTCCGTCGCGACCGCCGTCGTGCACCACGCCCATTGCCCGGTGCTGGTGGTCAAAACACCGCAAAAAATCAACTAGCGCCGGAAGGACTGTATTGCGCCGCCCAGGCGGCAATTTCCCCGACCAAGCGTTGCGCAGCCACATTCATGGCTGCGGCACCGCCCTCCGGACCAACCCGCTGGAGGGGCGCATCGCTGGCAAAATTGCGTTGGGCAAGAACGGTATAGCTTTTTGCCTCGAGCAGGGTGGCAGTACAGGAAACCTGCGCCTTACCTGCACTGGCACTGGAGTAATCGACGACAAAGTCGTGCAACCCGAGCTGCAGCAACAAGGCTGGGCGCCCCGCCTGGCTCGGCCCCAGCACGGCGCGCCAAGTACCCTGCTGGCGCAAGCGCTCACTGAGCAGCATGGCCAGCATCTGTCCCGGCGCTGCCGCCCAGCGCGCGTTGTCATAGGGGCGTACGGCCAGAGGGTTGGCATACTGCAAACGGTAGAGAAGCTGCTCGTCGCCCAGCCAACTGGGCGCCGTTACAGCTTCCAGCCGCAGCACGCCGGCTCGCGCCACCGTCGCTACGGTAGTGGGCGCCGGACGGTTCAGAGTATAGGGTTGCTGCCAAGCAGGAGCGCTAGCGCAGGCCGATAGACCCAGGGTCACGGTACCGAGGATGGCAAGGCGGAGAACAGGCTGCAGTTTCCGCAAAATCTTCATGACTTTCCTCCGGCAAAGCCCGCCTGCCCGGGTCCCGGCGGTGGTGCTTGGCGCCCATACAGCAAGGACTGTGGATTTTGTCGCAAATCCTCGCTCAATGCCCCAAGGGCCTGACTGCTCTGCAGGAGATTATGCGTCAGCGCATTCAGTTGCGGGAGAGTCTGATGGTTTAAAATGGCCACACTCTCTTGCCCCGAGTCGGCCAGTTGCTGCAACGCTGCGCTCGTGCCATTCAGGCGCTGCAGTGGCGCCTTCGCTGCGAGCGCCAAGTCATCGAGGTGGCGCACGAGAACCTGGCTGTCCTCCATGGTCGAACGGGTCGCGGCAATGGTCGCGGGCAGCTGCACCAAGGTGGGGCGCAATGCGGCCTCGAGCTCAGCCAGCTCGGCACTGGCCTGATCCAGATGCCGCAAGGTCGCAGTAAAATGTTGTCGATTCTGCTTATCGAGAAGATCGTTCATGCGCAGAGCCAGCTCATTACCCTGATTGACCAGCGATTCGCCGCTACGGGACAAAACTTGAATGAAACTTGGATGCATGGGGATATCAGGCACTGCGCCAGGCGCATGGGGAATGGGCGAGAAATCGGTACCCGCATCACTCAGCGACAGGTAACTCAGCCCAGTTACGCCCTGGGGCTCGAGCTCGGCAAAGGTCGCCTTGGTAATGGGAGTCTTCGCATTGATGCTGACCTGCACCTGCACCATGCGCGGGTTTCTCGGATCGAAACCAATCGACTTCACCTCACCCACCCGCACCCCCTTGAAACGCACTGGCGCTTGCACGGTCAGACCGGTAACACTGAAGGGTGAGACGACATTGTAAATTTTTCCTGCGGGTGTCGTGTGATGCATCCAGATCCCGGCAATTGCCAGTGCCGCGCCCAAAACGGCGACAAAGAGCAAGGCGATCAACGCATGCGCCCGACTTTCCAACTGATATCCCCCAAGGAAATTGACTTGCCGTGGTCGGCATGCCTAAATGTAACAGGTATTTTGGACGATTCCCATGCACTTCGACACCTTGCGCCAAACCATGATCGACACCCAGATTCGCACCTGGGACGTCTTTGACCCTGAAGTATTGCGCATCCTGCAAGAGCTGAGGCGGGAACAGTTTGTTCCTGCGCACCTACAGGAGCTGGCCTTCGCCGACTTTGAGGTGCCATTGGGTAACGGGGAACGGATGTGGACTCCAAAAATGGAAGCGCGGGTCCTGCAGGAACTGGAAATACAGCCCCACGACCACATCCTCGAAGTCGGCACGGGCAGCGGGTACTTCACTGCCTTGTTGGCACGCATGGGGGCAAGCGTACATACCATCGATGATCGCGATGACTTCGTTCGCGCCGCAGAGGGGCGCCTACAGATGCTCGGCATCAGCAACGTGCAATTTCATGCGGCTGATGGATCGGCTGGCTTGCCCGGCGCGTCTCCCTTCGACGTCATTGTTCTGACTGGCGCGCTACCGGAACTGCCCAAAGCCTTCCTCGAGCAGTTGAAACCCGGCGGGCGATTGCTTGCCATCCTCGGCCAATCACCGCTTACGAAAGTACGTCGCTATCAGCGCGCGCTCGATGGGACCCCGCGCAGCCTGGATCTTTTCGAGACCGACATCCCACCGCTGCGCCATGCGGTCAGTAAGAAATTTCAGTTCTGAGCATGCGGATTCGATCGGCACGCAGCCTGGTATTGGCCATCGACCTACAAGACAAGCTGCTGGCCATGCTCGACCCCGAAGGGCGGACATCACTCCTGCGCGCTTCGCATCGCTTTCTTGCCAGCGCTCGCGCACTGGACGTCCCCATTCTCCTCTCCGCCCAGTATCCTAAGGGTCTGGGTCCGGTGCATACAGAGTTCCTGGAATTTGCCACAACCCTAGAGAAAACCGAGTTTTCCTGTTACGCCAACCCCGCCATCCGTAATGCCTTACGAGCACAGGTAGAGCGCCGGCAAATTTGCCTGCTGGGCGTGGAAACACACATTTGTGTCTTACAGACGGCCCTCGATCTGCAGGCCAATGGCTGGGATGTCGTGGTTGCCATCGACGCCACGGCCAGCCGTGACCCACAGCAGAACGAATGGGGTCTCAGCCGCCTGCAGCAGGCCGGAATCATCCTGAGCAGTACCGAGTCGATCTTCTACGAATGGATGAACGATGCCGCCGACCCCCGTTTCCGCCAGCTTGCGCCTGCCTGGCGCTGACCCACGCAATGCACCTGCACTACGACATTCAGCTACGACCGGCGCAACACCTTTTCGCGGTCACCTTACGCATCGATCATCCCGATCCCGATGGACAAGTCCTAGCTCTGCCGGCCTGGGTCCCGGGTAGCTATACCATCCGCGATCTGGCGCGACACCTCGTCAGTCTCCGGGTCTCGGCTGATGGACAGCCCGTAGCGGTCGAAAAATTCCGCAAGGATCACTGGCGCGTCGCGCCCTGTCGCCACTCCATCACCATTCACTACGAGGTCTATGCCTTCGACAAGTCAGTGCGCACGGCTTACCTCGATGACAGCGGTGGATTTTTCAACGGGCCAGCCGTCTTTCTGCGGGTACTGGGGCAAGAAGAACAGAGGCAGGAGGTATGCTTCCGCGGGCCTAGCGACTGGCAACTCGCCACCAGCATGGAGCCGCTCGCTGCGAATCCCTGGGCCTGGGGAAGCTATCAGGCCCCGAACTATCGCGATCTCTGTAATCACCCGGTACTGTTCGGCCCGCTGAGTCGCGTCGATTTTCCGGCTGGAGATCTGCCCCATCACCTCGCCTTGCTTGGGCATCCGGACGCCGACTTACTCCGTCTGGGAGAGGATCTCGGCACGATCTGCAGCTATCAGCAAGAATTCTGGGGAGCGAGCCCCTTTTCGCGTTACCATTTTCTCTGCCTGGGCGGACAGAACGCCTATGGCGGCCTGGAACACGCCGCGTCTTCGGCCCTCCTCTGCAGCCGCAGTGACCTCGATGGTAGCGATGCCAAGGGCTACCGCCAGTTCCTCGGCTTGGCCAGTCATGAGTATTTTCACTCCTGGTTGGTACAGAGTATCCGTCCTGCTGCCTGGAGCGAGAGCTATTGGGAAGCCGAGATCCCCAGCCGCGATCTCTGGGTCTTTGAGGGAATCACTTCCTATTACGACAGCCTGTTGCTCTGCCGGGCCGGGCTCTGGAGCTCGGCGGAGTACCTTGAAGAACTCGGTCAGGAGATCACCCGCCTCGCCCGTCGTCCCGGAGAAGCACGCCAGAGCCTTGCCGAATCCAGTGCCGATGCCTGGACCAAGTTCTACCATCCCCATTCCGCTTCCGCCAATTTCGAGATCAGTTACTACAACAAGGGTGCACTAGCCGCCCTATGCTTGGATGTTCGCCTGCGTCAGCACGATTCGAGTCTGGATCAACTGCTGCGGACCCTCTGGCAGGAATATGGGGCAGCGCAACGTCCCTTGCCGGAGGGAAAAATTTTTTCCATTCTGCAACAAGTTCTTGGCAACGATGGTAGGCGCGAACTGGAATGCTGGATTGCCGAGCCCAAACCGTTGCCTCTGGAGGAATGCTTGCGCTTCCTCGGGGTGGAACTGCACTGGCGTGCTGCGCGCGACGAGCAGGATCGAGGGGGCACGGAGCTGACCGGTCGGCGTGCTGATCTGGGCATGAGCTGGAAAAAGGCGTCTTTGGGTGCCGAAGTCACCTTCGTGCGCGCCAGCAGCGCCGCCGAAGTCGCGGGGCTCAGCCCTGGCGACCGCCTACTGGCGATCAATGGCGAGGAAATTATCGCAGACCGCTTGCAGGCGCAGCTTGATCGCATGGCGCCGGGGATTGTCCGTCATCTGCATTTTCTGCGCGATGGCCGGCTACGGGAGTGCGACTGCCTCCCCACACCAGCGCCACAGGACACCGCCTATCTACGCATCAGCGACAACGCTGAAGCAAGCCAATGCTGCCGAACCTGGCTGACCAGCACCCCCGATCAGGCGAGGGGATAATCCCGGCGGATTCGCTCCACTGTCAGCGCCTTACCGCTTTCCATATCCACCTCAACCAACAACCCACAAAGACTGGCCACCCCGTCTACCACCGGGGCCTTGGCTGGCATGGCGTCGATGAAACGGCGTTTGGCAATCTCCCGATCCACACCAATGATCGAATCGTAACAACCGCACATGCCCGCATCGCTCTGGTACGCCATCCCCCCCGGCAGAATCCGCTCATCTGCCGTTGGGACATGAGTATGGCTACCCACCGCCACGCTCGCCCGCCCATCCAGGTGCCAGGCCAGGGCATATTTCTCGCTGGTCGCTTCGGCATGGAGATCGACCAGAATGACATCGCAGCCCTGCAGATCCGCCGCTATGGCCGTATCGGCAGCGCGAAACGGGCAGTCATAGAGGGGGTGCATGAAGAGTCGCCCCATCAGGTTGAGGACGCCCAAGCGCCAGCCCTCTTTTTCTATCACCACAGCCCCGCGCCCAGGCGTCCCCGGAGGAGCATTGTAGGGACGGAGCAAGCGGGGCTCGGTCTCGATGAAGCTGATGGCCTCCTTCTGATCCCAGACATGATTTCCTGCCGTCACGGCATCCACCCCCCAAGCCAGGAATTCATCAAGGATCTTGCGCGTGATACCAGCACCACCGGCAGCGTTCTCGCCATTGACCACTACCGCATCCACTCCGCGCTCGCCACGCAGTTGCACCAAACCCTCCTGCAAGGCCCGCCGGCCCGGCGCCCCCATCACGTCACCGGCAAAGAAAATGCTCACCTTCATCGTACAAAACTCCGCAATTCGCGCTCCGTAGCAATCCCATCCAACGGCACATCCCACGGCTCTGCCGGCAATTCTCCCAGTTCCTGGAAGGCATGGGCTACCCCAAGCAAATGCGGTCGGCGCCAATGCTGGCGGTGACGCAGCGGAACCAGACTGCGATCATAAAAACCGCCGCCCATCCCCAAGCGCTGTCCCCGCGCATCAAATGCCACCAGGGGCAAAATCAGTAGGTCGAGGTCGGTTACAGATTTCCAGTGGCAACGTGCCACATCGGGCTCGGGGATTCCCAACCGATTGTCTCGCAGAGTAACGCCCGCTCGCAGGGGGGCAAAACGCAACATCTTCGCATGTGGCCCAGCCAAGACCGGCAGAAAGAATTGCTGTCGATGCGCCCAGGGCAACTGCAGGATCGCCAGGGCACTGATTTCACCTCGCATCGGCCAATACAGACCAATGGAGCGGGCCTTATACAGTAGGGGAGACTTTCTTAATTGCCGGAGCAAGGACTGCTCCGCATGGCGCAAATCCGCTGAACTCAGCGCGGCACGACGCTGACGCATGGCACGCCGGATTTCAATTTTTGACGCTGACAAAAAAACTCCCCACTTGGGCCGTGGTACCCGCTATCCCACGAACCTGATGACCAGGTCGGAGGCTCGGGACTCGTTTCAGGCTACTCCACGAAGGAGCGGCACACCAACGAGGTAGGCCAAAGCCCCCTGGATAGACAATGTTGGTTCAGGAAATATCCCGGCACCACGAACCCCGCAGGGAGTGAGCTCAAGCTACTCTCCACCCTGTTCGATGTCAACCAGATGCTGCAGACGCGTGGCAATCCCCTCCAGAACCCGCTGCCCCTGTTGCAATTCCTCCTGACTCCGATGCAGATCCGCAGCCAGGTTCAGGGCGATCATGAGCAAGGCTCGCTCCCTCTGTACTCCCACCATTTGCCGAATCTTTGCCGTCTGCAAACGCTCCTGCAGGGTAAGCATGGCCTGCGCGAGTAAATCACGCTCCTCGGCAGAGCAGGAGATTTGATAAGATTGACCGAGAAATTCTGCCGCGATGATTTCGCGCGCATTCGCAGCACTGCCCTGACTCATGGTCGGTATCCTTCTTGTTCCCAGATGCAGATTTGCTCGAGCAGACGATCCAGGCGTTCGCGAATCTCGTGTTGCTGCTGCCGCAGGCGGAGATTTTCTGCTTCCAGGAGTTCTTTCTCGCGCCGTAGGCGACCCAGTTCGACCCACTGCGCTCCCCCTCGCGCCTGGCGACGCAAGGTATGATAATCGAGTATCATGTCTTCGATTTGGACCAGGAGAGATTCGACCCGAGATTCCCGCACGCGTACCCCCGGCTGCAGTGTGAAAACGAGTGTACGAAGGGAGCTAGGCATTTGCAAATCGAATAACCCTGATGAAAAAGACCTCCCCCCCCCTCGTCCCTAAGCAAAATTTTCGTAACCGCCTCGGCATTGCTGCCATCGTGGTTCTTTTGCTCTTGCTGGTGGTGGTCGCCCGCCTGCTCGATCTGCAGCTGCTGCACTACCAGAAATTCCGCCAGCTGGCGCACGATAACCATGTTGCCCTGGTTCCCGTGAATCCGGCACGAGGTCTGATTCTCGCGGATCACGGACAAGTCCTGGCCGAGAATCAGCCAACCTATGCAGTGGAAGTCACCCCCGATCAAACCAGCGATCTGGATGATACCTTGGCGCGGCTGCAAAAATTGCTGGGCCTCTCCGCTGGCGACCTGGAGCGGTTTGACAAAAGTCAGGCGGCCAAGGCCAGTTTCGATCCCATCGTGCTCAAGACCGACCTCAGTCCCCAACAGGTTGCCGCCCTCGCCGTGCGCACAGCAGAACTTCCTGGCGTGCGGGTCACGGCTTTGATGCATCGCCATTATCCCTATGCTGGCCTCTTTGCCCATGTGGTTGGCTACGTCGGACCGATCACGGCGGCGGATCTGCAGCGGCACCAAAGCGAGAACTACCGCGGTCGTAACTACATTGGCAAGACAGGCCTGGAAAGCCATTATGAACAGCAATTGCGCGGCGAGATGGGCTATCAGATCAAACAGATCGATGCCGAGGGACTGCAGGTAGGAACCCTCTCGGAGCAGCCTCCTATGGCGGGCACTAACCTCGCCACGCACTTGCGCCTGCGGGTTCAGGAAGCCGCTGCCAACGCCCTGGAAAGCAAGAATTATCGTGGTGCCGTCGTCGCTCTGGACCCAACGAACGGACATGTACTGGCCATGGTCAGCAGTCCGAGCTTCGACGCTAATTGGTTTGTGGATGGCATCAGCAGCAAACACTGGCAAAGCCTCCTCGACAACCCTGGGCGCCCTCTTACCGATCGTGCCGACAATGGGCTCTATCCCCCGGGCTCCTGCGCCAAGCCTTTCTTCTCCATCCAGGCGATTCAGTCCGGTGTCATCACGCCGGATTACCAAACCTTTTGCCCCGGCAACTTTCAGCTCGGTGGGCATACCTACTGGGACTGGAATCGCGACGGCTTCGGCGAGACCAACCTCACCAAGGCGCTGGCCTGGTCGGTGGACGTGTTCTATTACAAATTGGCGGTCAAGATGGGCATCCAATTACAGGATCAAACCCTCTGGCGCTTCGGGTTTGGCAAAGCACCTGGGATCGATTTGCCGGGCGGTCTAGCGGGCCTGGTTCCCACTCCCGCCTGGAAGCGCGCTCATCTCCACGCTCCCTGGTATACCGGCGACTCGGTCATTCTCGGCATCGGCCAGGGATATCTGCTCGTGACGCCCTTGCAGCTGGCGCGGGCAGTATCCGCCATTGCCAACGGTGGCTATCTGGTGCAACCACAAGTCGCCAAGGCCTGGATCAACCCAGCCACCGGTGCACGCACGGACATTCCCAGCCCGCCGGCAGAAAATCTCAATCTGGACCCCAAGGCGCTGCAAGCCGTGCGTCTGGGCATGGAAGCGTGTGTCAACACCGGCACCTGCCATAGCATCAGTATTCCGGGCATCAGTATTGCGGGGAAAACGGGCACCGCCCAGGTACCAGAAGGCTATGCCCACGGCCGCACCATCTATAACAACGACTCACTGTTCATTGGCTGGGCACCCGTCGACCATCCCAAGATCGCCGTCGCCGTGGTAGTGGAAAATGGTGGCCACAATGCCTGGCAAGCCTTACCCGTGGCGCGAGCCACGATTGCAGCGTATCTGCAGCCAGAGACTACCCTGGCTTCCGCAGAACGACCCAAAATGCCTTGACAGGCTGCACAAAAATCCGCAGAATCCGCCGATCTTTCGCCTTAAGTCGGGCGTAGCACAGTTTGAGGAGTAGTAGCGTGGCCAATTCAGCGCAAGCGCGTAAGCGCGCAGTTCAGAACCAGAAACAACGGTTGCATAACGACAGCCTTCATTCGCGTATGCGCACCTTCGTCAAGCACGTTTTGCGCGCTGTACGCGATGGCAACCAGGAACAGGCACGCAGCGCCCTGCAGAGCGCAGAGTCGATGATCGACAAGACGGCCAGCAAGGGGATCATCCACCGCAATGCCGCGGCACGCACCAAGAGCCGTTTGAGTGCGCGAGTGAAAGCGATGGGGCAACAGGCCTCCGCCTAAACAGTATTCGCCGGCGCAGATCAGAAGGCCAACCCTGCGGTTGGCCTTCTTGCTTTTTAGGTATCGAGCAGCGCGCGCAGGCGGGCAAAGGCATCTTCCGTCTCTGCGGGGCTGTCGGCGTCCTTGCCCGTTGCCTGCCAATCCAGGAGCTCTGACGGGATCTCCGCGAGGAAACGTGATGGCTCCGGATTCAGGGTCTCGCCATACCGTTTGCGCGAGTGACAAAAACTGAGCTGCAAGCGGAAGCGCGCGCGGGTCATGCCCACATAGAAGAGACGCCGTTCCTCGGCAATCTGCTCTGGGCTTTCGCTATTGCGGTGTGGCAACAGCTCCTCTTCCAAGCCCACCAGAAACACCTGCGGAAACTCCAGGCCCTTGGCCGCATGCAGGGTAGAAAGGCGCAGTACATCACGGTCTTCCTCTTCCTCGCGTTCCAGCATGTTGAACAACATCAGCCGCTGCAACAACTCGGCGAGGTCCTTTGGCCCCTCCTCTTGCGCCAACAGATGCCCCATCCAGTCCAGGAGCTCCTGTAGATTTTCCCAACGACGCCGCGCGCTGCGTTCGTCGCCCTCGTCCAACAGGTATTGCCAGTAGCCGATTTCTTCGGGAATGCCCTGCAATACGGCAAGCAAATCATCGCTGCGTTGCAGCTCGTCATTCTTCTGATTGATCCAGTTGGCAAACTCTTCCAGGGCAGCACGGCTACGCGCCGGAAGATCGAGATCCTCGGCAAAGATGCTGGCAAAAAGGGACTGGCCCTGGGCACGCGCGAGCTGGCCTAGCCGCTCCAAACTTTGGCTGCCAATACCCCGGCGCGGGGTATTCACGGCACGCAACAAGGCGGGGTCGTCATCCGGATTCTGGATGAGGCGGCAATACGCGAGAAAGTCCTTGATTTCGGCGCGCTCGAAAAACGAGATCCCGCCCGACACCTGATAGGGAATGCGTGCCGCCCGTAATGCCGCTTCCAGGGCGCGAGATTGATGATTGCTGCGATAGAGGATGGCATAGTCGCGGTATTCCCCATCACGCTGAAAACGATCGCGCAAGATGGCATTGGCGATACGCTCCGCCTCGTCACTCTCATCGGCGCAAGCATGGACCTGAATGCGCTCGCCCTCTCCCAACTCGGACCACAAGCGTTTTTCGAAGAGGTGCTCATTCTGCGCAATGACGGCATTGGCAGCCCGCAGAATGCGCGCGGTGGAGCGATAGTTCTGCTCCAGCTTGATGACTTTCAGGGTGGGGAAATCCTGCGCCAGACGATGTAGGTTATCGGCAGCTGCGCCACGCCAGGAGTAGATGCTCTGGTCATCGTCGCCGACTGCCGTCAAATTTTGTCGTTGCTGCAGGAGCACTTGCAACAGACGGTACTGCGCCCCGTTACTGTCCTGATATTCATCCACCAAAAGATAGCGAATCCGGTCCTGCCAGTAGGCGCGAGCAGTTTCGTCCTGGGCCAGGATCCGGGTCGGCAGCAGGATAAGATCATCAAGATCCACCGCGTTGCAGGCATGCAGCGACTTGCTGTACTCGGGATACAGTGCTTGCGCCAGGGCACCAATTTGATCCTCGCTGCGCACTTCTTCGGGCAGCAACCCGTCATTCTTGAAGCGCGAGATCCGCGCCTGGATAGCCTCCACCAGGTCCGCCGGGCCGTTGCCCTCGCGCAAGAGCCCCCGCAGCAGAGCCAAACTGTCGCCGGGATCAATGACTGTAAAGGAGGGCCCGTAGCCCAGACGCGGCAATTCCCGGCGCAGGATTTGCAAGCCCAGGCGATGAAAAGTAGACACCATCAAGCCACGCCCCGATCGGCCTGCCAATCGCTGGCCAATGCGCGACTTCATCTCGCGCGCTGCCTTGTTGGTAAAGGTCACCGCCGCGATGTGCTGAGGCGCGACCTGTTCCTCCTGAATCAGATAGATGATTTTTTGCGTGATCACCCGGGTCTTGCCCGAACCAGCACCGGCGAGCACCAGCAGTGGCCCATGCACGTGGCGCACTGCCTCCCACTGCGGCGCGTTGAGATCAGTACTGCTCAGGCTGCGCCTCCATCACCGCACGGGGGCTGTCGGGCTCGGAAAAACCACCGCGATACGCCCACCAGATAATGACCGGCCCCAAGATGATCATGGGAATGGACAAAATCTGGCCCATGGTCAACGGCCCCAGTACAAAGCCGAGCTGGATATCTGGCTGACGCACAAATTCCACGAGAAATCGGAAAACCCCGTAAGTAAAGACGAACAGGCCACCTACGGCGCCAATCGGTCGCGGGCGCCGGCTGTAGAGGGCCAGAATCATAAACAACAAGACCCCCTCCAGGAGAAATTCATAGATCTGCGATGGCTGGCGCGGCTGCGGTCCCCCCGCTGGGAAAACCATGGCCCAGGGCAAATGGCTCACCCGCCCAAAAAGCTGGTCATTGACGAAGTTGGCAATACGCCCCAAGCCCAGGCCGATGGGCACCGCCGGGGCGATAAAGTCCAAAGTGGGCATGAAGGCATGCTCCACCTTGCTCTTGGCAAAGAGCCAGCACGCCAAGACCACGCCAAGCAATCCTCCATGAAAAGACATGCCCCCATCCCAAATGAAGAGCATATGCAGCGGATGTTGCGTGTAATATGGCATGTTATACCAGAGCACATAGCCAACGCGGCCACCCAGGATGGCACCAATCGCTACGTAAAATTCGAGGTCGACCACCTCTGACTTTTTCCATGGGGTATGGGGTCGCTGCCCCCGTCGAATCAGCCACAAGGTGGCAATGATGAAACTGATGATCTCCAGCAGGCCATACCAATGAATGGTAATGGGGCCGAGCTGAAAACCAATAGGATTGATGTCAGGGTACTGCAGCATGTGAATATCCTCAGCGCTGGCCCACGCTGGCCGGCCCAAAACAGTGCGATAAGATAAGACGCGTCAAGCGGGAATCTGCATCGTTACGCAATGCAGACTACCATGCTGGCGCGCAAGTTCCAGACAAGGAATCGGCACGATCTCCCGTTCCGGAAATACCGCAGCAAGACGATCCACCGCAACCTCATCTGCCGGATCGTCGTACGTGGGTAACAGCACAGCATCGTTGATGATCAAGAAATTCGCATAACTGAGGGGCAAGCGGTCGCCATCCTCGGCAAAACGTGCTTGTGGCCAGGGTAATGGCACCAGGTGATAGGGCCTTCCATCCGGCTGCGGGAACCCTGCCAACTCTGCCGCCATCTGCTGTAGCGCCGCAAAATGCTCATCGAGGGGATCATCACAAGACTGGTAGGCAATCACATCCGGCTTGCAAAACCGTGCCAGGGTATCGACATGGGCATCGGTATCGTCCCCCTGCAGATAGCCAGACTGCAACCAAAAGACGCGATCGACCCCCAATAAGGCGCATAGCTGTGCGCTGATCTCTTCCCGGGTCCATTGCGGGTTACGATTCGGAGAGAGCAGACACGCGTCCGTAGTCAATAAAGTGCCCTGGCCATCGCTATCGATACTGCCCCCCTCCAGCACCATCCCCAGAGTCTGCAGGGGCAGATCACCGTACGCGCCCGCGGCATGCAATCTGCGCGTGAGCTGATTGTCGAGGTCGGCAGCAAATTTCAGGCCCCAGGCATTGAAGGCAAAATCGAGGAGACGTCGGCGCCCATCGGGATGACGCAGGGTAATGGGACCATGATCCCGCGCCCAGGAGTCGTTGCTGGGCGCTCGCTGGAGATGGCAACGGCGTAGATCAGCCCCCGCCGCCTGCAACGCGCGTTGGCAATCTCGCGCGCTGGCTTCATCCTGCACTGCGACGAGCAGGTCTTCCCGGCGACTGATCGCGGCGCCAATCTGTGCAAAGACCGGGACGACCTCCGCCAGACGCGGCGCCCAATCGGTTGCCGGATGCGGCCAGGTCAACTGCACTGCGGCCTGCGCCTCCCATTCCGCCGGCAACGAAAATCCGTCCACCATGTGCACTCTCCCAGATCACCCCAAGGCTGCTCATTGTAGGACCTCACCGCACTTCCGTCACCGCTCTGGGCCGGCTACACTCTGAAAATGGCATCCGAAATAGAACGCCTCGATCACCTGCTCTCCCGCCTCGGCTACTGCAGCCGCTCCGAAGTACGGTCCTGGTTACGAGAAGGACGGATCAGTATAGAAGGGCAGAAGGAACCTCTGCGTTTTGGCAGCAAGGTCGATCCCAGCAAGCTGCGTATCGACGGAGAGAATCTGGATCCAGCCGATCCCCTTTATGTGCTCTACCACAAGGACCTCGGCAGCGTCTGTGCCCATGATGATCCACGCAGCATCTACGAGGATTTCCCCATGCGTTGGCGGTACCGGCGTCCTGTTTTCAGCAGCGCCGGCCGTCTGGATCGGGATACCAGCGGCTTGCTCTTGCTTAGCGACGATGGAAAATGGCTACACCGCTGGAGTCACGCTCGCAATGCCATTCCCCGCCACTATCGCGTGCGGCTGGCAGAGCCCTTGCGCACGGACGCAGAGCAAATTCTAGCCAGCGGCACCCTGCTCCTCGAAGGGGAGCACATCCCCTGTCAACCTGCCCAGTTGGAAAGATTCGGGGCAAACGAGCTGCGCCTGACCCTGCGCGAGGGGCGTTATCATGAAGTCCGCCGGATGATGGCGGCGCTCGGCAATCATGTCCTATCCCTGCATCGCGAGGGCTTTGGACCGTTTGTTCTGGGCGACTTGGCGCCGGGAGAATGGCGTTATTTGCGTCAGGATGAGATTCATCAGGAGGCCTGAGATGAGATGGAGTCCCCACGTCACCGTCGCCGCCATTGCCCAGGATACCCAAGGGCGCTTTCTGTTGGTCGAGGAGCAGATTGACGGCAAGAACTGTTTGAACCAACCCGCGGGCCACTGGGAAAAAGGGGAAAGCCTCGTCGAAGCAGTAGTGCGCGAAACCCGAGAGGAAACGGGTTACGAATTTTTCCCGGAGTCCATGCTGGGCATTTATCACTGGGAACACCCGCACAAAGACCTGACCTACCTGCGCATCGCGTTCATTGGCCGCGCTGGGCAGCATGATCCCCAGGCGCCCTTGGATACCGGCATCATTGGCCCGCGCTGGCTCTCCCTGGAGGAGATGCGAACGGCACCCCTACGCAGTGCGATGGTAGAGCGCTGCATTCTGGATTTTCTGGCGGGCAAACGCTTCTCCCTCGACATCCTGTGCTCGCTCTAACAAAGCACCGCTGACCTGCGACCAGCATTTTGTTATATTGAAAAAAATAGCATAGCGAGAAGCAGCGATGATCGACGCAGACGGCTATCGCCCCAACGTGGGCATGATCATTTGCAATCAACACAATCAAGTCCTTTGGGCCAAAAGGGTGGGGGAAAACGCTTGGCAATTTCCGCAAGGCGGGATTGACGGCGACGAAAGCCCTGAACAGGCGGTATTTCGCGAACTCATGGAAGAGGTGGGGACCGATAAGGTCTGCATCATTGGACGCACCCGCGGCTGGCTACGCTATGACGTTCCCGGAGCACGTAAACCGAGCAGACAGCGGCGCTACCGGGGACAGAAGCAAATCTGGTTCCTGCTGCGTTTTGAAGGCAGCGAGGCAGAAATCAATCTACAAACCGAACACCCCGAATTTGAAGACTGGCAGTGGGTAGACTACTGGCGCCCCGCCGAAGAGATCATCGCCTTCAAACGCAGAGTATACTGCCTTGCGCTTCAAGAACTTGCCCCACTCATCGGTGCTCCTCCAGCGCCTTTCCCTGTACCAGAGCGCAGCGGAGCGCCCTTCCGCCGTGGCAGGCGCTATCCGCAACGCCGACGGCATAATACGGACAGCGCATAGAAGGGGCGGGCTATCACCCTACGCCCCTTCGTCATAACTCAGTCAGCTTACTTCTTTTTCAGACAGCTGCTCATGAAGCTTTTCCGCTGCTCACCCTTCATGCCCTTGGCGCGCACGTTACAGGTTTTCATTTTTTCCTGTTGGGCGGTGAGCTTGCGTGGATGCTCAACCTTTTTCTCTGCTTTTTTCTCTACCTTCTTTTCCATCTTCATCGGCGCGTGCGTGGCCGGCGCAGCAGTCTCCGCATAGACCGCTCCGGAGAGCAGGAAAGATAGCGCAACAGAAGACAAGATCAGTTTCTTCAACATGGTGTTCTCCTAAGGTGTAGTACGTTATACCTGCGGTGGGGAGGGCACCGCCAACCCTTTACAACAACCCCTTCATCGTCTGCACACTTTGCTGGATCGTGTCCTCATCCGGCAGTTGCCCGTTGGGTGAAAGCTGGTCGATGAGCTTTGGCAGGACTTGGCTCAACCCTTGGGCAAGAGTTTGGGAGTCAATACCCAAGGTGTCCGCCACCGTTTGGATGCGGTCACTACCAATCACAGACTCGATTTGTTCTGCACTGATGGGCTGATTTTCCCCATTGGAGATCCAGGAACTGACCACCGTTCCCAAACCACCGCTTTGCAACTGCTGCACCAAGCCGCTGACGCCCCCCGGCTGGCTCTGCACAAACTGCATCGCCGACCCGAACAGACCGGAATGTTCTGCTCCCAGCGCAGACATCCCCGTTGAGACGATATCGTCCAGAAAGCCCATAATTTCCCCTCCCGTTGTTCGTGGGTAAAAAGATACCCCAAGGCACGGGAAGATCTCAAGCGGAACTTTCTCTACATTACTGTTTTATATAGAGATAAATCAGCGCTGGATGCTGCGGCGTTTGCGTACTTCTACCGTCACCGTGCGCGCACTGGACCGCTGTGCAGGCTGAGGTGAAGCTGGCTGCGCAACTTCGTCGGGAATGGGAAGGTCTTTCGGGTACCAGAACTGCGGACGACCACCCTGCTCAATATTTGCCGCAGGTGCCGACTCTACAACCCGACGCGGAGCCCGCTGCTCGGGGCTCGACTCCAAGTCCCGGGCACGCTTGCGCTCTGGGGTGATACCATACTGCGGTGCAACGATGGGCATAACGCTCCCTGATCAATCCAACCTAGCTTGTCGACGTGGGCGACCATAGCTGGGCCACTTCCACCTCAAGAGCCTAGCACAGGACGACAGAAAGGGGAAGGAATTTCAGAGGGTTCCGCCTTGTTCCTGCGAAGAAGAGGACAGGACCCCAAGGCTTTCCTTCAGAAATATCTTTATATAAGATTTTGTTAATGTAATAATACTAATAATTAACCACCGTCTTTCAATAAGATAAATTATGCAACGATCAGGAAAATAAAAAAATAATGCTTGCCTTAGGCTTTTTATTTGACTATAAAACAGATGAAAGGATGCTTTTTGCGCATTCTTTGACGGAACGGGAAAAAGGAGGTTTACCTATGAATACACAAAGTATTGGGCAAGAAAATCGCGTGACATTGTTCTCTTGGCAGTTGCTCTTTGCGCGGGGTGTAGCAGCATTGGCCTTCGTCATTGCGTCGCTGCTGGACTTCAGTCTCACCATGACCCTGCTCATCTGGTTCTTTGCCCTCTACGTGTTCTTTGATGGCGGATATTCTGCCATCCGCTTGGCGCAAAAAGGTTCGGGAGCCTGCCCGCGGGTGTTGATTGCCATCAAGGCGATCGTCGGCGTTGCCGCTGGCATTGCGGTAATCATCTTGGCCACGCACAGCAATCTGGTACTCACCTTGCTCACCATCTTTGCCTGGGTTGCCATCGTCGGAGTGCTCGAGGGGATTTGGGTCATTCGGAATGTGCAAAACAAGGAGTTGGTCCTGATCATCGGTTCTTCCGCCTATCTGGCCTTGGCCGTCTGTCTACAGGTCATTTTTGCCTTGGCACCCCAGGCGGGATCGAGCGTCTACAACTGGATCGTCATTGGGTTTTCAGCAGCCTTCTCCGCCGCCATGCTGGGCATGAGTTGGGCCATGCGTCGGAACGTTCTGCGCACTGGCGGTAAAAAACCAGCGGCCACCGCTGCAGCACATTGATTCCAAGCCGTATCCTGTTCCTTGGCCTCGGGGTGTAGTGGGCGACCACTTCACCCCAGGTTGCACAACTGCCAGAAACGACCCATATGTTCAATAAAAATACCGAATGTGCTCTGCGTTGCCTGCTGTTTCTTGCCGAACAAGGAATTGGCGTGCCTATTCTTTGTCGAGACATCGCCCAAGCGGTCGGGGTATCCGAACCCTGCGTAGCCAGCGTTCTACGCGTCCTTGCCAAACGCGGCGTTCTCGAATCGCTAAAGGGCAAGGGAGGCGGCTTTGCACTGCGCCCCGAAGCAGCGAAATTAAGTGCTTATGATATATTACAAGCGGTTAGCACCGATCCCGAGAAACAGGTGCGTTGCGTTTTAGGCCAGAAGGAGTGTTCAGACCGCCATCCTTGCCCCTTGCACAGTGCGTGGATGGAACTTCTGGACCAGCAAAACACCCTGCTCAAGGGATTCTGTCTGGAGCAGTTGATCCCATCAGCCTCCTGAGGAATATCAATCGGCTAGACGTTGAACAGAAAATTCAACACGTCACCATCCTGGACGATATAGTCTTTACCCTCGGCACGCAATTTTCCCGCCTCTTTTGCGCCGGTTTCGCCGCGATAGCGGATGTAATCGCCAAAAGCGATGGTCTGTGCCCGAATAAAGCCTCGCTCAAAGTCGCTGTGGATGACACCGGCGGCTTGCGGCGCGGTAGCACCGACGGGGATGGTCCACGCCCGCACTTCCTTTTCCCCAGCGGTAAAGTAGGTCTGCAGACCCAATAGCTGGTAGGCAGCGCGGACAATGCGATGCAGGCCTGGCTCTTCGAGCCCCAGATCCTGCAAGAATGCGCTTTGCTCCTCCGGCTCCAGCTCCGCCAACTCGGCCTCGATGGCCGCACAAACGGGGACCACTTTGGCCCCCCGCTCACTGGCCCATGCCTCCAGAGGCGCACGCCAGACTCCATCTTCGAGTTCGTTTTCCGCCACGTTAGCGATGACCATGAAAGGCTTCAAGGTCAGCAAAAACAGACCGCGTAGATGCCCCCGCTCCTCGCCGGAGAGCGCCGCGCTTTGCGCCGGCTTGCCCGCATTGAGATGCGGCTGCAGCTTGTTCATGGCGGCGAGTTCGGCGACGGCTTCCTTGTTCCCCCCCTTGGCCTGTCGCCCCACACGAGCCTGTGCCTTTTCCAGGGTCGCGAGATCGGCGAGCACCAACTCTGTCAGCACGGTTTCCAGATCGGCAATGGGATCGACTTGTCCATTCACATGCACGACATTCGGATCGACAAAACAGCGCGTCACCAGGGCAATGGCGTCGGTTTCGCGGATGTGGGCAAGAAATTGGTTGCCCAGTCCCTCCCCCTGCGCCGCTCCCGCAACCAGACCGGCAATGTCGACAAACTCTACCGTCGCCGGCACGATCCGCTGCGGGTGGACGATCTCCGCCAGGGACTGCAAGCGCGGGTCCGGCACACTCACCAGGCCGACATTGGGCTCGATGGTGCAAAAAGGGTAATTCTCCGCTGCAATTCCGGCTTTGGTGATGGCATTGAAAAGCGTAGATTTGCCGACATTCGGTAGACCAACGATACCGCAAGCCAAACTCATGGGAGTCTCCTATTCACTGTGTAGGGTCTTCATGGCCGCTTCCTGCCGTCCAGCAAGAAAGCCATCGAGAACGCTCAGGCTGCGCTCGATGGCAGCGTGGATATCCCCCTCTTCTCCCGCCGTCGGACGCGCGAGGACATAATCCACGACCCGGTCCTTGTGTCCGGGGTGCCCGATACCGATGCGAAGACGCCAATAGTCGCGCGTCCCCAAGGCACGATCCAGGTCGCGCAGGCCATTATGGCCCCCATGACCACCCGCCCACTTGAAACGAGCGACGCCAGCGGGCAGATCCAATTCGTCGTGGACGATGAGAATGCGTGCTGGAGGAATCCGATAGAAAGCCGCAACGGATTGCACTGGCCCGCCAGAACGGTTCATGAAGTCCTGCGGTTGCAAGAGAAGAACATCCTTGCCGGGCTCCTGGATGCGCGCCAATTCCGTCTTCCAGGGCCGCTCCAAGCGCCAGGACGCGCGGTACCGACTTGCCAGCTCCTGCACAAAGCAAAAACCCGCGTTGTGGCGGGTTTTTGCATAGTCCGGCCCAGGATTCCCCAGACCAGCAATCAGCCAATCCATGGCAACTTATTCAGCAGCACTCTCTTCTTCATCGGCTGCCGGACCATGCGGCGCGTGGATGGATACGACTTCCTTGTCGTCGCCGTGTTTGAGTGCGACCAGGACCACACCTGCTGGCAATTGCAGATTGGAAAGATGGATACTCTCACCAGCTCCCAGCTCAGCCACGTCCACCTCGATGGCCTCGGGAAGCTTGCCCACCGGCGCCTGAATCTCCACTTCCGTCACCGCACGATGCAGCAATCCACCGCCCATCTTCACGCCTACCGCGCTGTGCTCATTCAGCAAGTGCACCGGAACATTCAGGGTCACCAACTCGCCCTGATGCACACGCATGAAATCGACGTGCAGAATTTCGTCCTTATAAGGATGCATCTGCAGATCACGGATCAGGACACTTTCCTTGCGGCCGTCGAGGTCCAGCGTGATCACATTGCTGTAGACCTGCTCATTGCCAAGAAACTTATAAGCGGCGAAGACATCCAGACTAATCGACTCCGCCGGCTTACCGTCCCCATAGAGGACCGCAGGGATACGACCTGAACGCCGCATACGACGACTGGGCCGGCGGCCCTCTTCACTCCGCGCCTGGGCGGCAAGGACAAAATTCGCTTCGGTCATTACTGTTACTCCTTCTCTTGCGTTATCACGAGCGGGGCGAGGGACGACCGTGCCTTTCTCCCCTAAATGAGGCGGAACTATACGAGGATCAATACCCTGGCGCAAGCCGCGCAGCAGACGAACGCGTCCCGTTCGTGGTAGACCCCCTATCCCCCGCCGATCGGGTCCCCACCACTACCGTGCACAACATACCCGCAGCAATGGGTAGATGGGGCGGGATATCTTCCAAGCGAATCCGTACCGGGATCCGCGCGGCCAGACGTACCCAATTGAAGGTTGGCCGGACATTGGCTTCCAGACGCGCACCGGTTTGACTCTCCCGGTCGGCAACTGCAGGGGCGATGCTTTCCACCACGCCTCTCAAGGCCGGACGCTCTCCGAGCAGGGTGACCGTAACGGGATCGCCTACCCGTACTTTTTGCAGGCGGGTCTGTTCAAAGTAGCCGTAGACCCACCAAGACTTGGCCTCGACCAAGGCCATCTCGGCCGCACCTGCAGAGGCATAATCCCCCACCCGCAGGCGCAGGTTGGTGATGATGCCCGCTACCGGCGCGCGCACTTGGGTCCGGCGCAGATTCAGGGCGGCCAGATTCAACGCCGCTTGCGCCGCTGCGTAGCGCGCACGCGCAGCCTGGACCGCGATGCGCGCATCCTGCTGGGCTTCTGCCGAAACCACGTCCGAGCCCAACTGGGCACGCCGGGCGGCCTGTTCCTGGGCCTTGGCTAAATGCGCCGCGGCCTCGGCAAGCTGGGCCTTGGCGCTTTGCACCGCCATTTGATAGCGCTCCGGATCAATGGTGAACAGAAGCTGTCCGGCCCGAACCGAGGTATTGTCGTGAACCACCACGGCAATGACCCGTCCTGGAACATCGGCGTTGATGTCCACAATTCTCGCCTGGACGACGCCATCCCGTGTCCACGGACTGTCCAGATACTGATGCCAAAGCCGCCACCCCAACCAGGCGGCCAGGGCAACCACGAGGAGGGTCAGCACCACGCGCATCAGACGGCGAAGGATCATCCGTAGACCCCCAAGGACAGGGAAGCAAAAAGGCAAACGAAGAGGGCCAGGCGTAGCAAAGCGGGATGCCAAAAGTAGCGGTCCCAATCCCAGCGCGATAGCAAAAGGTCGACCAACCCGAAGATCAACAGGCTAGCAAGAAAAATCAATAGCAGAGTCGGCACCATGGCCGTGAAGAGGGGGATTTCACGAGGCATGACTCACCCCTTCGGGTTCCAGGCGTTGGAGGACACTACCGATCACCTGCAGGTAGATGCGCAGGAGTCGCGCGGGTGCCAAGAGGGCATGCAAGCGGGTGTCCAGGTTCTGACCAGGCCCCGACTCGGCGGCCTCTACGGCGACCGTCAACGCCGCCGCGACCGCGGAGCGGTCCGCCTGGCCCTCCATATGCTGGGCGAGGACTTCCAGCAGGGGCGCAACCCCCTCCCCTAGCTCCGGGGCCGAACGCAGGAGTAAACGGAGGTGCAAAACCGCTTCACCCAATTCTTGCAGGCGCAGGGCAGAGCGCAGAATCCGGGCATCCTCTTGATGTTTTCCGCCTGGATCAGCAACCAAAAGCCGGAGATATTCCCGCGTATCCCGCTCGAAAATCGCCCGCAGCCCGCCCAGAGGCTGCCGACAGACCTCGACCACCTGCTGCCGCAATCCCTTCGCCAACCAGCGACGTTCCAACCAGTTTCCCATGGGAAAGATGGTCAGAAAACTCCATCCCACCACGAGGACGGCCATCACCTCAGCAATACCCGTATTGACCATCCCCAGATAGTCGAAAGGTCCCGATTGGGGGGGAATGGCCAATTGTGGAAAGAAAATCCCGTAACCTGCGGCCATACCCGGCCAGGCACTGCGATACAGAATCAGGGGACCCAGCAAGAGAAAGGGTAGGAGCCCAAGGGCCAAGAGAGGGAATCCTTGAACGTGAGGCAAAATCAAGAGGGTAAACACCAGTGCGGCGAGGAAGGCTACGCTGATTCCCCAGCCCATCTGTCGCACCGAGGCCACCGGATTCGGAAACGTCGAAAATAGGGCCCCCAGAACGGCGACGATGATGAGGGCGGCGGGTCCCGAGGGCCAGTCACTGCCTAACCAGAAGGCTGCCGTTATGCCAACCACCACCATCCCTCGCAAAGCCGCACTGAGGGGCTGAAAGAGCTCGGTTTGGGGATGATCCCAAGGCGCTGGACGGTGTAGATTGTGGGCATAGGCGCCGGGTCGTCCCGGTAGCTGGTCGTGGCGCAGATGGGGATGAAACGCCTCCAGGTAACGCCACACATACCAATGTAACTCCGCCAGAAAGCGGGTGAGCAGCAGGATGGTACTGTCTTTGGCGAGGGCTTGCTGTGGCGTGTGGGCGATGGCACGGCCCGCCTGGGAAGTACCGGATTCCGGGCTGCCGAGCTCGGTCAGGACCCAACGCCGCAGACGATCGAGTTCGGGCAACACCGCCGCCATCTGGTCTTGCTCCACCCATTCCGCCAGACGCGCCAGGGTCTGATCCACCTGATCGAGGAGAGGCTGCAAGGTTTGCAACACGTGCTGCAGGGGCGGATGCCGCAAACGCCGCAGCTGACTGTTGAGCAGGTGCAGAGAACTGGCCGCCGCCATCATCTCGGCAATCATCTGCTGTACCCGGCCGTTCTGGCGGCGCGCGCTCTGACTCTCGAAAATCCCGCTGGAACGATAGCTGTCGAGCTGGATCACTTCAGCAATGGCTTGCAAATGCAACTTTGCCCAGCCCGCACGGGGCACTCCACCGGCCACGACCCGCCGACTGTTCCCCAAAAAATGGCCAAAGCGGCTTCGCGCTGATTGATATAACAAGCTCTGCAGGGACTGAGGGAAGAGCACGGCACTCAGGATGGAGGCGATACCGATACCCAGCATCACGTCACTCACCCGAGCGATTCCAATGTCGAAGGCGTGCGCCGGCTGCAATACCGCTGGAATCCCTACCAGTGCCGCCGTATAGCCTGCCAATACAAAGGCATAGGCCTGGAAGTTCCGAAAATAGCGGGCGCCCCCCGTACATAGGCCAACCCAGAGGGCCAAACCCAGCAAAAAGCCCCAACGGGACTGGGGGAAAGCAGCGACCAGCCCGAGCCCCACCAAACTCCCCACCAAGGTACCCAGGGCACGATAAAAGCCCTTGGCCAGCACCATACCATTGCGGGATTGCATGACGATGAACACGGTAATCACTGCCGTAGAGGGCGAATCCAGGGAAAATCGATAGGCAAGCCAGAGGGTCAGGACGGCAGCCGCGGCAACCTTGAGCATGAAGATCAGGGTCTCCCCATCCTTGCGCAAGGGCGCCCACCACGCCCGCCAGGATGCGGCCCGCGCAGCGGCAGTCACGGAGCAGACTCCTGCAACAAGGCCTGAGACTTGGGGTCATCGCCCATCACTTGGGGGAGAGCGGTGCCGCCTAAGGCTACCTGAAGGGTCGTCAAGCTTTTCAGCGCCGCCGCGTTGATGGACACGTCTTGAGCCGCCAGACGCAAACGTTCGAGTCGAGTCTCCAGGGTTGGCAGGGCATTTTGCAGGCCTGCAGACCAGCGTTGATCTTGTATCTGCTGGGTTTTGCGCAAGAGTTTGGCGCGCTCTTGAAGCTCTTGCCGTACATGGGCGGCCGTTTGCAGATGGGTCAGGGCGTCGCTCACCTCCTGGAGCCCGTGGAGCAGGGTCTGATCATAACGGGCCACGGCGGCATCGTAGTCGGCCGCGCGGCGATGCAGTTGGCCGCGCAAGCGTCCACCCGTGAAGAGGGGCAGAGAGATCGCCGGACCCGCCCCATATTGCAGCGAACTCGGATGGAAAAATTGCAAGAAGCTCCCTGCTGCCGCAAGGCCACCCGCAAAGGCAACCAGGTTGATATTGGGATAAAAATCGGCCCGCGCCACCCGAATCTCTGCCGCCGCGACGGTCATCTGAGCCCGCCGCACCTGGACGTCCGGGCGCTGTCCCAAGAGTTCGGCAGGGACCTGCTGCGGCACCTGCCAGCGGGCATTGAGGGTCCAGCTCTCCACGGAAGCTTGCGCCGGCAGTACAGCGCCCTGCCCTACGAGGATGGCCAAGGCTGTGTCCTGCAGGCGTGCAGCTTCTTCAAGATGTTGCACGCGCAGATCCAGCGCATTCAGCGCATCGGCCTGGACGATGCTCTCCAGGCCGTTACTCAGACCGTGGTTTTGCCGGTCCCGGGCGATTTTCAGGATCTGGTTCAGCACCTCACGCTGGCTTTTGGCATTCTGCAGCATTGCCGTTGTCGCCGCACGATCCACGGCGGTGCGCAAGACCTGTCCTTCCAGGATCAAGGCCGCGGCGCGGGCCTCCTCCGTCCGTGCTTGAAAATCAGCCTGGCGGGCTTGCCGCTGGTCCTTATCCTTGCCCCACAGGTCCAGGTGATAAGAAAGATCCACATTGGCAGCGTTATTCCAGGTATCCCGCCCCCCAAAGGGCGGAGGATAAAACTGATTTTGGGTCCAATGGTTACCACTCAGGCGCCCCTGGGCGCTCAATTGCGGTTCCAAAGTCGCACCGGCTTCCTGTACAGCCCCAGCCGCCGCACGCACCCGGGCTTCGGCCTCGGCCAGGCTGGGATTATGTGCCAAGGCCCGTTGCAGCAGGGGGGAGAGTGCCGGACCAGCAAGGGTTTGCCACCACTCCGCCGGCCTCGACGAAGGATTAGGCGCAGACCCCAAAAGATCCTGGGGCAATTGCAGCTGGGACAAGGCCAGTGGTTTTTTTAGTGGAGGCGTGGCCGGCGCACAAGCCGACAGCACGACACCCATCAGGGCCCAGGCAGCGGGGTAACGCCAACGATGCCGATCAGTCTGCGCCAACGGAGAGCCGTTCAGCTGACAGTATCCTTTGCTCGACTAGGAAACGCCTCGCCCGTGCCCAGAGCCTCGGCTTGGTCGGCAGGGGCGCCGACCTCGCGCGCGGCCTGGGTCATCATGCGGCGGTAATAGTAGCGTGCCAGCTCAGGGTCCTTGGCCACCCCCAGGCCCTTCTCATAGGCCAAACCGAGGTCGAAATCGGCTTTTGCCTCGCCCAAATCCGCAGCAATACGGTACCAATGCAGCGCGTCATCCCAGCTTTTTGCTACGGTGCGTTCCTGTTTACAGATGGGCGGGGCGTATAAGGTGCCCAGGTAAAAGGCCGCTTCGCCGTGGCCGTGCTGCGCCGCATGCTGCAGTTGCGCCAGTGCTTGCGGGTCTTGCTCGGCGCGGTTGCGCAGGGCTTCCCAATCCTGGGCCCACGCTGGCAAGGCGAGAAGCAAGGCGATGATGGCGGAGGCCGAAATCAGCCATTTCATGGCCCGGCATGCTCCCGCGTGGCATGAAAATGGATCTCCGGCCAGCGTTCCATGGTGAGGTCCAGGTTCACCCGGGACGGAGCGAGATAAGCCAGGCGATTGCCGGCGTCCTCCGCCAGATGTTCTTCCAATTTACGGGTAAACTCTGCCAAGCGCTTAGGATCTTCACAGTCCACCCAGCGCGCCGTCTGTACCGCGACCGCCTCAAAGCTGGCCTCAACGGCATATTCAGTCTTGAGCCGCTCCGCTACGACGTCAAACTGCAGCACCCCCACGGCACCGAGGATAAGATCGCCACCCTGGAGTGGACGAAAGACCTGCGTCGCCCCCTCCTCCGCCAATTGCTGCAGGCCTTTCTGTAACTGCTTGGCCTTGAGGGGATTGCGCAGACGCACGCGGCGGAAGAGTTCGGGGGCAAAATAGGGGATACCGGTAAACTGCAGATCCTCGCCCATGCTGAAGCTGTCGCCAATTTGGATACTGCCATGATTGTGCAGGCCAATGATGTCGCCAGCGTAGGCATCCTCCACCAACTCGCGCTCGCGGGCAAGGAAGGTAATGGGGTTGTGAATCTGGATCTCGCGCCCAAGACGCAGATGACGCACCCGCATACCGCGCTGGAAATGGCCGGAGCAGATGCGCAGAAACGCTACCCGGTCACGATGCTGCGGATCCATGTTCGCCTGAATCTTGAATACAAAGCCGGAAAAGCGCTCCTCTTCGGGCTCCACATTGCGGCTGGTGGTGGGGCGCGGCAGCGGCCCCGGGGCCCAGTCGATCAAGGCCTGGAGCAGCTCACGTACACCAAAATTGTTGATAGCCGAACCGAAGAACACGGGTGTCTGCCGCCCTGCCAGGAAGTCATGGAGATCAAAGGGATTGGCGGCCGCCCGCAGTAGTTCGATCTCGGCGCGCAAATCCGTTATCTCGTCCGGGAAACGGCGATCCAGTTCCGGGTTATCCAAGCCAGCAATCAGCTCAAATTCTTGCTCGCGGCTCTCTTGCCCGGGTGCGAAGACCAACATCTCGTCGCGCAGTAGATGATAGACCCCGCGAAAACGCTTGCCCATACCCACTGGCCAGGTTACCGGGGCGCAGGCAATACCCAGCACCGACTCCACCTCATCCATCAGCTCCGTGGGGTCGCGGCTCTCGCGGTCAAACTTGTTCATGAAGGTGATGATGGGGGTATCGCGCAGGCGACAGACTTCTAGCAGCTTGATGGTCTGGGCCTCGACGCCATTGGCTGCATCGATGACCATCAGAGCGGAGTCCACCGCCGTCAGGACGCGATAGGTGTCTTCCGAAAAATCCTGGTGGCCTGGGGTGTCGAGGAGATTGATCACATGCCCAGCGTAGTCAAACTGCATCACCGAACTGGCAACGGAGATGCCGCGGCTCTTTTCAATGGCCATCCAGTCGCTGGTAGCATGGCGGCTACTCTTGCGCGCCTTCACCGTGCCTGCCATCTGGATCGCCCCGCCGAAGAGCAAGAGCTTTTCCGTGAGGGTCGTCTTGCCGGCATCGGGGTGGGAGATGATGGCAAAGGTGCGACGACGATGAATCTCGTCCAGGGTTTGGGGGCGCGCCAGCGCCTCGACAATTTCAGACATCATTCAACTCTCAGACAGCGTGGGGAGGGACTGGCTCAACGCACGGGAGAGCACCAAGGCGTCCTCGCGTCCCTCTTTGTTGCGATAATACTGCAAGCGCACGCCAATTTCATGGAAGCCGAACTGGTGATAGAGATTCTGCGCCGCGGAGTTGGAGACACGGACCTCGAGGAATACGCGCTCCGCCCCTAATTGCCGCGCCCGCGTCAGCAACTGCTCGAGCATTTCCCGACCGTGGCCACGGCGGCGTTGCGCCGGATCAACGCCGAGGTTGAGCACATGTGCCTCGGCGGCGCCCACAGAAAGCACACCAAAGCTCAAGAGCTGGTCGGCGGCATCGACCCCTACCCAGCTGTCGTAGCCCGCCAACAGGCAATCGCGAAAGATGCCACGCGTCCAGGGTCCCGGCGAAATCTCCGCCTCCAATGCCGCTACCGCGTCGAGATCATCAACGCTCATCACACGCAATGGCATCAGCGCTTCTCCTCGGCCTGAGAGGGGCGGATATAGTGCGGCTCCAAGGCCTCGGGACGCATCCCTGCCTCTCCTGCTGCAGCGCGCGCCCGCGCCAGACGCAATACCTGCGCCGCCTCCGGATAGCGATCTCCCTGCCAACAATGCACCTGCGACCAGCATTGCGCATACGCGGTCCAGCCCGTTCCCAGGCCCAGAGCAGCCTCTTCTACCGGCCATTGCAGCGCCTCGGGTCGACACACACACTCTGCAGTCAACGGCTGCGGGATACTCTGCGCATCCGGCCGATAGGCCGCCGCATAGACCTCCCCCTTGCGGGCATCGAAGGCAGCCAATACCGGGCGATCAGAGGCTCCAGCCGCCAGGGCCTGCAGGCTGGAAACGGGATAAATGGGCCGGCCCGTGGCAATGGCCAGGCCATGCATGGTACTGATACCGAGGCGCACTGCGGTGAAGCCACCCGGCCCGACGCCGCACGCCAGACCGTCGATTTGTTCGAGACGCAACCCGGCTTGTTTCAGGACGCCATCAATCATCTGCAGGAGGAGCTCACTATGCCGATTGGGCGCGACAATGAGGTCTTGCCACCCCCGGTCGCCATTAAAGACGGCGACAGAGCACGCCTCCGTGGCTGTTTCAATGGCCAGCCAAGTCTTCATCCCGATGATTCCTGCCAAAATTGCTGTACTGCAGCCAATTCCGAACTTTGCCGCATCGGCGGAAGACTCTGCAAGAAAATGCGGCCATAGCCCTTGCTGCGCAAGCGGGGATCACAGAGCATCAACACGCCACGATCTCGCTCGGAGCGGATGAGACGCCCGGCACCCTGACACAGCGCGATAACCGCCTGCGGGATCTGCAGATCGCGGAATGGGTCTCCGCCCTCGGCACGAATCCGCTGCATCCGCGCCTGCAGCACCGGATCTCCGGGGCTAGCAAAAGGCAGCTTGTCGATGATGACGGTAGACAACGCTTCACCCTGCACGTCGATGCCCTCCCAAAAGCTCGCGGCACCGAGCAAGACCGCATCACCAGCGGCACGAAAACGCTCCAGCAGGCGGGTTCGGGGTGCCTGCCCCTGTACCAGCAGGGGATAGCGCAGGCGTCGGGAAAGAATTGCCGCCGCCTCCTGCAAGGCACGATGGCTGGTGAAAAGAAAAAAAGCACGGCCGTGGCTCGCTTCCAGCACCGGAATGGCCGTCTCGAGACAAGCAGCGGTGTAGCGTGGACTACTGGGTTCTGGTAGGTCAGACGGCAGGTAAAGCAGTGCCTGCTGGGGATAATCAAACGGGGCCGCGGCAAAAAAATCTTCACTCTGCTGCAACCCGAACAGCTTGCGCGTTTGCGTAAACTCGCCGCCAATACGCAGGGTGGCGCTGGTCAGCAAGATGGCAGCATATTGAGAAAAGAGATGCCGCTGCAGGGTCTCCGCGGGATCAAGAGGTGTGGCATGGAGCAACAGTCCGCGACCGCGCCGCTCACACCAGCGCACCTCCTGCTCCTCCAACCCGGGAGCGGCAAAATGCGCCAGCACGCTCTGCAACTCTTCGCCGCGCCGGCTGCATTGCTCTAGCGCTTTGCCACGCACCGCCACCGCACGCAAGTGTTCCTGCAAGGGCTCCGCACTGCGCAGTAGTTCGCGGAATCGCTGCGCCAGTGGCGTGTCGTCATCGGGGCGCCACTCCAGCCGTCCCTCTCCCGCACTTTCCTGCCAACGCAACACCGCGTGTTCCCAGCTCTGGATCAGCGCGCGCAACTCATTATCGTCGGCGGCTTCGCTCTGGGCGGCCACCCGACTGTCGCGGCCCCATTCCGTCAGACGGTGGGCACTGAGGTGCTGACCAAAAAACTGCGCCGTCAGCTCCGGTAGTTGATGCGCCTCATCCACAATCAGACCATTTGCCGTCGGTAGCAGGTCGCCCTTTCCTTCCGCCTTCAGGGCCAGATCAGAGAGCAAGAGATGGTGGTTCACGACGATCAGCTCTGCCTCTTGCGCCTGCCGTCGTGCCTCCAGCACCGGACAACGGGACTGCTCCGGACAGTCCGTGCCCAGGCAATTGTCGCGGGTGGACGTCACCAAGGGCCACACGGGAGAATCCTCCGCAACACCGCGCAGCTCGGTAATATCTCCCTCTCGCGTCGCCGCCGCCCAGTCTGCCACCCGCAGCAAATCGCGCTGTAACTGCCCTACCACGCCAGCGCGCAAGCTCTCCTGCAAACGATAGGGACAAAGATAATTGCTTCGCCCCTTGAGACGCATGATTCGCAGCGACTGGGGCCAAGCCCGGCGGAGAAGCGGGATATCCTTCTCGATGAGCTGATCCTGCAAGGCACGACTACCGGTCGAGACAATGACCTGCTTACCCGACCGGAGCGCCGGCAAAAGATAGGCAAAGCTCTTCCCGGTGCCGGTGCCAGCCTCGATCAGCGCCACTCCGCCATCGGCCAGAGTTTTGGCTACGCGAGCAGCCATCTCCTGTTGCTGCGAACGCGCACGAAACTCCGGCAACAGGGCAGCGAGAGGGCTCGATGCACCGAGCAAGTCCGCCCACACTGCGCCGTCCCCTGCAGCGCTCACCCCCGATCCCACCCATCGGCTCGACAAGAGAATGAACAGCCAGTACCCTGGCAAGCATGTACAAACGGCGCGCGCGAGTGGTTTTTCTGCATGAGCAAGATCCAGAAATTGCAGAACGCGCGGTGGCGCTGGCGGAGCAGCTTGGCAGAGACTGGCTGGAAGCGCGACATGAATACCTGGATCGTGATTGGCCGGATTTGTTGATCCTATTGGATGGCCGCGCGGCAGACAAGCTTGATCGTTCTACCCATACGCGCGCGAAATCTTGGCCGCTGGGGGCCGATTGGGAACGGGAACTGCCGCAACGCATCTCTGGAATGATCGGCGGATTTCGACTGCTGGCACGCCTTGATGGGAGCGACGCCCCCACGGTAAGGTTTGCAAAACATCCTCGGCGCGTCTGATCCGCGCGTTGGTCAACGTAATCTTCAGAATTTCCTACACTTCTACCCGGTCTATTTCCTGATAACTACTTTTGAGCCAGCGTTTGACCCGCTGCCGCTCCATCAGTCCCATCTCGTGGTCGATGCCATTTTGTGTCGCGCTCCAGAAACTGCTGCTGTTACGGTCTATCTTGATCATGAGTGGCTCATGGAGATGTTTCAGGCTGATGATCTTGGCCCCCATGTCCAGAGCTCGCTGTTTCTGTCCAGACTGCTCCAATATCTGGAATTCCTCACCGCGAATCTGATTCAGCACCAAGACATAGCGCAGGCGGTCTGCAAAGCGATCCAGAAGTTTGCGCAACAAATCGACGGAATCTTGCCCCGAATCCATGACGTGCCAGTACTGCAGATTGAGTCCCAGTTCCTCGATGACCTCCAGAACATCCGATTCTTCCATCCAACGAACTAGCGCGGATTGCGTTTGAGCCGCAAAATCCACCAGGATGCGCTGATCGTAATCGGCGCTGGCGGCCTCCAATATGCTGTCTAGACTCTCATACTGATCCACCACAATGGGAGAGGTGTAGTCTCGATAAAAGCGGAGCAAGGCCCCATGGGAACGGTCCGTATCAAAAGCCAGGAAGGGGATCGAATGATCGATGAAATACTGCGCCAGAACCCGTGCCATCAGGGATTTTCCGACGCCACCCTTTTCGCCACCAATGAAATGAATGCTGCCCATGCTTGTACTCCATCAGGAAGCGGACGTTACCAAAGGACACCATCGCGGAGTATGGCGGAGGGTGTACCCGAGTTCAAATAGGGCGTGGATCACCGTAGGGACGCAAAACTGGCCCGGGGAGGGCAGCGCCCTCCTCTGTGCTGTGCACTACGGAACAGTCAGAATTCGACTATGCACTAGAATCCTTTGCCGGGGAATCGCCCTCCTATCGGCCCCAATATTGCTAGAATGGAACCCTATAAAGGGATGATCGCAAAACTAGGGAGGCAACCGCATCATGTCTGTTCAACTCGAACAGCAGTACTCGCGTTTTGATCACAAGACGTTTCCAAGCAGTAACAAAGAAAATCTCGTCTGGACCTTATTCCTCACCCTCGGAGCGCTCGGTATCTGGGTCATTTTTCGCGCTCAATTCTGGATGTGGCAGTACATCATCCTCGGGATGTGGTACGCCGGTCTGTTGTGGTTTGGACTGAAATGGCCGCACTTCCGTCTGTTTACACTGGTCGTGCTCGCCATCGCTGGCGTCGGCGTGGGCCTGTATACGCTTGGTTACAATGACAGCAACAGCTTGCTGATGCGCTATTTCCTCCACAGCAACGCGATGTTTGACTGGATGAGCGTCGCCATCCTGTGTAGCGCTGTGGGCTATTATGGCTACCTGTTGCGCGGCAGCGAAAGCGGTGGAAAATGGGGACAGCGCTTCGCCTGGGCTGCTTCAGCTCTCGGCTTTGCTGGTCTCGCCATTCGCTGGCGCGAAACCTATATCGGCCATCCCAGCTGGGGCCATATCCCCGTCAGCGATATTTATGACGTCATGGCCCTCTTCTGTGCCATGACCATTCTCTTTTATTTGTACTACGAAGAGGATACCCAGAGCCGTGGCCTGGGCGCCTTCGTTCTCCCTCTGGTGCTCATTGCCGACATCTTCATGTTCTGGGTGGGAGCAGCCTACCATCTCGACCACATTGCGCCGCTGGTACCCGCACTGCAGAGCTTTTGGATGAAAATCCATGTGCCCTCGATGTTTGTGGCCTATGCCAACTTCTATATCTCCGCCATGGCAGGCTTGGCTTACCTTCTCAAGGATCGCGCCTTGCAACATGGCGGCTTCCTGCGCGATCGCTTGCCCAGCCTGGAAATCTTGGAACGCAGTTACTCGGGAACCATTGCCTTCGGTTTTCTTTTCTTCACCGTCGGCACCATCCTCGGCGCGGTCTGGGCCGCCCGGGCCTGGGGCGGCTTCTGGTCCTGGGATCCGAAGGAAACCTGGGCACTCATCGTCTGGCTCAATTACGCCGGATTCCTCCACGCCCGCAGTCAAAAGAACTGGCATGGTCGGCCGATGGCATGGTGGGCGCTGATCAGCCTGATCGTTGTGACCTTCTGTTTTATTGGCGTAAATCTCTTTCTGGGCGGTCTGCACTCCTACGGCAAACTCTGAAGCGTTGAGCGCAAAAAAGGCGAGGCACGCTACGTGCCTCGCCTTTTATCCGTGAACACCGTGGTTCAGGAGAAATGAACGTCCTGGGGCAAACGTCTGGCGCCGTCGAATCGTGCTGACCAGTACGGATCGCTAAGGCTCGCCACCTGGACGCCGGTCGATGGCGTTTGCGCACTGACAAAATGTCCGTGGCCGATATAAATGCCGACGTGAGAGAAGGCTCGGTGCATCGTATTGAAAAACACCAGATCGCCCGGTTTGAGGTCGCGGCGCGGGATGGCCGGCAGACTCGCTGCCTGGGCATAGGAGGTCCGCGGCACGTGGATATCGAATTTGGCCAGGATATATTTCACAAAACCGCTGCAGTCAAAGCCGGTGCGTGGACTCGTCCCGCCCCAGACATAAGGGGCACCGATGAATCGTAAAGCAGCAGAAACGAGGCCACGGGGTGAAAGCCAACTCGAACCGGTGCCATCCTCCGTGGTCATGCTCTGTGCCGCCAGAGCAACGTCATTGCGTAGTTCTGTCCGCACATTCTCTCCCGCAGCAAAGTCCCCGTTTTCCTGCAGGGTTGCGAGGGGGTGACTCGCCCAGTAATAGGCCTGGCTGGCAAGCATCTGCAATGCAACGCCCAACGTACTGCCCGAGTGCGCTGGCACGGCAGTGTCTACAGCAGGCAGGGGCGCTTCCACAGTGGCTTCCTTGATGACGGGAAGCACAGCCGCAGGCGCATTGTCCGCCACCTTGGCAAGAATGAGGGAGGCATTGATGAACTGTGCGGAGTCCACGGGCTGCACTTGCGTGGGGATGGCTTGCGAAAAGGTGTAATGCGGCAAGGGGCTCACTTGCGGGGCGGCGCCGACGCCAGCGAAGGACACTGGCGAGAGATGCATCAACTGCAGCGCGCCAGGCGCAAGGCTGTCAAAGCTCGCTGATTGGCGGTCGCCCTCCTGGATGGCTGGCCTTTTCACCGCGCGCTGCCGATACCCTGTGCGCAACGCAACGACCGGCTTGGCGTGTCGGTACTGATGGGGAGTATGTTTGGCTCGCCCATGATCACCGACGACTCGCGCGTGCTGGTTGTGGATGATATGCCGAGTAGCTGTATGCGCCTGTGCCAGCACACTACCCGAAAAAAACACCGCGAGGGTTACCGCAACTCCCACTACGCTTTTCCGCATTGCGCCTCCTCCAAACGCCTTGGAAGCGTCGCTGCATGGGTTCTATCACCAAGAACCACAGGCAGAGACACACCCCAGAAAAAACGAGACCGCCTCTGCACGAGGCGGCCCACACCGCGCTATCTGCCCTCCCGGAAGGGCTGTGCCATACTTCGAAGTCCGTTTTTCCAAAGTCTATTAGCCATAACTAACACATATGCCCCATAACGCCTCTTTGGGAATCTAGGCGAAAAGCTCCCGTAGCGCAAGCTTTTGTTAGAGAGATGTGACACGGTGTAATCCTTCCTGTGGCCCAGATCCTGCATGCCTTGGAGCGGTGGTCTTTGCTAGGAGGTGGTGGGTGAATGTAACTATCTGTTTTCAATCCGCTCCAGATCTAAATCTCGCAGGGATTTTGAGGACTTGGCGTCGTCTCTGGCAACGTGCCATCCTCGCCCTACTACTACTGCTTCCTGTCCTTGCCAGCGCCGCACCTGCTCTAAACGGCACAAGCCCCCAAAAAATCTGGGCGCAGGCTGGACAGAGCCACTGGATCGCCCAGGGTCGCGGTTCACGCGTCCTCTATGTGATCTTTGATCCCAACTGCCCTTATTGCCACATGCTCATTGACGAACTGCAATCCCAGATCAAACCCATGCATCTACAAGTGCGTTACCTGGTCGTCGGGTTTTTGGCTCCCAGTAGCGCCGGCAAGGCCGCCTATATTCTGCAGGCAAAGGATCCTCTCGCAGCCATCCTCCAGAATGAAAAGAAATTCAATATGAAAAGCTTTGGCGGAGTACCGGAAACCCTGGCGAGCCGCGCATCGGAAAAGATCCTGAGGCACAATCTGGTACTGTTGCGGAGCTGCGGACGCAAAGTGGTACCCACCATGATCTATCCGCAGAAGGGCGGAAAAATACGGATCGTGCAAGGCGCCTTGGATGCCAGCAATCTGCACGAGGTCTTGCAAGAAATCCCCCTGCATCGCCAACCCTTGTCAGGGCACTAGTCCCAACGTATCCTCCCGCTTGAGGAAAAAATGTGGGGGGAATCATGCAAGTACGGGTAGCTGCCATACAGATGGCAATTTCTGGGGCGCGTTCCGAGAATATTGACAAGGCCGAGCATTGGGTACGGAAAGCCGCGTCAGCCGGGGCGCGGGTCATCCTGCTGCAGGAGCTCTTCAGCACATCGTACTTTTGCAAGGATCAGGACATCGATTTTTTTGCCCTCGCCAAAGATCGGCGCGAGGATCCGGCGTTGCAACGCATGCAAAGCCTCGCTGCGGAACTCGGTGTGGTTTTGCCTGTAAGTTTCTTCGAACGCGCGGGCAATGCATATTTCAATAGCCTGGTCACCTTCGATGCCGATGGCACCGACTTGGGACTGTACCGCAAAGCCCACATCCCAGATGGCCCAGGCTATCAGGAGAAATTCTACTTCAGCCCTGGCGATACTGGCTTTCGCGTCTTCCCTACCCGTTATGGTCGCCTGGGTGTCGCCATCTGCTGGGATCAGTGGTTCCCAGAAACTGCGCGCGTCCTCGCCCTGCACGGAGCGGAGATGCTGCTCTATCCCACGGCCATTGGCTCTGAGCCCACGGCACCAGAGATTCACAGTCGCGGACACTGGACCCGCACCATGCAGGGTCACGCCGCAGCCAATGTCATGCCCGTGATTGCCGCCAACCGCATCGGCAAAGAGGATGGACGCTCTGCCAGCATTACCTTCTATGGTGGGTCTTTCATTACTGACAGCACGGGCGAAATCCTCGCTCAGGCTGACCTCGATGAAGGCTTCATCGCCGCTGACTTGGATCTAAATGCCAGCGCGCGCCAGCGCATCGATTGGGGTCTTTTTCGCGATCGCCGTCCCGACCTGTACGGACCCATTTGCAGTTATGATGGAGATCCACGCTAGGAGCCGCTCTGATTTTTTGCAGCAAAGGAAGAGACAACGTGCGTATGATTGATGCTTATACCCATACGGTTTTCGGCAATTACTTTCGTTTCGATGGGCGTATGTCCCGCGCCGAGTTCTGGTGGTTCACCCTCTGCAATTTCCTCATCATCTTTGCCTTTATGATTCTAGCGGCCATTTTCGGGGCCTTTTCGGTTGGCGAACGATCCACACTGAGCACTCTCGTGATATTGATCTATGGCCTCTATATTCTGGCGATCCTCCTGCCCAGTATCGGCGCCCAGGCGCGTCGCTTGCACGATGTGAATCTTTCTGCTTGGCTCATCCTGCTGAATCTGCTTCCCTACATTGGCGGAATTATTTTGTTGATCATTTATATATTCCCCGCCAAGCCGGAAGGCGCGAAGTACGGAGCTTACCACGACAGCGCCGCGTACTGAGCAGATAACGAAACAGCGCTCTATTTCTGTAAAACCATGAACCCGCCAGATCCTGGCGGGCATTACTATATGGACTCACACTTTGACTACAGCTTTCCGATTACGCAACCACGCAACAAACGCCGGGAATAGGGAGACGACGATAATCAAAAGTAGGAATGGCGTGAGATAGGCCTTGACCCAGGGCAGACGACCCAGGAAATAACCAGCGAGCAACAAACCCCCCACCCAGAGAAAGGCACCGACGATGTTGAAGGTGGTGAAACGCGCCCAAGGCATACGCGCGGTGCCCGCAACGAAAGGAACAAAGGTACGAATGATGGGAAGAAAGCGACCAATGATGACCGCCTTGCCCCCATGCTTATGATAGAACGCCTTGGTGCTCGCCAGATGTGACGGCTGCAGGCGCCAACGGCCAGAAAATAGTCCTGGCCCGAAACGTCGCCCGATGCCGTAATTCAGCGCGTCACCAAGGACCGCGGCGAGAATGAGCGCCGGAATCAGAATCATTAGTGACATATGCCCGGCACCCGCCAGGGTACCACAGACAAAAAGCATTGAATCGCCAGGCAATATCGGCATGACGACCAAGCCTGTCTCCGCGAAAAGGATGAGGAAAAGGCCCAAATATACCCAGGCCCCATATTCCTGCAGGAATACCGCCAGCCAGTGATCAAAGTGCAGGACAACCTGCAAGAGGTGCAGCATTATTAACCTTGCGACTCGCTGCGATAGCGCTCGTAGTGGCGCAAGAACAGACTTTCCAACTCGATAATCGCCGCGTCTGCCGGCAAGCCACCCACGGCATGTTTGGACATCACTGCGGCGGTATCATTGAGCATGACTTTCGCGTCGAGCATGTGGTAGGACTCACGCAAGCGTTTGATGGCACCCACCACAGTCTCTTCCTCCCGCGCCGGGATCGACAGCGGCTCCAACAACGGCTCACTTCCGCCCTTTGCCCCGCCCTCTTTCCCGCGACTCACGAGAAATTCAGCAAAGGTGAGCAGTTGCTCGCGTTGCCCATCATCCAACTTGCGACTCACGCGCAGCAAGCGGCGCTCAAAGGCATTCATGACTTGTCTGCGGGGGCGACGTTGAGGGCGAAAACGCGCGGTTTCCGACGTTCGGACATCAAAGACAGCTCGCGCACCAAGGCCACCAGGACCTGATCGGTCGTCTTCTGCATTTCCGGCCACAACTCCCGCGCCTGGGCGAGAAGCTCGCCGACATTGTCGGGGGTTTCCCGGTCTTCCTCCATCAAGATATCCTCGATCAGGCCAGGCTTCATTTCCGGCCGGAAAAGCAGGGCCATCGCACCACCGTCCTCAGGACGAAAGGCAATCCAACGCCCCTCATCATCCACTACCAAGGGCTGGATATGTTCCGGCAACTTGGCAACTCCTGCGGACCATACAATCACCTGACGCCCGTCCACCGCCTGTGCCAGCGGATCATCACGGCCTGCCTCCGTCGCGTGGGCGGTGGTGAAATAAGCATTGTGGTAAGGCTCCAGCGACAACTCCGCCCCTTCATATTGGGCAATCATCAACGCACCCAGGCCAAAACCGATCACCGGACGTTGCGCCTTGCGGAAGGCGCCAATCGTTTGCAGCTCCTGCTCCAGCCAAGGATACTTTTCCGTCTCCAAGGGCGACATGGGGCCACCCAACAGAAACAGGGCATCAAAGGTCAGGGCGCTACTGGGCAACTCTTGGGTCAGGAATACGCGAAAGTAGCTGAACCCAATATCGCGCTTCTCGAGTTGGCTTTCGATGACGCCCAGGAATTCCGAGTAACTATGTTGGACAACGGCAAAATGCTTCATGAACGGACTACCCCGCGTTGCTTGGGCAAGCTGAGAAAATCCTTGCTGCAACGCTCTTTGGAAAATTCGAGAAATTCATCCATCACCAGACTGCGGAACTTCTGTTTTTGGTAAACAAAGAAATAAGGCCGCGCCAGGGGAGGATTGAGGGGGCGCGCCACAATGGATCCGAGCGCCAATTCCTTGAGCACCGTTGCCTCGGAAACCACGGCAACACCCAATCCCCCTTCGACAGCCCCTTTGACTGCCTCCGGGCTTCCCAACTCCATGGTGACATGCAGATCCTGCGGGTCCACCCCTTCCTGCTGCAGATATTCCATGGTCACTTCGCGGGTACCGGAGCCTTCCTCGCGGGAGACAAAGGGGAAATCCAACAACTCCCGCGCCAGAACGGCCTCGTGTTCGCCCAAGACATGATCAGCGGGGGCAATAACGATCATGTTGTCCATGCAGCATTTCAGGGTTGCAAGGCTCTTGTTGGTGACGACCCCCTCCACCAGACCAAGATCGATGCTGTTGTCTTCGATCATGTGGACGATCTTGTCCGTGTTACCAACATGCAAGCGCACCTGTACGTCGGGATATTTCATTTTGAAATCGCCGAGCACCCGGGGCAGCATATACTCGGCAATGGTCGTGCTGGCACCGATCAGCAGATGTCCGCGCAGATCGCCAGTCATTTCCCCCACACGGTTAGACATTTCTGAATATAACGAAAGAATTCTTTCTGAGTATTCGTACACCACCATGCCGGCTTCCGTGAGGCTGATGCGGTTGTGAGTACGATCAAACAGGCGGGTATTGAACTGCTCTTCCAATTGCTTCACTTGGAAGGTCACCGCCGGTTGTGTCATGTGCAAGGTCTCTGCCGCCTTGGTGAAGCTCAACAAACGCGCCACCGTATGAAAGACCTGCAATCGTCTATCTGCCATAGTTTTCCCGTCGCTCGCGACTTTGCCAGAGTTTAGGGATAATATCAGAGCGGTTCAATACATTATTCTGGAGAGTGCCCGTGCCAAAAGCCTGGGAAAAGCTCGACCTCCATGGGGAAGGGCTACAAAGCGTGCAGATCCGGCTGCAGCAACTACAGAAGAAAAATTCCAGCGCCTACCTGAGCTGGCTGTGTTTCTGGCTCGGGCTCCATCGGTTCTACCTGCAGCGCCGGCTTGCCTGGGCCTACCCCATGGCCAGCCTCCTGGTCGTCATTCTCGCCCTTACCCTCCCTTGGCCCTTTGCCTTGGGCCTTGGACTCGTGATGCTGCTGTTTGCCCTGCGCGACCTGCGCCAGCTTGGCATGTGGGTGAGCCAGTTCAATCGCGAGCAGCGCAAGGCAGCTTGGTTTGCCCAGCAAACACCTGCCGCACCGAAGGGATATCAGGGCCGACCAGAGAATCTGGATCAGGGCAAAGAGTGGGAGAAAGAGCTGCAAAACTACAAAAAAGTGAAGGAAGCGGAGCAGGCCGGCCATCCCGCAGCAAAAGTGTCAGACAAGAAAGGTTTTGCTCCCGGCAGCCGGCGCATGTCCTTTGCCGAGCAGGAGCGCCTGCTGGCAGAGATTCATCGCCAGGAAAAACAGAAAGACGACTGAAGCCTATTTCTCTTTCTCGAACATCGCCAGGAACTGCTGTCGCTGCAGAGGCTCCTGCTGGGCGACCGCCAGAAAATCAGACAAATGCATGGGGTTGCTCATCCCCACCAGGGTCACCGCAATGCCGGGGGTCGAGCGCACAAACTGCATGGCGCGCTGGGCGGCATTGGCCAGATCTGGCATTGCCTGCTGCAGGCTAGGCACCTCTTCCCGCCCCAACAAGCCCTTGCCAAGGGAGTGGCTAGCCATGACGGTCAGCTTGAGCTGATACGCCGCTTGTATGGTGGAGGCGATATTCCCCTGCCCGGTGACCTGGCTGAAGCGCGTGTAAGCCTCAGGCATCAACGCATTGAAGGGCAGCTCGACAATGCGCAGATGATGACGCTTGCCCTCTCCTGCCGCCTTTTCCGCCAAGCCCAACAGACTGGTCATCGACTGGAATAGCGGATTATCGGTTTCAACGCGACAGGCGTGGAAGGTAGAGATGCCATAATGGCGGAGCTTCCCCTCTGCCACTGCTCCCTCCAGCGCCGCAAAGACATCAATCAACTTGCGGTACACCTGTTCTTTGCCAATCAATGGAATCTGCACCTCGGGCTGGTCCACCAGAAAGGCGTCAATGGTCGCCAACCCGGTTTGGGCACGCAGTTCATCGAGCTGCCAGAGGAGATACTCCGGACTCAGGCAATGAATACCATGGGCCAGATCTTCCTTCTTCCCCCGCCCTTTGGCCTCCACCTCCTGAGCAAAAAAACGATCGAGATCGTCCGGTTTACCCTCGGGAAAGGTCAGAAAACCGCCCTTGCCCAGGACAAAAAACTCTTCCCGCTGGATTCCCGCCTGCAGCGCCTTGGCGATGCCTGCGCCGACGGCCCGTCCGGCGCGCCCGTAGCGGTAGTTGGCACCGGTATCGACGACATTGATGCCCGACTGCAGCGCCTGCGCCACGATGGCCGCCACCGCCAGATCCGTCACTTCGTCGGGGGCTCCCGGAAATGTCCCCACCCCCAAGGAGGACAGCTTGATCCGCGTATTGAGAAAATCGCTGTAATGCCCCTCGGGCAAGCCCGCAGCAATGAAGCGCTCAGCGTATTTCTTGCTGGCGAGGCTGTTCGCGGCACCGGGAATCAATTCGGCAGTCATGCCAGGGCTCTCCTATGGGCAAAAAGGGGATGCTGATGCAGAAGATATTCGACACGGTCGACGATTTCGCTGCGGATGTTTCCCTCCAGGGGAAGATCCTCGAGTTCATGAAACTGCCGCTCGTAATCTGGCGCATCCTCATCGTCGAGTTCCCAATCAACGCTGCGCAATAGCTCCTGTCCGGCCGCAGGCAAGGGACTGGGCAGTGCCCTGCCGCTGAGGATGGCCCACAAGCCCGTCCAGCAGCGCGCCAGAGCAATGGGGTGATAGCCACCGCCACCGAGTACCAGGAGTCGCGGCGAGTCCGTAACGATTTGCTGCAGCATCTCCCAGAACAGCAGATTGCTGATGCGAAACTTGCTCAATGGATCCGGGGCGAGGATGTCGGTACCTGCCTGCAGCACGACGACATCCGGGGCAAAGGCCTCCAGGACGCGCGGCCAAAGGGCGGAAAAAAGATGGCGATACTCGCTGTCGTTCACTTCTTGCGGTAGGGGTAAGTTCAACGCCTCCCCGGGATGATCCGTCAGCCCTCCCCCCTGAAAAGGGTAGGCATACGCCGTATCCATATGGATCGATACCGTCTGCACCTGGGGGTCCTGGACAAAGGCGGCCTCGACGCCATCGCCATGATGGGCATCCAGGTCCCAGTACAGGACCCGCAGGCCGGTGCGGCGTAGGCGCTGGATGGCAAGGACGGGATCATTCAGATAGCAGAAGCCCCGGGCCTGATGTGCCGCTGCATGGTGCATCCCACCAGCGGGGCTGAAGGCCGTCTGTCCCTGCAAGACCAACTCTGCCGCCTGGATGCTCGATCCTGTGGCCAAATTCGGGGTATCGAAAAAACCCGGGAAACAGGGGTTTTCCAAGGTGCCGAGCTGATACAGACGCCGATCCTGATCGGTCACTCGACCGCGGAATTGGGCCTTCTCGAAGGCTTGAATATAGTCGCGGGTGTGAAATCCCCAGAGTTCATGATGACTAGCGGGGCGCCCGAGCCGATACTCCTGCGGCCCCATGGCCCCGTAGCTGTTGATCAGATCCAGGGTCAGCGACACCCGCGGAATGGCAAGGGGATGATTCTTGCCATAGCTGTTACGCCGATAGCGCGCCGCACCCACAAAAAAGGCTGCACGGGTGGGCGGAATGTGCTCCTGCAGCAGCTCGGCCTCGTTCATCAGTGCCCCCGCAATCGCAGATAAATCTCAGGCAAACGTTGGGGCAGATGATCGATCTGCGGCAGGACCAGGTAATGGCCCGGTCCGAAGACGAGGGGTAGATACTCACCACCGCGCGGATCAAGACTGATGCAGAAAGCATGCACCCCCTGTTCCCGCGCCTCCCGCACCGCCATGCGGGTGTCCTCCTGCAGATAGCGCGGATCACCACCGTCATCGTAGTCGGCGGGTCGACCATCGGAGAGAATCAACAAGAGTCGTCGCTGTCCGGGACTGCGCAGGAGCTGCCGCGTGCTGTGTCGAATGGCGGCTCCCATACGCGTCGCCAGGCGCCCACTGAGGCCACCCAGAACGGCTCTGGCTCGCCCATCAAAACGCTCATCGAAGCGTTTGATCGGGTAGACCAGCACCTCTTGATGATATTTGCTGGCAAAGCCATAGAGGGCAAAAGGATCCCCGACTTCGACCAAGGCCTCGCCGAAGAGCAGCATAGCGGCCCGTAAACGATCGACCACCCGCACGCCGCTGTCGGCGGCCTCGGCCATGATCGAGGTAGACAGATCGGCGAGAAGCAAGACCGCCGTATCGCGCTGCAACGGCCGACGTTGCCGGTAGATGTTGGCTTTGGGGCTCTGACCTGCGCGCCGCTCGACGACAAACTGCACGGCGGCATCGATGTCCGGCTCTTCGCCCTCCTTCTGCCGCCGCAGGGGAGACATGCGCGTCGGCTTCTGCGCCTGTAGTGCCTTCTTCAGTCGGCGCATGGTGCCATCGTTTTCCGCCGTGATCTCCACCGCGCGCGCCTCGTCGCGCTCGCGCAGCTTGCGCTCATGCACCCGCGCCCAGTTGTCCTTGTATTTTTCCTGGCGGTAGTCCCATTCCTTGTAGGGCCAGCCACCCTTGGGACCCTGCACTCCACGGCCACTGCCGTGGACCTTGGCGGGCATGGGAATCCCCACCCCTACTCGACCGCCGGTGCCCTGAATATCTTCTGGGGGGATTTCCAGATCCGGATCATTGCCCTCTGCCTGCTGCGGCGCCTCGCGCGGCTTTTCCTTATGACCGGCTGCGCCGAGCTCGCCGCCCGCGTCTATTTCCACGGCATCGTTCTGCAACTTCTTGCGCGGATAGACCGGCCGGGCAGCATTGGGCGAGTGCCCCGGCAAAAAGGCTGCCGCACGCTCGGCCAGAGTAATGGGGGGAAGATCGGTGTGGGCGTAGCGCTCCAGGGCTAGACGAAAGGCGTCGAGAATTCCCGCCACGGCAGTGGACAATGGCGTCAGCTCGCTTGGCAGATGACCAGCGGCTGCGGCGCAGGTGATCTGCAAGGCCTCGCGCCAATACGCACCCGCCGCCCCCGGGGGCACGCTGCGCGTCTCTGCCGCCCGCAGCAGGCGTGCCAGATACCCGGGCATCTCCCGCTCCATGGCCAGATCAACCCGCAGATCCTCGAGGATGTCGAAGATGAGCTGAAAACGTAGCAGGTCTTGACCGAATTGTGCAAAGAGGGGACGCCAGGTGATGCGCTGATCGGCATCCAACGGGGGATGCTCCATCCCAATTTCGCGGAAGAGCGCCTGAATGGCAGCGTCGTCATAACTGCCAAAGGCGAGGTGGGCACCAGTGTGGTAGAAGGCCAATACCGCCTCCTCCCGATCCGGCATCACGGCCGGGACAAAGAGGCTGCGCCCATCCGTCTCGAGAAAGCTGCGCCCGCCCTCCACGCTCCAGTCGCCCTCCTCGAAGGGCAGATGCAAGCCCGTCCAGGCCTGCAGGAGCAAGGCAAAGAGGCGCTTGTGTGGCCCAATACGAAAGCCCGGCAGCACCTCCAGGAGGAAGGCGCGCGCCTCGTCGCTCTCCAGCTTGTACCACGCCTCACCGCGGATACGGCCAGCCGCAAGAATATCCCGCCCGCGCTGCGCCCAGTCTGCAACCCCTTCCAGACCACAAATGGCGCGGACCTTGACCGCACCTTCGAGATAGCTCGCCAGACCCAGTCGTCCTTTCGCCAGCTCTCGCGCCGGAGCCAGCAAGGTACGCAACTCCTCGGCACCATAAGCGCCGAAGAGTTGGGCGATGGGCATGCGGAAGTACGCCGCGGCACTATCGACATGACGTGCGACCCAGTCTGCCCCTTCCTCGTACCAGATCTGTTCCCCCGCCAGGCCATACTGCTCGCGCACCTGCGCAGCCTGTTCAAAGTAGCCGACGGCCGCGCGAAACGTCCCGCGTTGGGTCAGGAAGACCCGCGCCTGCTCCAACCAGGGGTCGAGACCGCCGAACGCCTGTACGAGCCCTTCCGTGGCATGAAAGAAGCCCTTGCCCGCCTCACGATCATAGAAGAACAGCTCCCGACCGGTTTCCAGGTAGCGCAGTGCTTGCCCTTCGCCCAGAGGCTCCACTGCTGGCAATGCGGCACGCGCATCGCGTCCAGCAACGAAGCTCACCGCTTCGAGATGCTCGAGGATTTCCTCCGTCGCCGCAGACACGCAGGCCTCAGGCAGCGAAGAAGGTCTGGAAAATTTCCGTCAGCGCCATTGCCAACTCCGGATCATCGGTCTGCGGACTGACAATGGCCGCCTCGATAGCCTCCAACGGCGCCAGACCTGCCGCTATCAGGGTGCCGGCATAGACCAGGGCGCGGGTGGAAGTCACCTCTTGCAGGCCCTGATCCTTCAAATTGCGTGCCTTGGCAGCAGCCTGCACGAGTTTGCTGGAACGATCCGCATCCAGCCCCGACTCGCGCATAACGATCTGCGCCTCGAGCTCTGCCGGAGGATAGGTAAAGTTCATCCCCACAAAGCGTTGCTTGGTCGACGGCTTGAGATCCTTGAGAACAGTCTGATAGCCCGGATTGTAGGAGATGACCAGAAGAAAATCGGGATGCGCAGTGATTTCCGTGCCGAGCTTGTCAATGGGCAGATGACGGCGATGGTCGGTCAGCGGGTGGATGACGACCGTGGTATCGGTACGCGCCTCGACCACCTCGTCCAGATAGCAAATTGCGCCTTCCCGCACCGCGCGGGTCAAGGGACCGTCCTGCCAGACCGTTTCATCGCCCTCGATCAGGAAACGACCAACCAGATCGGAACTGGTCAGATCCTCGTGGCAGGCCACCGTGATCAGAGGACGTTTGAGACGCCAGGCCATATGTTCCAGAAACCGCGTCTTACCGCAGCCGGTTGGCCCTTTCAGCATTACCGGAAGACGTCGCCCCCAGGCGGCCATGAAGATCCCCAGCTCATTCCCCACCGGCTGATAAAATGGCTCTTCACTGATATAGCGCAGGGCATGATCGCCTGGGCGAGTCTGACTCATGATGGATCCTCTTGCGACTGTTCGGTATGGCTGCGGGCGTAAAGATACAAATGGCGCAGGGTGTGCAGCAACATCTTTTCCGGTTGCGGCGGCAGAGCGTCTTCGCGCCCCAGGTCTAGGCAATTCTGGTAGTACACCAACTCGCGACAATTGTCGCGAATGGTATTCCAATGTGGCTGCCCCTTCACCAGCGTTTTCCACAGCGTGAGCAGATCCGCATCGGCAGCAAAGTCCTTGCGCTCTGACACCAGTAAAATCTGCAGCAATTCCCGCGCGATTTCGGTGCCTTGCGCCACACTGGCGGAAAAATTACCTGGATCTGCACTTCGCCCGAGGGCCTCGATATGTGCCTGCGCCTCGTCCAAGCGCGCCAGCGCTAGGGTCTTATCGTGCATAACAACTCCTCTCGCCTGAACGAGTAACCTACCCTTTTTCCCCCACTTCGTCTAGGATACGGGTGTTTTACCCACTGATATCCATAATGGATTTTATGCACGGAAAAGGGGCTTTCATGAGCACGAAACTCGTCAAGATGGTCAAACTCAACAACCTGCAGTACAACCAGAACCGCGACCCACAGGTCTATCGCCGGGTGGTAGGTCATCCCTTCCGGATTCAGGCGATGCTCGAAGGCCAAGGCAGCGCCAAGGTTACCCTGAGCTGTGAAGGCAAGACCCTGAAGGAGAGCAATATCGAATTGCCCGGCATGTTCTCCTACGAGCTGACCTTCAAGAATGCTGGGGTGCGGGTTGCGACCCTGACGGCGAGCAACGAAGGCCAGAGCGAGAGCCACGAACTCCTGCTCGATACGGAAGCCCACGCCCACGTCGGCTGAACTTGCGTTCTGCCCACCCACGGGTGGGCAGCGACACTTACCAAGAGAACTGGCGCAGAAATTCGGGTAATCGCGCCAGGATTTCCTCTTTTTCGAAGAAGCGGTCCGCCCGCGCCGAACGCGCAGCGAGGCGCTGTTCCTCGCTGCCACCATAGCAAAAGATCGGAATGTTGAGCTGATGCTCGCGGCGGATTTCGTCGATAATCGCAGGGTCGATCGCCGGGTCGTCCAGGTCCAACATCAGAAAGCGATGCAAGAGGATCTCCTGCCAGTCGTCAAATTCCTCAACCGCAAGTGCTGCAGTCAGTGACCATTCGGGCGGCAAAGCGGCACGCGCCGCACTCAGCATCTCCTCGTCCGTACTCATCCAGATCAATCGCTTGCGTAGGCGGTCTTGGATCGTTGGCATCGGTTTCTCCTGTTCACAATTGATCGGTCCACACGGTAAGCTCGTGCAGACGCCGCTGCCAATGCTCCGCAGCGTCGCCCAGAACTCTGGCAAAAAGCGCCCTGTGTTGCGGTGAATCCGCCGACATTCCCACCAGAGCCCGGCAGATTTCCCCTGGCAAGACGTTACTCTCCACTGCGCGGTAGCGACCATCTTCCGTCCATACCCGCAGCCAGCCGTCGGGCCAGTGTCTTTCCGTGAGAAAAGCCCCAGCGCGTAGTTTGATCCCATTCGCCACGCGCCGGCGCCCGCCTCCCTCCCAGTCTACCGGTTCCAGCTCTGCCTGCAGCATGGCCGCACGTTCCGCGCCACTCAGTGCCCCCTCCATGACCTGCCAGCTCTGGGTCTGCAACTGCTCCTGCCAAACCTGCTTGATCCGGGTATGGGCAGGCACTGCTATTTGCCGTTCTTCAGCCCAACTGGTCAGGGAGGCGGATAAGGCTTGCCGGAGGGTGGCGCGAAAGCCCCTGGATGGTGCCGCCACCCGGTCGGCGAAGCCCACCCAGTCGGTGTGCAACAAATAACTCCCAGCGAGCACCAAACTGTTGCCGATACTCGCCGCACCGGTGCTCCCGATCCGTCGCCCCCGACAGCGAAATTCTTGCTCCGCGGCAAGTTCAACGGATATACCAAAATGCGCATGCACTGCCTGAATTATTGGGGCAATGGCCGCCAGCAACTGTTCCGGACGGCGCCGCTGGGCAGTCGGCGTGACCAACAGAAAATAGTTCAGATGCGCGGGCTCCACCCAGACCAGTCCACCGCCAATGGGCCGTTGGATAATCGGCAGAGACGAGGCACAAGCATCACGATCCAGCTCCAGCCCTGCCACCTGCGAGGCACCCAGACTGAGATGGGGTTCGGCACTTGCCAGCACCAGAAGACTGGGATCCTCCGCCCGCCGCAGCGTGGCCAATGCTTGATAGGCTTGGTGCAGGGCGCTGGCGGAAAGATGGCCGAGGTCAAGCCAGCGCAGCCGCTCCATCGTTCCCAGGACTGGCACAGAAACCGTTACTCGGCGCGTTCCTTGGGCCGGTAGAAGGAGGAAAAATAGAAATCGCGCTGGTTCAGCTCTTCATGCCAGTGAGCACGATCCTGCACGCCTTGCTGTAGGATGGCAGCGATGGCCTGGGCTTGTTCCCCATCGAGGATCAGAATGGCATCGAGGAGGTCTTCGTCCAAATCAATGAAGTGCGCCGCCAAGCCTTGCGGCTCTTGTACATGCACCAGGTAGGACTGGCAGGACAGGTCCTCGGGGTCCAGGGGCGTCATTACCAAGCGACCCAAGTAGGCCATGCGCGCGAGTTGATTGAAGCGGGGAATTTCGAGCTTCTTGCCCTTCTTGTACTTGTTGAGTTCATTTTTGATACTGCTGACATCGGCAATGGGAATGGTCTTCATGGACACCTCTCGCTATCGGTCGCCGCCTAGTGTCTGGCCTAGAGGACTCAGATGCAAGCCCGAGCGCTAGGACATCCAATAAAAAAGGGGCGACTTTCGTCGCCCCTGTACCCTTGAGGAGGGGTATAGTCTTAGAACTCGTAGCCGACCTGTAGCCCGTAAGAGTTTTCGCCGAGGGTCGACGAAGCGGCCTGCAGTGGATCGCCAGGAGCAAAAGGTGCCGAACCGGGCTCTCCGGTCATTGTGTTGCTGAAGGCATGCATATAGGCCTCAGTCAACTTCCAACCCATACCCAACTTCTGGGTCGCACCAAAGGTGATTGCATTTTGCACAATGGCCGGGAAAATGGTGTTTGAGGCAATTGCGGCGCTATTGTTTGGCACCGGATTGGAGCCCCACGTATAACCCGCCCGAACCTGCAACCAATTCGTAAGGTCGTACTGCGTGCCGATGTTGGCAACCCACTGATTGCGCCAATTCAGGGGAAGTGCTTCAACATTCGTGCCTTGCCAAGGTCCATAAATATTGAAGGTGTTCAGAGTATTGTGCCAGTTAATCCATTGTCCCTCGACACTGACCAGCCACTGACGTGTGGGACGAATAGCCAGACCCAAGGCGATCTGCTGTGGATAATTTAGATGGCCACTGTACTGACCTGGGTTACCAGGCGTACCGTTGGGGGCAACTTGTGCTCCCCCTTGAAACGTCATAGGCGTAAAGATCATGGGTGATTTATACGCCGCTCCCAAGGTTACCATATCGTTGACCTTGTAAAGTGCCCCTAACGTTAATCCGACACCATAAGCCCATGAAGGGGTGGACAAGTTGATTCCGGACGTTACAGGAACCACCGTATTGAAGGAACCAACGCCAGGCTGAACCACTGTGGCTGGGGCAAACTGAGTAAGAGTCTGCTGAAAAGAGCCTTGCTCGGCAGCGATGTTCAACGAGGCACCAATTGCTAGGTGCGAGTTAACCTTCATTGCAATGGACGGAGCCATCTGAATGAAAGTGATACTGCTATAGGCTTGGGCATATCCACCATAAGGAAGGCCCTGAGGATTGGGAGCAACATTTTGGAGATAGTTAACTCCTAAACCAGATGTTCCATACACACCGCCACCGAACACAATACCGTCACCAAACGCCGGCGCTACCCAGCCAATTGCTGGGACACCATATACGTTACTGTGACTACCAATCTCCCCAAAACCCATGTTCGTCTTGCGTGTTGGGTTGAAAACTTCCGCAGAAAAAGCCGCTTGCGGATGCATCAACGCCAGTCCAGCTGGGTTGCTGATGGCGGCGGACAAGGGATCATCGGGCGCAGCCACAACAGCCCCACCCATGCCGATAGCGTACTGACCAATACCAATCAACTGGTAGCCATCGGTGGCAAAGGCGCTACCCGAGAAACCTGCTGCGGCAAGTGCTGCAGCAACTGCAAGACCTACTATTCCGGATTTCTTTTTCACTTCTCCGCCCTCTGTTGTCAAAACGTGCTCCGATTGTGGCGGATAGGTCAAAGTGTTGCAAGAACTGTCACAATCAAAGTTTTTTGCGATTTGATCAAAGGAGAAAATACTGCGATTTCATTATATTGCTTATCATGACATGCTAATTTTACACGGAAAAGGGGGCCAGCGGCCCCCTGTCCTGCCAAACTCTGTAGGATCCCGCTCAGCCGGGGAACTGCAGTTCCTGCAGACGCATCTGGCGCCGCACGATCTCCACGTCCTGCTTGTTGAGGGCGAAAGGGAAAGAACGAATGTCCGAGGGCGAAGAATCGCCATAGGGACGATTGCAGGCGCTCACTTCCTCATCATCCTTGCCCGGGCAACCAGAGGTCTGGAAGGGTTTGCCCGAGTCGATGATGTCTTCCAGTTCGGCCTGGGGGAAACCAAAGTCTGCCACCCGACCATACTCGTCAAAGCTCATGTCCTCAAAGCGCCCACCGGCATAATCGATGAGGAAGCGGCCCAACTGCACGCGCCGCCACTGGTCCTGCGGCACCGGATCCCAATCTTCCATCATCGACCCCTTTTCTGGGAAGAAGGCGAACATATGATTGTGACCACCCATATCCTTCATGCGCTGGCAGACCTGCAGAATTTCCTGCTCCGTCTCGCCCATACCGCAGATCAGGTGCGCGCCAAACTTCTCCGGTCCATAAATTTCCGCGGCCCATTCGATCGCCTGCCAGTACTTGTCCCAGGAGTGCGGGCTCTGTACTGTCTTGCCGCGGGTGCGCTCAAAGATCTCCGGAGTCACGGCATCGAGAGCCACAGTGAAGATGTCGGCGCCCAACTCCTTCAGCGTAATCAGATCCTGCTTCTCCATGGTCGTCGGATTGGAGAGGATCGAGACTGGGATGTGCGGTGCCGCTTCCATCCAGCGCTTGAGCACGACCTGCGTGTCATAATCCGAGTCCGGATGGGTGATCATGCTGATGCACATGCGCTCAAACTGGCCCTTATCGCTATTCGCCGCGATGCGCTCCAGCATCTCATCTACCCGCACCGTCGGCCAGTCTACGCGAATGAAATTACGGTCGGCATAATCCCGGCTTTCTTCCCGGTGCCGCGCCAAACCACAGTAGGTGCAGTTGGCCCGACAACCCTCCGGGTAGGTCATGAGCAGATTCAGACAATGCGTGCAACTGGTCCGGTGCATGACGCCAGGGACGAGTCCCAGGGTAATCGCAGCTGCCGTGCTCAACTGCACATAGTCGGGAGAACGCATGGCCGGCGTCTTGACGAAATAGTCCGGCCGGTAAAAGTTCAAGGGCTGATTGGTTTCCGGGGCTACCGCACTCATGTGAAATCCTCCTCGACAATCCGCCCTCAGGCGGCAAAATATTCCTCAAAGGCAATCCATCCAGACCGCATGACGCGATCCTCCTGCGCCGCCGGCTTCCGCCACACGGCCTCCAACGCGCTACGGCGCTGCACCGCTCGCTGCAAAGCAGGACCAAACTGGTCCGTCATATCTTCCGCATACTCTTCCAGGGCATCACCATCACCAGCAAGCCAGGCATCAGCTGCCTCCCCCGCCGCGGCGCCGCTGATTACTGCCGCCGGAATTCCTGCCCCGGTGATCGGATGGGTCAGGCCAGCCGCATCCCCCAGCAGCAGGGCGCGGTCATGGACCATCGGACGAATGCCCCCGACGGGGATGGCACCGCCGGTACGTCCGAGAATCTCGGCGCCGACAATGCCGCGGCCCTGCATCTGCTCATGGAGAGTAGCAAGAGGCGCCTTCAGATTGCTCTCGAAGCGTCGATCTGCCCCCAGACCCAGGTTGGCCACCGGCCCGCGGGGAAACAGCCAAGCATATCCGCCGGGGAAGGCATCGGACAGAAAAATGTCGGTGTCCTGATAAGGCTGCAAGAGGGGCACGGTGTATTGCCGCGTGAAGACGACCGCCTGATCTGGCAGGCCAAGGGCCGCAGCAACGGCGCTATGTGGCCCATCCGCGCCCAGCAGAAAGCGGGGTCGCACGGCAATCATTTCGCCCTGATGCTGGATTTGCGCGATCTCGCCATCCCAGGAGCGAAACTGGGTCTGCCGCCAGAGCTCGGCACCGGCATCCTCCGCCATCTGGGCGAGTCCTTGATCAAAGCGCGCACGGTCGATCATGAGCCCAGGAAATTCGGAATGTTCGCTACTCCCCGATGGCAAGAAGGTCAGCATGCCGCTCACCTCCTGCACCCGCGACAGGGTTTCATGAACCGTGCGCATCAGAGGCATCGGCACAAATTCTGCGCACTGTACCGGCAAGCCGATTTCTGTTCTTTTATCAACAGCAAGGGTACGCAACCCCGCCGCCGCCGTGGCCCGCGCCGCCGCTGCTCCACCAGGGCCAACACCGACTACCAGAACGTCACAATCGATCATGCGCACGGTAACGCCTCCAGCACGACGGTGACAAAATCCTGCGGCACCAAGCCTAAGGCATCAACCGAGGTATCCTGGTACCAACGCTCGACGATTTGCGGCAGATCATCAATGTGGCTATTCCGTAAGGCCGCCTCCAGATCAATGACTGCACGCCGCGGTTGTATAAAAAAATCCCCGCTGAAAGCGATCTGGCGGATACGTCTTCCCCGCGCGTCCCAGAGCAGTTCGCTGCGTAGGGTGCCACCAGTACCGCGGTGAACCGCTTGCAAGAAAGGTTGCTCGCTCTGCGGGCGATCCTGCAACTGCAACCATTCCGGATCCCGCACTGTGGCCAGCGCCTCAGCCAGGTGACTTTCCACCTGCACGGGGAGGGGCGCCTCCTGTAGATCCCAGGAAAAATAGTCGCGGAAACCCTGCAACAAGGCCGACTTCACCTCTTCTTTCGCCGGCAAGCGTCCGAGCAAGGCGCGTAAGCTGGTCACCCGTTCCGCGACGGACTGTATGGCGTGGGCGTTCAGCTTCTCTGCCGGCACGCGCAGAATCCGTAGCATGCGCGGAATGTCCAAGTCGATCAGCACCGTCCCCTGAAACAAGACGACCTTGCCATCGATGATCCCGCCCGTACCGGAAACCTTGCGCCCACCTACCTCAATGTCGTTGCGCGGGCGGAATTGTGCATCCACGCCCAGCTGGCGCAGCCCCAAGGCCGCCGCTTCACAAATCTCTTGCGCGAGAAAACTCATGTCACCAGCGGGCAAGTCTTCGCGCCGGCAGACCAATTCCCAACCGAGCTGGGTCGGATCAAAAATGATCGCCCCGCCGCCCGTCAGGCGCCGCTGCACTGCCACGCCTTCCGCAGCACAAAAGGCGAGATCCAGTTCCTGTTGCGGCGACTGGTGATGCCCCAGCAAGGCGCAGTCGCGGAAATGCAGGAAACGAAATATCGGCGAGCAACCGCCTTCTGCCACGGCAGCGACCAGTGCATGGTCGAGGGCCATGTTCTCGTCCGCGTCGCGCAGGCCGGTATCGATAACCGACCAACGCGCCTCAGCGCCCCGCTGCCCCTTTTCCCGCCCTTGCATAACGGCGTGCCGCTCAGGCGGTCACGACAATGGGAATATCGCGCAACGCGGGACGACGCTTCGGTGCCGCGGGAATATGATCGAGAGGAATGGCCCCTGATTCCTCACCCAAGGCCAGGACTTCTTCCCCCACGATCATGGAGCAACAGGAAGGGGTAACGAAGACATCACGGTCCAGGTGCTTGGCCAGAGCAAGCATCCCGTCGGAGGGAAAGGCGATCCCGTTCAGGCCCGCCATCACGGCGTAGCTATCCGTCTCGGAGCGATGTACTCCGCCGGGACGGGCGCAACCCAGCAATACCGGGGTATCGGGCAAAGTGGCGCGAGCGTCCATAAAGAACTTACCAACCTCGGCGCTGGGGGGTGTCGCGAAAGGCCGACTCTGGCTGGCATACTGGGACATGATCACCACCAGGACCAAAGCGCTGGGCAGATGACGCTGCACAATTTCCAGCGAATTCCACTCCCCCAGCATCTCACCGTAGTGCAAGCCAATGACAATGTGCGGTACCACCTTCATCTTGGTGGCGACCAGCGCCTCCAGCGCTGCCTCGAAATCATCGACACTGCGGCGCAAATGATAGACCTGGGAGATGGTATCCTGCGCACCAATGACGTCCATCATGGCCACGTCCACCCCCGCATCTTCCATACCGCGGGCAAATTCTGGCGTCGCGATGCCGGTGTGCATGGCAATCTGCAGGTCTGGATAGCGCGCCTTGATCTTACTGACGGTGGGGAAATACGGTTCATAATGAACGACGTTTTGATGGTCAGATCCGCCAGATAACAATAACCCGCGTCCGCCATCCAGTACGATCTGATCGACCAAGCGATCAAGCTCTTCCGGAGAGCGCACGGGGATCATCGGTTCGAGAATTTTTGCTTTGCAGTGATCACACTGCAGTTTGCAGTCGCCGCCGGTAATGGAAATGGCCGGGAAGGCATTCTTACCACAGCTGGTGGTAGACAACTCTGACGTCTCGTGGTGACGGAACGATGGCGTATAGAAATTGATTCGCCCAACCTGGCTTCCCGACAGTCCCTGCCAACGTTCACGCATCGACGTTACCAGTCTGGAGTCGAGGTGCAGGTCTTCAAGGGCCTCAACCTGAGATACAGCGTCCAACCATGGATTCATGAGCTCGTCCGTCCTGCGCTAGAAAAATGGGAACAGCGGCTGCCGCGGCAGCCGCTGAGGATGACCGGACCGAAATCAGCAGCCGCCAAAGCCGTCGGCGTTCATCTTCTCTTCAAATGCCGCCAAGGCATCGGCCCCGGTTTTCAGATCACCGGCATCGCCATCAAAATCCGCAGGCTTCAGCTTGGCGACCCAACCGCTACCATAAGGATCCTTGTTGATCAGGCCAGGGTCCTTGGCCACTTCTTCATTGCTCTCGGTTACCGTACCACTCACGGGGCTCTTCAGAGGGCCCACCCACTTTCCAGATTCTACGGTGGCAGCAGACTTGTCTTTTTTGATGTCCTTTCCAGCAGCCTTCGGGGTATAGGAGACGATCTGACCCGCCAACGCACAGGCATAAGCCGTCATGCCAATGGTGACGCTGCCATCATCTTCCTTGCGCAGCCATACGTTGTTTTCAACGTTATACATCAGATCTTCTGGAATTTCACAACCACGAACGGTACCCATATTGCCCTCCTTGGGGTGTACGGAAATAAACAGTCAGGGACGGATCCCTCAGAAAAATAACAAGCGATCTACCGATAGTATGAGATCGGCAAGATCCCCAGCGGAAGCGATATGGTCGACCTCATCGATCAGACCCGTCTCTTCCATGGCATAACCCGGCAACGCAGGACGACACACATATAGTTCTACGCCCGCATTCTTGGCATCACGAATGAAATCGATGATGCGTTTGCCGCCTTCCATGGCTGCCATGTTCTCGGCAACACCCTTTTCCATGAGTTTCACCGCTTCCATGGTGCAAAAAATCTTAACCTCTGCATCCATGGATGACAACAAGGAACCAAGATAAAAGGGCGTTGCACAACGATGCGCGGTGCTTGGTCCACTGGTCATGACAATGACGACCGTTTTTTCGTCTCCATCCTCCAGGTAGTGGCTACTCATCGCATACCTCGCTCGCAGTGAATGTCATCGCGCAGACAGCGCGCCTTGTACATCTCGAATGCCGCCTCTCCCGTAACCATATCCTTCAGGGCGACTTCCAGGCTGGCCACTGGACGCACGCGGGCGATCCACGCTTCGTAGGGTTCGATATTCAGCAGATTGGGGTCTTCGAGAACGTCCTCGTTTGCCAGGTCAATAATGCAATCAAAGACATTGGGAACAGGCCCTGCCCATTTGCCACTCTCAATGGTGGCGACGGGTTTACCAATCGGCCGACGGGTGCCGGGGCGGCGCACACGAACGTGCAAAATCTTGCCGGCGATGGATTGAGAAATGTCAGTCATGCCAACGGTGAGGGTACCATCGTCCTCCCGTCGCGCCCAGACCTGACTCTCCTTGTCGTAGTAGAGTTCGGCGCGAAATTCACAACCGTTACACTCCATGGCCTTTTCCTCGTTGTTGTCAGCGACGAAAAAAAACGCCCCCAAGTGGGGGCGCCTTTACTCTGCGCTCTCAGGCGATACCTTTGGCGGCAAGGAGGTCCATCGAGTCACTGACATTGTCGGGAATACCGACTTTGCGTGGTGACAAGCCCATGGCCAGGCCCAACAACTGCGTGAAGTAGATCACCTTGACGTTGGATTTGATGCCAAACTCTACCTCAGCGCGGACCTGATGCATCTCCAGGCCAGAGTGACAGGTTGGACACTCTGTGGCGATGACTTCTGCGCCGGCATCTTCTGCCGCCTGCAGGATGTTCAGGACCAGTTGGGTGGAGGTATCAGAATCGGAAAGAGTGTGTGCACCACCGCAGCATGCCGTCTTCAGAGGGAAATCCACCGCAACCGCACCCGCAGCGTTCAGCAGGTCGTCCATAAAATGCGGGGCATAGGAAGATTCCGAACCTGGGCCTTGATCCTTCTCCGGAAAGATCTGCCGCGGCCGGGTATACATGCACCCATAATAGTTAGCAATCTTCAGACCGTTGAGGCTCTTCTTGACGCGGCTTTTGATCCCCTCCGGACCAACCTCCTCCATGAACCACTCCAAAGCATGAAGGGTGCGTACATCATTCTCGAAAACCGGATCACCCGCCTTCTCGGCCAGATCCTGCACGGTTTTCATCGTCTCTTCCGAGGTGGCGCATTCGTATTCCGTCTGCTTCAGATTGCGGTAGCAGCCATTGCAGGGCGCCATGACCGTATCACAGCCCTGCAGTTTGCTGGCGATCGCCATGTTCCGCGCCGACATATAGGTCTGCAGCATGGGATGAATATTCTTGACTTCCATCGCGCCACAGCAGTTGTAGTCCTCGAGATTCTCCATCTCCAGACCCAACTCTTTAACCAGCACGCGTGTCGACTTGTCGTACGGGCCGCCTGATCCTTCCAAGGCACAACCGGGATAATATGCAACCTTAGCCATGATGCGCTGCCTCCTTCTGCGTCTTGACGTACTCTGCCAGCACCTCACCGGTGCGCCCCCAGGACTTGGTCTTGGGACGGAACACAACGTTGAGCCCCATCTTGGCCAACTGCCCAAGAGGCATGTGCTTGCTCAGATTCTTGCCGAAATTGATGATCCAGGTCTGCACCAGAGGCTGACCGGAACGCTTGAAGAAGCCCATCATGACTTCCGTATCTTCAATCCGACCGAACTCCAGACACTGATGCGTAAACTCCTCATCAAAGTGCGTCGATAGGGTCTTCGGGGTGTAACCATTTTCTTCCAGCCAGTGTGCAGTGGCCTTCATCACCCCTTCCGGACGCACATCCTTGGGGCAGATGTTGGTGCACTTATTACAGGAAACGCACTGCCAAATGATGTCCTTGTCCTTCATCAACTCGGCCTTCAAGCCCAGCCGAATCAGATAGATCCAATAGCGTGGATTGAAATCCACATTCTGCGCATACATCGTGCAGGAATTGGTGCAAGAACCACACTGCCAGCAGCGATGCACATTTTCCCCGCCACCGTAGCTCTGGATGATCTTTTCGAAATCCGGCTCGTAGTCTACCAACGTACGAGGGGAGATCATGGTATTCCAAGATCCGGACACATCCACGCCATCTACGACCAAATGATCGTGCTCGAGAATGCGATCGGGATCGATCAGTGTCTTCTCATGAATAGCCATAACCAAGAACTCCTAAATTAGAAACCTAATGAACGTCGTTACCCTTGATCCGCGAGCCGCCCATCCGCCGCTGCGTTTCAACACCCAGCAGCTTATGGATTTGCTCAATGAAATCCGATTGCCCGCCAAAGTCCGAGCGCAGAAACCCTTCTGCCATGGCCCGCAAGTATTGGGAGTATTGATACGCCAGGAGAACATCGATGAGATAGGGGAGATCGCGATATACTCCAAGCTCCGACAAGCCTTGCCGCATCCACTCTCGCACCCCTTCGAACATCTCTGGACTCTCCCCAAAGGGAAAATCCGATAGATAATCGCCACCGCGGACAAACTCCCGCACCGCCCCCGAGCTTGTACCCTGATCCCATACCCACCGGGTCATGAGTGGGTAGACCGTCGGACTAGAGAAATGCAACAATTCCGCCGCCATATCCCGCAACGCCCGCTGCGCCTTTCCCTGCGCTGGAATCGCCTCCTGAAAACGCTGCATGCGCTGATTCAGGTCGCCGTGCCCATGTAGCAAGTCAGCAATCGCCGAACCCACAAGCTGGGGCCCGAGCTCCTCCAAGGTCGTCCAGAGCTTACGCCGAGCCGTGAACATTCGTTCCACCAACCGACGTATCTGCTCTTCATCCAAACCTTGATCAACCCCGGAGAGAACGGACTGAAACACCTGCCCCTTCTCTTCCAGCATGGCGATCAAGTCTGACAGACCTTGTTGTCCTTCGAGGGCCTCCTCAAGCTCGTAAAACGATTTCTTGAGCAGGCCATGGTCCAGCTCGATAGGCAGCTTGCCGGGAGCGACGGACTCTTCTTGCATCAGGATCAAACAGCCACTTTCTGAGCGCTGTAGAGGTCGGCCACCGCACGCGAGCCGGCAGATTGGCCCTGGGCGATAGAAGTATCAATGTCTTCCGGTCCCGTAGAAGCCCCGCAGGTGTAGATCCCCTTACGGGTCGTGCCCTGGCTGTTGGTGTACTGCTCGGCACGATCGATGAAACCATGCTTCTCCAGGCCAATACCGAAGGTCTTGGCGATCTCTGGATTCAAGGCGTTGGGATCCATACCGATGGCGTGCACGACGATATCCATCGGAATGACGATGGGACGTTTCACCAGGGTATCTTCCCCCTTCACCAGCAGACGTCCATCAGGGGACTTCGTCACTTCGGCAATACGCGCCTTGACAAACTTGGTCTTGAACTCTTCTTGGCTCTTCCAGTAGAACTTGTCTTCATACAAGCCAAAGGTGCGGATGTCCATGTAGTAAATGAAAACGTCCGTGCTCGGGGAAATTTCTTTGATTTCCATAGCCAGGTTGGCAGATACCGTGCAACAGATCTTGGAGCACCACTCCCGCCCAATCTGGCGATCACGCGAGCCAACACAAAGCAAGATAGCAACGCGCTCTGGCACGCGACCATCGGAGGGGCACTGAATCTTACCCGTAGCCACCATCTGCTCCATCTGGGAGGTGGTCAGAACGTCTTCGTACGTGCCGAAACCCCACTCTGGCTTATTGATGGAATCGAAGTGGGTGAAACCCGTTGCCAGAACGATACTGCCGGCCTCAACCTTGTTGCCATTGCTCAGCGTAGCGGTAAAGTTACCGGCCTCACCGTCAAGCTGCGTAACCTTGGTCGACTTGTGGATGCTGACGTTACCATCACCCTCAACGCGGCTGACCATGCGGCCAATGGCGTCCTTCGCCCATTCGCCAGAGGGAACCAACTTGGCATACCCGGAAATGATGGGGGCGCCGCCGAGGACGTCTTCCTTCTCGACGATCACTGCCTTCTTGCCCATGGAAGCCACCGTGGCTGCTGCTGAAAGGCCCGCTGGACCCGCACCTACTACCAAAACCGTATCTTGTGCACTCACTGATCGTTCTCCTCAAGCACCCGTCTTCATATTGATTTGCTGATTGGTAGCGAGTTCGGGGTTGTAGAGGTACTCCACATTCCCTTGCTCGACCTGCTTCAGGTATTCCTGGAAATCGGCCTTGGCCTTGTCCCAGCTGATGCCCATCTTTTCCACCAAGTCCTCGCAGGGCGAGGCGTGCCACTGCAGCTGCACGATCTTGAAGGGATCCGCACCACAGGCCAGGGCCGCCAACTGCACATCGGCCATGATCGGCACGGAGTAGTTCATGTCGTGCGCCTTGCCGATCCACTGGTTCTTGTCCATGGTGGTGATGCAGCCGGTGTCGATGCCAATCATGACGTCGGCCTTCGCCTCTTCCCGTGCTACCTTGATCTTGCGATTCATGGTGAAGCTGCGGGTGAATTCCCGCTCGGAGATGATGTGGCGGAAGCCAAAGCCACAGCAGTCGTACCAGGTGGAGTAGTCGATGACCTGAGCGCCCAGGGCCTGGGCCGTGGAGGTACCCACCGCGGTGCGGTTGCCGCCCAGCACACTGTTGTCGTACACCGCATCCTCCGCCACCATCTTGTAGTAGTGGCAGGCGGCATGGACGGTGACGCGGATGTTGCTCATGTCGATGGTCTGCAGATCGCTGGCAATGCGGTTGCGCATCACGTGCAGCCACTCGCTGTAGTGCACGACCTCTTCGGGGATGACGATCTTGCCGTCGACCAGACGCCCAAGCTTACCGAGGATCTTCTTGACCTTCTCGCGCAACTCGGCAGATTCGATCAGGTACTTGCGGATCTCCTTGTAGTTGCCAAAGGAGGTGCCGCAGTGCACCAGGGGATAGAAGTGGCCGTTCTCGAAGCCATGCTGCTTGCCGGAGACGTAGGCCTGATGGAAATTGCGCAGGAACACCGCCGCCAGGGATTCGACATTGCCGATGCCGGAACCGTGGTAGTTCCAGGCGGTGCAAGAGGTCTGGTCGGTTTCATCGAGGTAGTCGATGCCGAACTTGTTCATAAACCACATAAGGCTGGTGGGATAGCCGGGGATGTTGCCACACTGTCCGCAGCTCTTGTGGTGCCAGAGCTGGTTGGTGGGAACGCGCTTCTTCCAGCCAAAGAGGGTATCGACCTCGATGGGCTTGTGCTCGTCGCTGATGCGGTGGACGATGATCTCGCCTTCTTTCTCGAGTTCCCACATGTGCTCGCGGATGTCGTCCATGCGCTCGCCCAGATCCACAGTGCGGCGATCGACGTGATTGCGCACCCAAGCCGTCGCGGCTTCAGCCTCTTGCGCGTTCAGGTTGGTGTCCTGGAAAAAGGCGCCGTGACCAGCTACCCCTTGACTCGTCGTGTTCTCACTCATCTCCATCACCCCTTAAACGTTGTCGCCGTGACTTTCCAACCAGTCCTCATAGTCCTCACGCTTCTCATCAATGAAATCTTCGATCACGTCGAAGAGATTTTCATCCATGGTTTCGAGAGATTTGAGAACACCGGTCATTTCCCAAATGGTGTACATTTCAACTGAGGTCTTCAGCGATACTTCCCAAGCGGTTTCCACGGTCTGCAAGGTGCGCACCGGGATGGCCTTGCGTAGAACGCGCAGATCACCTTCCACCTTCTGAATGTTTGGACCCCAGTCCGGGAAATGATCAGGCTGGATCATGTCGGGGGAGAGCTGGTTACCGGTGGTGATCAGCTTCAGCATCACACGACCGAAGGGACGCAACACATCCTTTGCCGACTGCATACCATGGCGAATGGATACTTCGCGCATGATCATCACTAGCCCACCAGGGGAATTTTTGAAAGGACAGCGTGCCGCGCAAGTCATGCACTGGGCACAGGCCCAGATCTTTTCCTGCATGGCGTCATAGATCTGTTCCACGTTTTCCGTCCACAGCAACTGGACGATCTCCCGCGGACTATAATCATAAAATTGGGCCGACGGACAGGTGGCGGTACAGATACCGCAGTTCAAACAACCGTTAAGTTCGTGATCGTAGCGGAAGTCCGCCCGAATCTCATCGAACATTTCTTTCATTTCAGCGTAAGTCGCCATTTACTCGCTCCTCGCTAGCATTAGCAAACCGATATCTGTCTGACCGCCACACCCCTGTTCCGTTCCGCTCAGATGAATAGGGTGATGTCAGACTCGCCTGCAAACTCAAAAAAGGCAGCCGCGCCACCAAGTTCGATTCCGTCGATGAAGTCAGCCGTATCGAACTCGAAGAGATCAACGGTCATTTGGCAGGCAATCATCCGTACCTCAGCCTCGACACAGAGCTCACGCAACTCTTCCAGACTGGCGACACCCTTCGCCTTCATCTTGCTCTTCATCATGGAAGTTGCCATGCCTTCCATTCCGGGCAGCACCATCATCAAGGTTGGCATGGGTACTGGCATCGGCATCGCCGGATTCCCGAGAGGGCTGACACGCAAGTGTCCAAGGTCCTTCTTCAGCAGTTGCAGGCCGTAGAAGGTGAAGAAAATCTCTACACTGTAACCCAGAGCGGCTGCAGTGGAGGCGAGAATAAAAGGCGGATAGCCCCAATCTAGCGTACCTTTGGTGGCGACAATCGCCAATTTCTTTTCATCCATAACTCACTCCTCGAAGCGCCAAAGGGCAACCCTCTGGCGCCGCTGGGCCCTTAGGCCTTCTGAATGAAGAACACGAACTCGCCATTCGCCTCGGCTTGGTCGAGAAGCGGGTTCTTGGTCTGCTTGGAAAATGCCTCGAAATCCTTGATCGCACCGGGATCGGTAGCAACGATCTTCAGAACTTGACCGGCATTCATTTCGCCCAGGGCCTTCTTGGTGCGCAGGATGGGCAGCGGGCAGTTCAGTCCACGGGCATCCAGCAGCTTGTCTTCTTGTACCATTGCAACCTCCACTCTCAAGTCAAACTACAGCGAATCAATGTATCAGGATTTACCCGCCAAGCAAGGCAAAGATTTTAATTTGTTGATTAGTTCAGCATATTTCATCATATTCTTATATGCCAATCTAGACAATGGGAAACGACCGGTTGGCCCAGCCAGAAATCCCCCCGCGCAGGTTGAAGACCTCCCCGAACCCTTGCGCAGCAGCGAAGGCGCAAGCCTGGGACGAGCGGCCCCCACTCAAACAGTAGAACACCACCGGTGCCCCCTTATCAATCTCGGCCATGCTCATGGGCAACAAATGCAAGGGAATATGCTTCGCGCCGCTGATCATGCCGCGCGCCACCTCAGCGGGGGAACGCACGTCGATCAGGGTGAACGTATGCCCTTGCTCCTGCATTTCCTTCAATTGCTCCGCGCTTAGCTCTTTGAAGCCGTACATAGCTCTGTTCCACCCCTATATTCAGATTTCCTGATGATAGCACCTCTGTGTGGCACGTTTCTAATCTGTGTTAGCCCCCGAGACGCATCATAAATATTTTTGAAGAGCGCTGGCGATCACGATCAAACTCATGCCGTTCCGGCTTGTCGTGCCACACCCCGGCGCGAATCGCCCTGAGCAGGTCCGCGTCGGAGGCCTCCGCCGTACGCAACAATGGGCGCAGCTCCAAGCCTTGCTCCTGCCCCAGACAATACACCAAACGCCCAGTAGCAGTCAGGCGCACGCGGTTGCAGGTGGCGCAGAAATTTTCGCTGATGGGACTGATGAAACCAATTCGACCTGTTCCACCGGGCAAAGCATACAAACGCGCTGGCCCCTGGTCTCGACTGCTCGCCACGGGCAACAGCGTGCCAAAATGCGCCTCCACGCGCTCCCGTGCACTGGCGGCGGAAAGATAGTCCCTATCTTGGCTATCCGTCCCGGCACTCCCCAAGGGCATAGTCTCGATGAAACGAATATCCAGCCCCCTTTGCTGCGCGAACTCGACAAGCTGTGGCAAGGCATCAGCATTCACCTGCTGCAGCAGGACAACATTCAGCTTGATACGCGGAATGGCGTGCTCGATCGCCGCGTCTATGCCCCGCAAGACCCGCTTCAGATCACCCCCACGGGTCACCTGAGTAAACACCTTTTCATCCAAGGTATCGAGACTGATGTTGATGCTATTCAGGCCGGCGTGGGCGAGCTTTGCCGCCAGGCGATCGAGAAGGTAACCATTACTGCTCAGACTAATTTTTCCGATCCCTAGTTGACGGGCAAAATCGACATGGGCAAGCAAATGTGGGTGGATCAGCGGCTCGCCGCCGGTGAAGCGCAGATGCTGCAATCCCAAGCCGTGGAAGATCTGGAGAATGCGCTGCAACTCATCGGGTCGCAGGTGGTCCTGGTGTTCGAAGAAGGGTGTACCCGTTGCAGGGCTACAGTATTGGCAACGGAAATTGCAGTGCTCGGTCAGGGAGAGGCGCAGATAACTGATGCGGCGACCGAAGCGATCCCACAGACCAGCCTCTGCACGATCATCACCGTGCAGGGCTGATGAATGTGGACTAGCAGCGTTGACGCCCATGATATAGATTCACTACGTGTTGTGCCTCGACAAAGAAGAGCCAACGCTCTACGCCAATGCCGAAGACCACCGAGACAGCGGCGACGATCGCCGCTGCGGCGGACGTCGCGCTGAGAGCGATGGCGAGGGCGATGATGGGGACGATCACGGCGAACAGGTACATCAGCAGCTTGATCGCCCGCGATTTCTCGCGCGGCAGGGTATGCCCGAACTCCTCGGTGAGGAAAGTTCCGAAGGTATGACCCTGATCCAGAATGCGGACCGTAAAACGATTGAAACCGGTGGCGGTGCGGATGGTTGGGCCAGCAGGTCGAGAAATCCAGAAATAATAGATCCCTTTCATGATCGCTACCGCGGCAATCAGGGCAATGGCGATGCCGATGAAAACCCCGGCGCTTTCTCCCGTGACCAGACGAATGGCCGCCAGAATGGTAGCACCCGTGGCCAGACCCATGGCATAGAAATTCGCGGGCACCAATGCGGTATTCCATTGCCGAATGGTACGCAAGACAGCGTAGATCATTCCTTGGCAGAATATGGTGATCAGACCGAGCACACCCGCAATACTGGCAAGGACCAGGCCTACATCAGCCTCTGGCCGCCCGGCAAAGAATACCCAAAGGAGATAAGCAAAGGCGAAGGGATAGTAGGCCACCGCAAAAATTCCCTCGCGGGCTAGCCAAGAGGTACGCCAACGCGTGAAGGCGCGCCAGGCATTCTTGGGATTGGCCAAATGCGCCGTCGAGGAAAGCATGCCGATGGTCACGAACAGCAGCGACAGGATCACTGCAACCAGTGTCTGTACGGGGTTCAATCCGCCATCAATGTGCAGATCATTGACAATGGCGATGAGGGCCATCAGGCCAAAGCCACCACCAGAAAAAAGCGTAAGAAAGATAACTGCCAGTGCCGGATGCATGCCTTGTCTCCTTAGCGCTCTACCACGCGATTGACCCACTCCTTCACCTTCCCGGCGGCCTTCTTCTTCAGGCCTTCCGTCGGAATTGGGGCATGCACGCGTGGCGGTAGGTAGTGGTTACTTGGGTCATAGTTCAACTCGGGCATGAGCTGATAACCTCCACGCTCCCGCACCGCTCGACTGACTGGGCTCTCTGGATCGTCAAAGTCACCGAACATGCGCGCGTGCGCGGGGCAAGTCAGCACACAGGCGGGCTGCCGCTCTTCTTCCGGAATCTCCATGTCGTAGATCCGATCGATACACAGGGTACACTTTTTCATGGTTCCGGACACACGATCGAGTTCACGTGCACCATAGGGGCATGCCCAAGAGCAGTAATTGCAGCCCATGCACTTGCTCTGATCCACCAGCACTATGCCATCCTCTGGACGCTTGTGGCTGGCCCCCGTCGGGCAGACCGTCACGCACTCGGCATTTTCGCAGTGCATACACGACATTGGGAAGTTCACCGTCTTGTTATACGGATAATCGCCAATCTCATAGTGCCTAATTCGGTTGAACCAGACCCCAGACGGCTTGGCACCGTAGGGGTTATAGTCGGTGAGTGGCGCCGTGGTGCCACTGGTGTTCCATTCCTTGCACGCCACCGCACAGGCATGGCAGCCAACGCAGGTGTCAAGATCAATAACTAATCCCAGTCTCATGAAATGCTCCTTGCCTACTCAGGACTTGAGATTGACGGGTTCGTGGGTGTGATAACGCAACACATCGGGCGCGGGAGTATCACCGGGCAACGGCTTCATCGTTGGGAAGGTCGGCCAAGTGCCCTCCTCACCAGGCGCTGCAGGATAGATCTTGACCATCAGGTCATACCAAGCGGCCTGCCCAGTGATTGGATCCGAATTGGTCAGTCGCCGCTCGCCCTGTTTCGGCGGCAACAACTCGGAGATCAGATGATTCATGAGAAAGCCTCGCGTCGCCTCCGCCGCATCAGGCTTGAGGCCCCAGGCACCCGACTGCTTACCAATCGCATTCCAAGTCCACACGGTGTCTTCCTGGCAACCCTCAATCAGCTTGACCTGAACGCGAATCTTGCCATTGTGACTTTCCACCCAGACCCAGCCCTTGTCCTGGATGCCCATTTGCTCGCCCCGCTGGCGATTCATGTACAGATAGTTCTGCGCGATGATCTGACGCAGCCAGGCATTCTGGCTATCCCAGGAGTGATACATCATCATTGGCCGCTGGTTGACGGCAAAGAAGGGATATTCCTTCTTGTCGATACGCTGCTGCTCCAAGGGCTCATAGAAATCCGGCAACGGATCAAAGTACGTCGCCAACCGCTCGCGGTCGACGGGGTCTTTGGGCATGGGACCATCATAGAGACCCTGTCCCGCCAAACGGAAACGCTGGAAGGCTTCGGAATACAGCTCGATCACGATCGGATCCGCTGTCGGGTTGAAGCCAACCCGTTGCGCCAGCTCCAGATATTCCTTGTTGGCAAAACGATAGAAGCGCTGCGATTTCGGCAGGTGATACTGGAAAAAGCCCTGATTTTCGATGTAGCGATCCCATTGATTGGGATTCGGCTCACCGCGCAGGTGCGTCTCTCCACCCTTGCCACGCCAGCCTGCAAGGAAGCCAATGCCGGGAGCGCGCTCGAAGTTGGCAATAAAATCTTTATAGCCACTGAACTTGGGTGTGCCATCTTCCTTGGTGAAGGCTGGGAATTTGAGGCGCCCCGCCAATTCCACCATCACGTCCTGCCAAGGCCGAACATTGCGATCCGGCTTGAGGATTGGGTGACGAATAGAGTCGCAGATTGCATCTGGTTCGGAAATCGGCCGATCCAACAAAGAGATAGAGTCGTAGCGCTCCAGGTAGGTAGTATCCGGCAAAATCAGATCGCCAAAATTGACCATCTCGGAATGGAAGGCGTCAATGACCACCAAGAAAGGGATCTTGTACTCGCCATCCTCATCCTTGGCCTTGAGCATTTCCTGCACATTGGCCGTATTCATGGTGGAATTCCAGCTCATGTTGGCCATGAAGAAAATCAGCGTATCGATGCCGTAGGGGTCTTTGTTCACGGCGTTGGTAATCACCATGTGCATGAGACCGTGATTGGCGATCGGTGCCTCCCAGGAATAGGCCTTGTCGATACGCTTCGGCTTTCCGTCGGCGTCGATCACCAGATCTTCCGGTGCGGTGGGAAAACCCAACGGCAACGACTTCAGCGGGGTGTTCGGGGCACTGTGCTGCGCCGGCTTGTTGGGCGGCGGCACCGGCTTGGGATAGGGCGCCTTGGCACGGAAACCACCGGGGCAGTCGATGGTACCCAGGAGGATCTGCACCAGATGAATGGCGCGCGCCGCCTGCATGCCGTTGGAATGCGCGGAAATGCCGCGCATGGCATGCATCGATACTGGGCGACCAATGAACTTGTCGTGCTTGCGCCCCGCCCAATCGGTCCACTCTACCGCAATCTCTATGCTTTCCTTGAACGCGACATGGGCCATTTCCAGCGCCAAGCGCTCAATAGTCTCGGCGGGGATACCGGTAATCTTGCTGGCATTAGCCGGGCTATAATGTTCGTCGAGATAGCGCTCGGCCAGAATCGACATCACGGTCCGCACTGGTCGCCCATCAGGCGTATGGAACTCGCCGAACAGGGCAGCCTTGACCCCCGGTTGCATACCATCAATAAAGGCGTTCTGCTCCAGATCCCAAACCATGGGGTGTCCTTCCGCATCGCGCCAGATCAGACCATCGCCCTTCTGCCCCGGGGTATTCACCACCAGGAAAGGTGCATTCGTGTAGCGCAACAGGAAATCCCAGTCGAACTGCTCGTTCTGCAACAGCACATGCACCATAGAGAGGGCAAGCATGCCATCGGTACCTGGACGGATAGGCACCCATTCGTCGGCAATGGCCTGGTAGCCGGTACGTGCGGGGTTGATGCCGACAAACTTGCCACCGTTGCGCTTGAGCTTTTCCAGCCCGATCTTCATGGGGTTGGAGGAATGGTCCTCAGCGACACCCCAGAGCATGAAGTACTTGGTGCGATCCCAGTCCGGATCACCAAACTCCCAAAAAGCATGACCGAGCATGTACAACCCGGCCGTTGCCATATTCACGGAACAGAAACCGCCGTGCGCGGACCAGTTGAGCGTACCAAACTGCTGTGCCCACAGGCCGGTAAGGGCCTGCATCTGATCACGACCGGTAAAATATGCAAGCTTGTCGGGGTCCGTTGCGCGGATGTGTTCGAGACGCTTGGTCAGAACGTCGAGGGCCTCATCCCAGGAAATTTCTTCAAATTCTCCCGCGCCGCGTTCGGTGCCGGGCTTCCGGCGCAAGGGGTTGCGCAATTTGCCCGGCGAGTACTGCTTCATGATGCCGGCCGAACCCTTGGCACAGAGCACCCCCTGATTGATGGGGTGATTCCGGTTTCCCTGGATGAAACGTACCTTGTTGTCTTCCACGGTGACTTTGATACCGCAGCGACAGGCACACATGTAGCAGGTGCTGTATTTGATTTCCTGCTTCTTGTGATCCTCGAATTCCATGACCGTAGCCATTGCTCGACCTCTCTGGAGATGATAGGGAGTGCGCACCCACTCCGAATGCAAGGGCATGATGGTCGCCGAGCCTCAGTGATAAAGCAACTCAGCTTTTTTGATTTTGTAATAAGGGAGGCTTATTTGCCTGCCCGCAACAAAGCGGATAAGTTCATCCTGTCTTGAAACCTGTGGAGAGCCCAGATGAATCGTAGCGACTTCAAAGAACATACGCGGATTACCGTGACCTGGAAAGACAAGGAGGGCAAGCTGCGCCCCGGCAATTTCTATGTCTACGCATTGCTCAAGGACGCGATGATCGTGCGCGCCACCGACAAGGATGGCCTGCTGCGCAAATTGGGTTTTGGAGACGTGTTGCGGGTAGTAAAATGTCAGGATGTTGCCCCGCAGGATCGCTACATGATCCCGGATGAGATTCTGAAGGAGAGCAACTGGAAAGACCGCGACGTGATGATGCGCTACAGCTCCTCGCCGCATCGCGGCAAGTAAGAGTCTGTCAATCCCGCCGAGCGGCGCCGCAGGGCGCCGCTCAGTCATTTCCCTGCACCCCCGTCACGCTCCCAAATACCGGATTTGCCACCCTCCTTGCGCGACAACCCAATCTCTCCCAACACCATGCCGCGGTCAATGGCCTTACACATATCGTAAATGGTCAACAAGGCAACGGTAACCGCCGTGAGGGCTTCCATCTCCACTCCCGTCTGCCCTTGACAGCGGACCTCTGCCTCACACAACACTTGACTAGTCTGCGCATCCAAGTCGAAGTGAATTTCCACCCCAGTCAAGAACAGGGGGTGTGCCAAAGGGATCAGGTCCGCCGTCTTTTTGCTGGCCTGAATGGCCGCAATCCGCGCCACTGCCAGCACATCTCCCTTACGCAGCGTGCCCTCCCGCACCCGCTCTAAGGTGTCTGGAGCCATCCGAATCGCCCCGCGCGCCACTGCACGCCGCTGGGTTACCGGTTTAGCCCCCACCTCAACCATCTGCGCGTCACCGCGGGGAGTAAAATGGGTCAATCGATCATCACTCATACCGTTCTGGCATCCCTTTTGCTTATACCGCGGGGTGTTACTCGAAAGCTGGTACCTCATGCGGTTTCGCTATCTCTTCCTGTCCATCTGTTTCGTCGCACTGCTTTGCCCCCTGCAAAGTTTGGCGAGTCTGCGCTTTTTATTGCCTCCGGTCAGCAGTCCGGCGGTGATGTTTGCAGCTTTTCAGCCCCTGGCTGCACATTTGCAGGAAGCACTGGGCGAACCGATTGAATTGAGCTTCAGCGCAGACCTCCGCCAATTTTACCTGAAGGCGAGAGAAAAACGAGCACAGATCGTGCTGTTCTGTCCGATCGCCTACCTGAAGGTCGCGCACAGCAATCCCTACATCCCTCTTGCTGGATTGACTCCTCCTCCGGGCGGGGAGTACAGCGTAATCGTCGTACGCCGCGACAGCCCCATTCACAATGTTCTGCAACTGCGCGGAAAGTCTTTCATCCTCGGGAACCCTGCTTGTGCAGCATCGGCCCTGGTGCCACTATCCCTGCTACACGCTGCCGGCGTGCAACAGCAACTGAGCGAACTCGGGCAAGGAGGGAGCGACAGCAACGCCCTGATGGACGTGGCGGCCCGTTTTTACGATGCCACCGCAGTAGCGCAAAACATCGCCGCGCCCTATCTCCGCGCCGGGACGCTGCGGGTCATTGCACACAGCGCCGTTGGCCCGGGCGATCTGATCGCTGCCTCAACCGATGTGCCTGCATCACAGCGCGCAATTCTGCGTCGGGCACTGCTGCAACTACCGCAGCAGGACCCCACTGCAATGGCGGCCATACGCGCACTGGCCGTCGGCTTCACCCCCGTTCCTCCCGGCACCTACGCGCCTCTACGCAGTCTCTATGCCGACCTCTATGGTGAAGACTTATCGCCACGCGTTCAGCGCCCAGTTTTGCGCCTGGGAATCCCTCCGGCATTCTCCCCATTGATGGCAGAGCAACTGTTTCAGCCACTGCGTTTGGCCCTGGAAAAGGTCACCGGCAGAGCCATTGAAATCTCTATTCCCAAAAATGAGCGGCAATACTTGCGGCAACTCAAAGCCCACCAATATTCCTTCGCGCTCCTGAGCCCGCTGATGACGCAGGCGGCACGTGGTTTCGTGCATCCTCTGGCAACCCTGCTGCCAAGTTCAGGTTCATCGGGGCTAGCGCTGATCACGATAGAGGGCGCCACCACGCCTTCTGCCCAACTGCACATTGCGTACGGTAGCCCATACTGCAGCGCGAAGAATATACTTGCTGCCAAGGTCTCTGAACTTGCCGGACGCGAGGCCGTGCGCTGGTGGCCGGTGGATTCGGAGCGCGCCGTATTCGCCGCCCTGGGCAGCGGCGAGGCAAATTGGGGAATTGTCCGTAGTGCCACAGTAAACAGCCTCGCGGCATCGATGCCCGACACGTGGAAGGTCATCGCCCGAGATGGTCCAGCGCCGGCATGGAACCTGATCGCGAGTCCGATGATCACGCAGCACCAACGCGAGCAAATTCGCTCTGATTTGTCTACACTCCCGAGACAGGCCCTAGCGGCTGCGGGCTTCGAGGAGATCCACATACAGCGATGACAGCCTCTCTGTTTTCCAGCACACCCCTGACGCGGTGACCCGCTCTCGCCCACACCTGTGGCAGCGATTGACTTGGCGCAGCAAAAGCATGGCCTTGGTCGTGCTGCTGGTGGCCATGATCTACCTATTGATCGCCGTTTTTCTATACACCTCGGTGCGTGAAGACTTGACCAGTCAGGTACAAACGGAACTCCATCACCTCACCGAGAGTATCGCCAGCTCTGCCGCAAATCCCCTCCTGCTGAAGGATGCCGGTCACCTTGCCAAGCTCGTCCGGGGTAACAACTCCCTCGTCTCTGCCGTGCTGATTATCAATCGTAATGGAACCATTGTTGCCAGCAGCGACCTGGCCCAGGTAGGAGTTCGTGTATCACTCCCAGGGGTGAAAATGCTCCCCAGGAAATATGGGTATTCGGCCGCAATTACGGCCGGAAATCAGCAACTGGGTACCGTTTGGCTGCGCAGCAACGCTGCGGAAATCCATCAGTTGATTGCCCGAAAGCTGGAGCACACCACGAGCCGCTTGCTGTTTCTGGGAATCAGCACGGCCATCATTGGCTTGATTGGCGCGTACATGGTTAGTTTGGCCATCACCCGGCCCATTTCGCGCCTCATGCACGAAATGGAAACCATGGAGCGTCAATTTGGCATTCACGACGCCCCCACTTCGCCGCCAGAGGTGGATGAGTATCGGGACGAACTGCATCGTCTTGAACTCGCGTTTCGCTCCATGGTAACGCGCTTATACGAGCATCTGCTGGAATTACGCAAGTTGCATCAACGACAGCAGGCAATGCAATGCATGGTCACCATCGGCCAGATGTCTTCCCAGGTTGCGCATGAGATTCGTAACGCCCTGTCGTCCGTGCGTGGCGCAGCGCGCTATTTAGTGCGTTACGACGATCGCGACAACCGGGAAGAATTTCTGCAAATCATCGAAGAAGAGGTGCAACGACTCTATGACATGACGCAGGGATTTCTCGATTTTGGCCGCAGCTATGAAGCACACCCGGAAGTTCAGGAGCTTTGCACCTTCTTGCGTCGATGCATACAGCGCCATCAAACGGATTTTGATGCTCGTGCCATCACCGTGACCTTGGACTGTGCTCCGGGTCTATTCGCCAGCTTTGATAGTTCCTTGCTCACCCAGGCACTGAGCAATCTCTTGCTGAACGCCTGTGATGCAGTACCTGCCCAAGGAGGGGAAATCAAGGTCAGCGCCGCGACCAGCACAGGCGGAGTGCAGATCCGCGTGCACGACAACGGGCCGGGTATCGACGAGGCGCGCAAGAGCGAAATCTTCAAGCCATACGTTACCAGCAAGACCAAGGGTAGTGGACTCGGGCTGGCGGTTGTTGCCAAAATCATGATGGTACATGAAGGAAGCGTAGAATTGAGTCAGGACGACGGACCGGGAGCCTGTTTCGTGCTCTATCTTCCCGGCATCAATACACATCGAGCAGGGCTCCTGAACGTGGGTTGAGAGGTGGTATGGATACAAAAATTCTGGTCGTGGAGGATGAGCGCAACCTGCGCCGTGTGTTGGTGGCCATCTTGCAGGCGGAGGGCTTCTCCATACTGGAGGCAGAATCAGCGGAAGAGGCTTTGGACCGCCTGCAGACAGAGAACCCATCACTCGTTCTCAGCGATCAGCGTTTGCCCGGCATGCCAGGCGTGGAATTACTGCGGCGGGTCAAGGAATTGCGCCCAACGATTCCGGTGATCATCACCACCGCCTATGGCGACATCGATCAGGCAGTGGAGGCCATCAAGGCCGGTGCGGAACACTACCTGACCAAGCCCGTTGACGAGGGCGAGTTGCTGGCACTGATTCGCCAGATTCTCGAGCGTGGCGGGCGTCAAATCCCTCCCCTGCGACAAACGCCGCGGCGCCATGGGCTGATCGGTGTCAGTCGCGCCATCACCCAGCTTCTCGAGACGATCGATCTGGTCGCGCCAGCACCATCCAACGTCCTCATCAGTGGCGAGTCCGGCACGGGCAAGGAGTTAGTGGCGCGTGCGTTGCATGAGGCCTCTGCGCGCAGCAATGAGCCGTTCATTGCCTTCAATTGCGGAGCTATTCCACTGGAGTTGGTGGAAAGCGAGATCTTCGGCTACGAGCGAGGCGCCTTTACGGGCGCCGTGCGCAGCCAGATGGGGAAACTGGAAGCTGCAGCCGCTGGGACACTCTTCCTCGATGAAGTGGGCGACATGCCCTTGCCAATGCAAGTCAAACTCTTGCGCGCCCTGCAGGAACGAGAATTCACCCGCCTCGGCACGCATCAGCCGATTCGTCTGCAGGCGCGTATTGTGGCCGCCACCCACATCGACCTGAAACAAGCGATTCAGGAGGGCCGTTTTCGGGAAGACCTATACTATCGCTTGAATGTTATCCCATTACACATCCCACCATTGCGCGAGCGTCGCGCGGATATCGCGCCTCTGGTGGCCCATTTTCTTGCCAAGATCTGTCACGAGATTGGTCGCCCCGAGGTAAAGATCGAGAGCGATGCCCTGTCCGCCCTGGAGAGCTACACCTGGCCCGGCAACATACGGCAACTGGAGAATTTGCTTGAGCGCAGCGTGGTGTTGACACGCCAGAACAGTATCGGTCGCCGCGACCTACCGCCAGAGATTCGTGACCAGGAATCGAACAGCGAAGGCAATCCCTCCAGCCCCTTCGATCTGCCTGCCATCGAGCGTCAAACCGTACTGGGTGCATTGGAAAAGACCCGTTTCAACCAAAGCCAGGCTGCGGTTCTGCTGGGAATCAGCCGCAAACAGCTGCGTACGAAAATGAAGAACATGGGGTTACTTGCTGAGCAGGCGCCCGATGACGAAGGATTTGACGGCGACTGAAAAGCTCTGTGCCTTTCGGCACAGCCCCTGCATGGCTTTGGTCCGATTTTTTGCGGACCTACTCTTGCCGTTCCTCCTGCAGAGGTCCCGCTTCACTCTCGCCCTGCATTGCTCTCTTCTGCATAACTGATTGAATATCAATTGCTTCTGATTCTGGTTCAGGAAGCTCTCCGAATTTGGAGAGGGCAACGAGGATATCCCAGATCGAAGGCTTAGGTCTGGCATGAAAACTGCTCTAGGGGATAGCACCGGGAAAAAGCCCGGGCAGCACCACAGGAGTAGTTATGAACGCTCACAGACGCACACGCGCGGGGATTCTTACCGGTCTGACTGGCGCCCTACTATTGGTCGCCACGGCTGCCAGTGCTGCCCCAGCGGTCAATAATATTGAAGCTGGTCGCACCTTGGCCTTTAACCGAGCCAAGGGGAATTGTCTGGCTTGCCATGCCCTTCCCGGCGGCACGCAAGCGGGCGACGTTGGCCCGGCCCTGCCGATGAAAGGTGTGACCTTTCAGCAAATGTTCCAGACCAAGGAAAAATTGGTCGCCTTCCTGTCGGATCCTGAAAAGCTATTCCCCTACGCCAACATGCCGGAGTTTGGGAAAAATAAGGTCCTGACACATCAAGAGCTGGAACAGGTTGCCGATTATCTCTGGTCGTTGAAATAAATCACCCGTTGAGGAGTATTTTCATGAAGCAAATGCAACGTAGACAATTTCTCGGCACTGGCGTAACCGCTGCTGCCGTAGCCGCCGTCGCTGGCACTGGCCTGTTACGCGCCGGCAATGCCTTCGCTGACAACGTCGCCGGATGGCCTGCCAAGGCCTTCGATGCCAAGGTTTTGGATGCGGCAATGACGGATTCCGTTGGTAAGACCAGTGTCCCTGTTTCGTCAAAGGTATCGCTCAAAGCGCCGACCATTGCCGAAAATGGTGGCGCCGTGCCGGTTACTATTGAAGTGGATTCACCGATGACTGCCGACGACTACATTGATACCGTTTGGTTATTTGTCGACCATAACCCCACCCCATTAGCGAGCCAGTTCACCTTCACCCCGGCCTGCGGTAAAGCGTACATTCAACAACGCATCAAGATGGCCAAGACCGACCACGTCCGCGTTGTTGCCAAGACCAACAAAGGGGAATTGATGGCCTCGGCACCCCGTGAAGTCAAAGTCACCATTGGTGGCTGCGGCGGCTGATCTCTCTCATTTCCTAATCTAGCAAGGAGCTATAACCATGGCAGCACCACTTGGCAATCCAATGATCCGTATGCCCGGGAGCGCAAAGAAGGGGGATATTGTAGAAGTCCGCTCCCTGATCATGAATCCCATGACTACGGGTCTGGTGAAAGATAAGAAAACCGGCAAACTCATTCCTGCACATTTCATTCAGACGGTTACCATCACCTTCAACGACAAGCCACTGTTGGATATCGATTGGAGTACGGCGGTCAGTGCCAACCCCTACCTAGCGTTCAAAATGCGCGCGGAGGAAAGCGGCACCGTAAAAATGACCTGGAAGGACAACACCAACGGCTCCTGGAGTGCAACGTCAAAAATTACCGTGAGCTGATATTGTCTTTAGAGCGCAGTGCAACATGTACTGCGCCGATTTCCAATAAAAGGGAGGGAAATCGCAATGAAAAAATGGATCGTATCCATTGCTATTGCAGCGCTTGCGGGTAACAGCGTAGCTGCCAATGCCGTCAACTGGTGGGACTTGGGCAATACCAAGGTCGGTCCGGAACAGACGCTGCAACAATTCCACGAGTATTTCAAACAGCAAAACCCTAACATGCCGTTGGAGAAATATGCCCTTGGCGCCTATGCATTCAGTCCACAGTTATATGCACAGTACCAAGAGGCGATGCAGTTCAATCCGGGCGATCTGACCCTCTCTGAAGGGAAGAAGCTCTGGGATAGCAAATTCAAGAATGGCAAAACCTATGCGAGTTGTTATCCGAATGGGGGCAAAGGAGTAGCCGCAAAATATCCCATTTTCGACAGCAAAACCCAAAGTGTCGTTACCATTGGCATGAGCCTCAACGCCTGCCGCAAGGAAAATGGCGCAGCGCCACTCAAATACGGTAGTCAAGACATGATTGCCTTGCAAACCTATCTCGGTTCTCTCTCCAATGGCATGCCCGTCGATGTGCAGGTGAAAGGGCCAGGTGCCGTCAAAGCATTTGAAGAAGGCAAGGCGTATTTTTTCATGAAGCGCGGCCAGTTGAATTTTTCCTGTGCCTCCTGTCATGTAGCCTACGCCGGCAAGTATTTACGTGATCAAATCATTTCCCCCGTGGTTGGCCAAAGTGCTCACTTCCCAACGTATCGAGCTGCCTGGTCAGCGGTAAACACCCTGCAAAAGCGTATGCAAGGATGCGACAAAAAGGTCGGCGCACAACCAGAACAACTGGAAAGCGTGGATTATCGCAATTTGGAATATTTCATGAGCTATCTCAGCAATGGGATCAAAATGAACGTACCGGGTTACCGGCCGTAAATATCACTCGATTCTATTGCTTTACCCTTCCGCCCCAGAGGAGTCTCTCATGTTTCGCTCTCCATCCCTCTGGGCGAGCCTCAGCGCTGGCTTGGCCGGCGCCGGTTTCGCCTGTATCGCCCATGCCGCCTTGATCGCCGCACCAGTCTCTGGCATGCCTAAAATCAACACTGATTCCCCTCTGTATGTCGTCAATGTGGACAAGGGTGTTACCCCCGCCCAGATCAAGCTCGGCATCAGCAGTGGGGCAGAATCCGAAAACATGAACGTGGTAGGCTCTCTGGATGTCCAGCAGGGCCTGCAAGAACGCGGTATCAAGAGTAATTCACCGTACGTGATTTATGAGGTCTGCAATCTCGTTCTGGGCGCAAAAATTCTACAAAGCAGTCCCGAATTTGGCGCCTTCGCTCCGTGTAAGGTCGTGATGTATGAAAGTCATGGTCAGCTTAAACTGATGACCTACCTGCCAACCTATGCGCTACGCTACTTTCCGAAAAATCCAGAGACAGAAAAGGTGGCGAAGGAGCTGGACAAACAAATCATCACCGTCATGAAAACGGCCAAATCTGGCGGCCTATAAACATTTATTGGGGAGGTACAGTACCATGCAACTTGGTAGAAGAGATTTTTTGCAATTATTGGGCATTGCCGGGGCCGGCAGTTTTTTTGCCCCTGGCGCCATTCAGGCGGCCTGGGGGAGTGAAAAGGATCCCTATGACATCCCGGAGTATGGGAATGTGACGCTTCTACATATGACCGACTCCCACGCCCAATTGCTGCCTGTGTGGTGGCGCGAGCCTGATACCAACATCGGCGTTGGCCCCGTGCTCAATCAAACGCCCCACCTTTGTGGCAAATGGATGCTGGATTATTATGGGCTAGCACACAGTGGTCGCGATGAATATACCTATTCCTGTCTTGACTACGACACCCTAGCCAAGCATTACGGCAAGATTGGCGGCTACGCCCATATCGCAACCTTGGTGAAGCGCTATCGCGAACAGCTTGGCAAACGTGCGCTTTTGCTGGATGGCGGCGATACCTGGCAAGGCTCCGCTACCTCCCTGTGGACCAAGGGGGAAGACATGGTTGGGGCACAGAATCTCCTCGGTGTTGATGACTTTGTTGGGCACTGGGAGTTCACCTATGGCCAAAAGCAGGTCGAATATCTGGTCAAAAACAAACTCAAGGCCAAATTCCTCGCCCAGAACGTGTTCAGCAATACTTGGCAGGAACCGGTTTTCCAACCCTATCAAATCCATGAGATCAGTGGACGGCGGATCGCCGTCATCGGTCAGGCCTTTCCCTTCACCCCCATCGCTAACCCCGGCTATATGATCCCGGATTGGGGCTTCGGCATTCACACCGAACATATGCAGAAAATGGTGGATGAATGCCGCAACGACAAGCACGCGGACCTCGTCGTGGTGCTCTCCCATAATGGCGCCGACGTGGACAAGAAGATGGCCTCCCTGGTCAAGGGAATCGACATCATCCTCGGTGGGCATACCCACGACATCATGGGACCCAAGCCCTTCCAGGTGAATCAGACCCTGATCATCAATACCAGTACCAATGGTAAAATCCTGGCACGCTTCGATCTCGACGTGGGCAAGGGCAAGCTCAAGGGCTGGCGTTTCCATTATCTGCCGGTATTTTCCAATCTGATTCCCGCCGATGCGGAAATGAGCCAGTACATCGACGGCGTGCGCAAGCCCTATCTGGAAAAATTGCAGCAGCCCCTGGCTACCACTGGCAGCCTGCTGTATCGGCGAGACAACTTCAACGGTAGTTTCGATCAACTGCTCTGTGACGCCCTGCGCGCCGAGATGGACTGCGAGGCCTCCTTCTCCCCTGGCTTCCGTTGGGGATACTGCAAGCTCCCTGGCGAAACCATCACCATGGAAGATGTCATGGGTCAGACCGCCATCACCTATCCCCAGGTCACGGTCAATAATTACACCGGTGCGCAGATCAAGAACATCATGGAGCAGGTGGCGGATAATATCTTCAATCCCAACCCCTACTACCAGCAGGGCGGCGACATGATTCGCGTCGGCAACATCCAGTATGACTTCAACCCTAACGAGAAGATCTATCACCGCATCAGCAACCTGCGGATTGCCGGCAAGCTCGTTTCTGCCACCAAGAAATACAAGGTGGCAGGTTGGGCGGCCATGCAACCGGTAGAAGGCAAACCGGTCTGGGAAGTCTTTGCCAGTTGGCTACAAAGTCAGAAACATGTAGAGGTCAAGAAGGTCGACCTGCCCGTTCTGAATGCTGACATGCGCAGCAACCGCGGCATCGCCTTTCCAAAAACGTACAAACTGTAGACTTTCATTGCGATAACGAGCGGGACTCGCCGGCCCTTGGGCCGGCTTTTTTATTCCCAAAGCAACGGAGTTTCAGTCGGTTACGATCCCTTGGGCTTTATCATGGCTCATGCTAGACTGGCCCGATATTTTTGGGCCCCCGAAACCCATTCGCCGGGCAAAGCACAAAGACAGCTTCTGGACACCTTCATGCAGGATCTCAACTAAATGATATTCAAGCGTTTTCTTGGATTGTTTTCGAGCGATTTGGCAGTCGACCTCGGCACGGCAAACACTCTGATCTATGTTCGTGGCAAAGGCATCGTTCTTTCGGAGCCTTCTGTGGTAGCGATCCGTATCGGTCGCCACGGTGCTGACCGGCGTACCCAAGCCGTCGGCGAGGAAGCCAAACGCATGTTGGGCCGAACCCCCGCCAATATCATTGCCATCCGACCATTGAAAGATGGGGTCATTGCCGACTTTCAGATTACCGAAGCGATGCTCAAGCATTTCATCAAGCGCGTACATCCCCAGCGCTTTCTGAGTCCGAGTCCACGCATCATCGTCTGCGTCCCCTACGGTGCAACCCAGGTCGAGCGTCGCGCCATCCGCGAATCCGCGCAGAGTGCCGGGGCACGTGAAGTGCACCTGATTGAAGAACCCATGGCGGCGGCAATCGGCGCCGGACTCCCCGTCGCGGAACCCACCGCCTCCATGGTGGTGGATATCGGTGGCGGCACCACCGAAGTGGGCGTGATTGCCTTGGGTGGCGTGGTCTACTCCCAGAGTGTGCGGGTCGGCGGCGATAAGATGGATGAGGCCATTGTCAACTACATCCGCCGGAACTACGGCATGTTGATTGGGGAGAGTACTGCAGAAGAGATCAAGAAGAATATCGGTTGTGCCTACCCCCTGAGTGAGACGCTGACCATGGAAGTGCGTGGCCGCAATCTCGCCGAAGGTGTGCCGCGAACCTTCAGCATCTCCAGCAACGAAATCCTCGAGGCGCTGCAAGAACCCCTAGGCGCCATTGTGGGAGCCATCAAATTGGCGTTGGAACAGACCCCGCCGGAGCTTGCCGGCGACATTGCCGAGCGAGGCATGGTGTTGACCGGAGGCGGTGCCCTGGTGCGCGATCTCGACCGGCTGATCATGGAAGAAACCGGCCTGCCGGTGATCGTTGCCGAGGATCCGCTTACCTGTGTTGCCCGCGGCGGGGGCCGAGCGCTCGAAGAACTGGAGCGTCTGGGCGAGGTATTCGCGGAAGAGTAAGCGCGCGCGTATCTCATGTCTGGCCTATCGCTCACGCGCCCGTTCCCATCGCTGCTGCGTCTCCTCTTTCTCGCCGCACTCAGTGTGGGAATCAGCCTGTATAGCGTGGGGCATTCCAGCCTGCGTCAGCTCGGCTTGGATTTTGCCGCGCCTATACTCTGGGTTAACGGCCAAGTTGGCGATGCCTGGGCGGCAGGCGCTCAGTATTTACAAGGGCAGGCAACACTACGCCAAGAAAATGCCCGACTGCGGCAACAGCTGCACAGCCTGGAGATCGAAAATCTCTCCCTGCCGATACTGCGTACCGAAAATCGCCAGCTGCTCGCCTTGCTCGATAGTTTTCCCACCGCGCCAGGGCGCGTAGCGGTGGCACAGATCGAGGCCCAGAGTCTCAGCACTGGCAACCAGCAAATCACAGTCAATTTAGGCTCTGCCCAGGGGGTGTATGTCGGACAGCCTGCCCTCGCACCCGGTGGCGTGATTGGGCAAGTGGTCGTTGTCAGCCGGGATAACGCCCGCATCAGCCTGTTATCGGATCTATCGAGCTCTATCCCGGCGCAAGCGCTGGATGGTAACAAACCGTTGCTCGTCGATGGGCACGGAGACTTGCATGCCCTGTCGATACCTTTCCAGCCGCGTGATACCAAGCTTGCTCCGGGCACCGAGCTGATTACCTCTGGACTCGGCGGACGTTTTCCTCCTGGACTTCCCCTCGGCATCGTGGAGGCGGTCCGGCACACCAGCAGTAGTCCCTTTGCGCACATCATCGTGCGGCCGAACGCCAATCTGGCGGCACTCAACACGGTTTTACTCCTCTGGCCACAGACGCGCCAAACTTCGCATCCATGAAGGTTGGCGTGCTGGTCCTGGCCTTTATCCTGGCTTTCTTTGCAGAATCCCTCCCGCTGGGCCCCTTGTACGCGCAATTGCACCCCGATTTCGTCGCGTTGCTCATTCTCTATTGGGCGCTGAGTAGTAGCCAGGTGCTGAGTTACTTCGGCATCTGGCTTATTGGTCTGGTACAGGATTTGGTCCTTGGGGACTTGCCGGGATCGCAGGCCATTTCCCTGGTCCTCATGCTGGCCCTGCTCTATGGCTGGATCAGCCGCGTACGCCATCTGCCGTCCTGGGAGCAATTGTTTTTCGTCTTTTTTTTGCTCCTGGCCCAGTGTCTCAGTGCTTGGCTGTGGCATGCCTGGGTCGGGCCGATCCGTTGGCATAGTTCGCTTCTACTGGGTCCCGCCCTAGGCGCCGCGCTCTGGCCTTTGCTAACCTATCTGCTCGATCAGCTGCAAAAACACTGGCCGCGCCGGAAGACTCCATAGATGAACGCAAGCAACTGGCCACAGCGCCTGCACCAGATCATCAGCCATCTCGATCCTGCGCTGATGACCGGCATCTTCCTGCTCATGGGCATCAGTCTTGCCGTGCTGTACAGTGCCAGCCAACAAAATATGCATGTGGTCTGGGCGCAGCTCCTGCGCTTCGTCATTGGCATCGGCGTCATGGTTGCCATTGCCAACACGCCACCGGAACGCCTGCGCGCCTGGGCTCCGCCCCTGTACTTTATCGGTATTGTCTTGTTACTCCTCACCCTGGTTGTGGGAGAAACCAGCATGGGTGCGAAACGCTGGCTCGGTTTTGGTCCCCTCAGCTTTCAACCGTCGGAGCTGGTCAAGCTTGCCCTCCCCCTGATGCTGGCCTTCTATTATTCTCAGTTAGAAGATGTGCGCCTATGGCGTCCGACCATGATCGGCTTTGTCCTCATTGGCGTGCCTTTTCTCCTCATCGCCAAGGAACCGGATCTCGGTACAGCGGTGCAAATCGGTGCGGCTGGACTCTTTGCGATGTGGCTCGCTGGGGTGCGCAGGCGCTGGTTCATTGCCCTGATTTTGCTCGCAGCAATCAGCGGTCCGGTGCTGTGGCATTTTTTGCACGGCTACCAAAAGGAACGCATCTTGACCTTTCTGGACCCCCAGCGCGATCCACTGGGGGCCGGCTACCACATCATTCAGAGCATGATTGCCATCGGTTCCGGGGGCATTTTTGGCAAGGGGTGGTTTCATGGGACGCAGGTCAACCTCGACTTCCTGCCCGAAGCACAAACCGATTTCGTCTTTGCCGGCTTTGCCGAGGAATTCGGCTTGCTGGGTGTCCTCCTGCTCATGGCGGTCTACCTGCTCATCGTGCTACGTGGCCTGGTCATTGCCTTTGAAAGCCGCTCTCGCTTTGGCAAATTACTCGCTGGCACCCTAAGCCTGACCTTTTTCTTGTATGTATTCATTAATATGGGGATGACCACCGGGATTTTGCCGGTAGTTGGCGTGCCCCTGCCCCTGATCAGCTACGGCGGCACGGCCATGCTGACCTTTCTCATCGGTTTGGGTATTCTCATGTCCGTGCACTCCCATCCGCGACTGCACGACTAATTTTCCGCCCCCTCTCCCTAGCAGGAATCCATGCTCCGTATGCGTACTTTCACTGTCTCTCTTCTTCTTGCCCCCGTACTCTGGTTCGCCGCTGTATCGGCGCACGCGGTCACCCCAACGCCACAATTGCCTATTCCTCCCGCACCCAGCTTGCCCAATGTGGCAAGCTACGTCGTGCTCGATTACCAAACGGGGCAGGTAGTTGCTTCCAAGGACCCCGATCTGCGCCGCGCTCCCGCCAGCCTGACCAAGCTCATGACGGCCTATTTGACCTATCAAGCAATCGCCGGTGGCAGCCTACGCTTGGATGAATCCGTCCCGGTCACACAGACGGCCTGGAAGACCGGCGGCTCGCGGATGTTTTTGCAACCGCAGCTACCGGTCACGGTAGACCAATTGCTCCACGGACTGCTGATCGACTCCGGTAATGACGCGGCAGTCGCTCTCGCAGAGAACGTGGGAGGAAGCCAGAGCGCATTTGTTACCCTGATGAATGACGCGGCAGCCCGCCTGCAGCTGCACTCCACCCACTACAGCAATGTCGATGGTCTACCCGACGACAATCTGTACACTACCGCTGCGGATGTGTCTCGTCTTTCTCGCGACCTGATCCAACAGTATCCGCAGGTACTGCAAATCACCAAGCTGCAGTCCTATACCTACAATAAGATCACACAACGAAGCTGGAATCCGGTGCTATTCCGTGACCCTAGTGTCGACGGCCTGAAGACCGGGCTCACCGATGCGTCGGGGCACTGTATCGACGCCACTGCTCTGCGTAACGGCCGCCGCCTGATCGCCGTCGAAATGGGGGCACCGAGTTGGTCATCAGGCACCGATGCCATCGAGGCGCTCCTGAATTATGGCTACCGCTTCTATCAGAATCGAGAGCTCTATCCGGCAGGCAAACAAGTGGGCATGGCTTCCCACACAGATTGGTCACCCATGCAGGTGCCTGTCAAAGTAGCGCAAGCTGTCGTCGTGACCATTCCGCGCAATCGCGAGGGCGATATTCAGACGCGCGTGCTTTGGGACCCCAAGGTGCAGCCACCCTTTGCCCAGGGCGCCGTGCTCGGTCAATTGGAACTGAGCATAGACGGTAAAGTTCTGCGCAATGTACCGGTCATTGCCACAGAGAGGGTGCGCAAGGCGTCCTGGCTGGATCGGCTCTGGCACCGCGTGCGCGCCGCTATCTAGGGTGGGGACTTCACCTGATGCGACGGAAGCACTACCATGGGGATATAGATGCCTCGGGCATGACGAGGCGCGACGAGGAGTAGCCCATGGACTCGCCGAGGGAAGCGCCGGAAGATTTTCCCCATCTCCACCACGTCAAGGCGATCGGGAAGCATGACGATCTGCTGCAAGCCGTACGTCTGGCCGTAGTGCCACACGCTCCGGATCTACCCACCGATGCGTTCCAAATCCGCAGCAGCGGTGGCGGGAAATACACTGCCGTCACCTGCTCGGTGATGGTCGAGAGTGCCGAGCATCTGCAAGCGATCTACGCGGCGGTACAGGAAATCGATGGGGTGATGCTGTGCCTGTGAATGCAGGGGAACCAATTTCCGTCCGCTGCTGGCCAGGCCTTCTGCCCTATTTTACCGTGCTCGATGCCATGCGCGCCTTCACCCGTCAGCGCGAGGAAACGACCCCGGATCAAATCTGGCTCCTGCAGCACCCTCCGGTCTTTACCCTGGGGCGCAATGCCGACCCTGCGGATGTTCTCGATCCCGGTCCCATACCCGTCATCCGCAGTGATCGCGGCGGTAAGGTGACCTATCACGGTCCCGGACAGTGGGTCGCCTATCTCCTCATTGATCTCGCACGCAGGGGTGGGAACGTGCGGCAGCTGACCCAAGCGATGGAAAATGCCATCATTCAGCTCCTCGCCAAACAGGGCGTGGAGGGTGTGGCGCGTCGCGATGCCCCCGGCGTTTATGTGCAGGGGGCGAAGATTGCCTCCCTCGGGCTGCGCATACAAAAAGGACGGAGTTATCATGGCCTGAGCCTGAACACCGACATGGATCTCCGTCCTTTCCAGCGGATTCATCCCTGCGGTACTCCAGGCTTGGAAGTGACCCAGATCAGCGCACTCTGTCCCAATCTAGATATGCAGAGTGTGGCGCATGAGCTGCTCGATAGCCTGTCTGCGAGCCTGGAACGACCCCTGCACAAGGGGGGAGAGTAATATGGCAAATTCCACTGCCCAGCGCGGCGAGGAAAAGGTCCGCCGCAATCCCGTCCAGATCCCCGTCGTTGCCGAAGCCGCTGGCGCTATCCGTCGGCCTAAACCGGCTTGGCTGCGGGTTCGCTCCCCATTAAATCCCCGGGTCGATGAACTCAAGGGTATCCTGCGCGCGGCAAATCTGCACACCGTCTGCGAGGAGGCTTCCTGCCCCAACCTCGGGGAGTGCTTCGGCGGGGGGACCGCCACCTTCATGATCCTTGGGGATCTGTGTACCCGGCGCTGTCCTTTTTGCGACGTGGCGCATGGTCGCCCACAGGCACCTGATCCCGCGGAACCCGAGCATCTGGCGCAAACCGTGGCGCAGATGGGACTGCGTTTTGTGGTGGTCACCTCCGTTGACCGAGATGATCTGCGTGATGGCGGCGCGGGACATTTTGCCGCGGTGATTGGCTCTTTGCGGCAACATTGTCCAGAGTTGCAAGTAGAAATTCTCGTGCCCGATTTTCGCGGGCGGCTGGAGAAGGCACTGGATGCCCTTGCTGAGTCGCCTCCGGACGTGCTCAACCACAACCTGGAAACCGTGCCTCGCCTCTATGCCCAGGCGCGCCCAGGCGCCGATTATCAGCATTCCCTGGAGCTCCTGCGACGCTATCGCGAACGGCATCCGGAGATCCCGACCAAGTCGGGACTCATGCTGGGGCTAGGCGAGGAAATCGAAGAAATCGTCGAAGTCATGCGCGATTTGCGCAATGTGGGATGTTCCTTGCTTACCCTTGGGCAATATCTGGCGCCCTCGCGCCACCACCATCCCGTGCAGCGCTACGTCAGCCCCGAAGAGTTCTCGCGTTTACAGCAGATAGGGCTGGACATGGGCTTCCGCCATGTGGCTTCAGGCCCTCTGGTACGTTCTTCCTACCATGCTGAGCACAGTTTTCGGGAGTGGTCGGTCGACTGAGCAGCAGACGTGCCGCCCATTGACCTCCTCACCCTGGGCTCTGCCTTGGTACAGCCGCCGGGACTCTTTCTCGCCCTCGCAGGCATTGGCGCGCTGCTCAGTGCCCTCCTCAGCTGGCACTGGCTCGGCAGGAGCTTGATCATCCTAGCCTTGCTTGGCCTCTATTTCAGTGCCACACCGATTGGCGCCCGCCTCCTGCTGCAGCCACTGGAAGATCAATATCCGCCGCTGCTACAACCGATGCTGGGCGGCGACGCACCGCAAGCCATTGTCGTGCTGGGAGGGGGCGAGATCGTCGACCCTGGCCGGGCGATCCCGGAAATGGCAAATGCGCGTACTCTGATGCGCCTGCAGGCCGCCGCCGCACTCGCGCAGCAGGTGAATCTGCCCGTAGTACCCAGCGGTGGAGCGCCCCGCTTTGCGGCACCCAGCGAGGCCGCAACCATGGCCACACTGCTACGACAGAGCTTTCACATCAAAAACACCATCTGGCTCGAAGGAAAATCTTACAATACCGCTGCCAATGCGCGCGACAGTGCCGCCCTACTTCGCCAACATGGCATTCATCGTATCTATTTGGTGACGTCGGCGGTGCACATGCCCCGCGCCATGGCCTGGTTTCGCCATTACGGGCTGCAACCGGTCGCTGTGCCCTGCGATTACCGCATGGGCGCCGCCGGACCTCTGTCTTGGCAATCATGGTTGCCGCGCGCCATCTATGAGGAAATCAGTAGCGAGGCCATGCATGAGTATGCAGGCCTGCTCTGGTATCAATGGCGAACAAGCGGGTTCAACTCGCTTTTTGCCCGGGCAAATAGACCTTGACGTTGATCTGATCCTTGTTGGCCTGACTTGCCAAGGGAAGCGGCGGTGGCACTGCGGCGCCATTGGCAGAGGGCCCATAAGGCGCGTAGGCATAGGGCTTTGCCGGCAAGGCCTGCGCCAACGTTGCGTAGCTTGGCGTATCCTGACCGATGGGCAAGGCCACGGTGTTATGCTCGGCAACCATCCGGCGTACCCGAGCCCAATCGATCGCCTCATGTAGATGATGTGCAGCCATGAACGTCTTGATCGTGACCACGGCACGTTGCAAGTCGGTTGGTCCATCCTTGTGATAGGCGTGCAGCGGCTTATAGCACTGCAAATAGATCTGTCCATTGCGCATACCCACCATGTTGGGCTCATCGATGATGCGCACGCGGGTGCCTACCGGGACCATGGGGAACAGTTGCGCGACATTCTCCGGGTACATCTGAAAACAGCCCTGACTGGAGCGCATTCCGATACCCCAAGGGTGGTAGGTACCATGGATGAAAATTCCCGACAGGCCCGTTTCCATGGCCAACTCACCCATGGGATTCTCGGCTCCTGGGGGCCAATACCACGGAATGTCCGTATGAAATTTCTTCTCGAACCATGCATGGATGTTCTTGGGGACATTCCATGCCGGCATTTTGAACTTCTGGATGATGCTGGTGGTGGTCAGACTCTCCTTCCAGCCCGGCAGGAACACCCCAACCGGATAGGTGAACACCACCCCGCGACCACCGGGAAAATAATAGAGACGCCGCGCCGGAATGTTGACGATGATGCCCGTCCACGGCTGCGGCGGCAAGACGTATTCATTGGGAATGACCACCTTGCTGGCTTGTCCCGGCAGCCAGGGATTCACGCCGGGATTGGCGCCGACCTCCTGGTTGTAGCCAATATCGTAGAAGCGTCCGATATCGAGCAGGGTATCGTCGCGGTGACTGGTGACTGCCTGTAGATCGCCCACCATGTTACCGTGCTGCGGGAGCGGAAAGACCGTCGCCTGGGCCACAGCAAGAGGCGCCAGCGCGGCAAGGCCGGCAAAGAAAAGTTTTCGTAGCGTGATATGCGGCATTACAACCTCAAATTGGCGGCTGGCAGAGTCTCTGTTTTACTCTGCGCGGCCAGTTGAACCTAGTGTAACATTGCGATTTTACCGAAAAAGGAGAAAAAAGTGGAATCACCTTTTCTGCTCACCTTGCAGAGCCAGCTGCACGGTCAGACAGTCAGCCAGAAAGCCTTGCGCGACGCCTTTATCCCACTGGATCATTTTCTCGGCGATATCGCCAGTGATCTGCAGATCATCTACGACGGACCGGACGTGGGCCTCGACGCGCACCCCAATCTGCACCGCCTGCGCATCGCCGAGCATCATTGGACGGGCACGGAACACGCATGGGGCATTGCCGTATGCAGCTATGCCGGCAGCGGAGAGCCACGCAGCGAATGGCGCATCCACCGGGTTAGCCGGGAACGGTTGCCAGTCATTCTCCAGGCATTGCCAGAGTTTTTTCGCGGCTACGCTGCGTTGGCACAAAGAGAACGGCCCGGACGGGGGAGCACCCAGCGCCTAGAAGACGTCACGGCGCTATTCGCGCGTTGACAGGTAGACAAAAGCAGCTATCTATCGTCGGGAACGCAGAGCCCTGCGGAACATGCGAGAAGATCGAGTAGCGAACCATGCCCCTGCCCTTGACTAGCCTGATACTGATTGCTGCAGCCCTGGCTTTGCTGGCCATAGCTGTAATCTGGAAGGCACGGGCACGCAAACGCATCCAGCGCCAGGCGCCCTCCCCCAGCAGGCCGCAACCGACCACCGCACCGGTGCAAGCAGCGCAGCCACCAGCCGAGCAGGAAACCAGGGCCTCGCCGGCACCTTTGGCAGAAGTCGAGGAGGTCAGCATATTCGACGAGATCGAGATCTATCTCGCTTACGGCCATATCGAACAGGCAGCAACGGCCCTGCGCTGGCATCTCGATCATCACCCAGAGGATCTGGTTCAGCGTAACCGTCTCCGTCAGTTGTATATCGAGGCCGGAGACCACAATCGCCTTGCCGAAATTTTGGAAGAAGATTTCGACCACAAGTACCTGGATACTTCCGCCATACGGGACCTGACCCTCCAGTGTCTGCGCCAGGATCCGCAAAATCTCGCCCTGCGCGTATTTGCCGAGTCTCGCTTGGACCTTGGCCTGGAGCGTATTGATCAAGAGCTGGGGCGGCACCAACCCCTGCCGGCAGAAGATGCTGCGGCCCGACAAGAAGAAACCGAGCTGTTTGCGGTGCATCGCGATCTACAGCAAGCCATCGTGCATCCTGAGCCGCTGGAACTTAGCGATATTCCTCTGCATGCGTTTCGTCGCGAAGCCGCTGGCCAAGAGTCAATAGCTTGCGCTGCGGAGGACGCGCTTCTGCACGGTTCTGCCACCCTATCACCGCTGAATGAAGAGGAAATCCGCGTCATCAACGCCTTGGTTGGTAGCACGCAACTCGTCCGTTTACTCGCGGAAACCGGCCAGTGGGCGATGGCCGAGGATCTCTTGCGCGGCCAGGTGATACGGTATCCCAAGCGTCTGCGACTCCATGTGCTCCTGCTCGAGCTACTCTACGAACAGCGGAGAGAAAGGGACTTCGCCCAGGCATTGCTGCGGCTTTACATTACGCTCTGGGGTCTGGGCAAGGCCCTACGCTGGCGCCTGCTGCAACTGGGGCGACAGCTAGGAGCAGATCCGTTGTATGACGAGCTCGAGAATAGTGAAGGAAAGGAAAACAGAGAACTCCCGAGACTGGCCGAAAAGCACCATCTATACGTGCCGACCAGCACGATCCCTATCAGCAGTCCACAGCTCGTCGAGGAGCGGCTGCGGCGTGACCAGGACATTAGCGAGGCGCATGCCGACGACCCCATTCTGCGCGACTTCAACATGCTTCTGGATTACGGACAGGTGGAAGAAGCCGTCGATCTATTAGAACAATCGGCGCTGGCTTCGCCGGGAAAATCTGTCTATTTCTTGCCCTTGCTGGAGATGTACGAACGCATGCAGGCGCGCGACCGTTTTGCACGTTTCAGCAAAAAAATCATCAACTGTGATCCGCAACCAGAAGAAGCCATCATGCGTCAGCTCTATCATTTGTCCGAACGCCTGCAGCGTGGCATCCGTGCGACCGTCTAGGGAGAACCATCATGAATGACAAGCCAAAGCTTGCGGGGAGCTCTGTTTTTATCCTGGGTATTGGTCTGGATAGCAGAAAAGAGGCCGTCTTTCGTATGGCCTTCAGGATGAATCGCAAGGCGAGTTATGGGTTCCTCGAGCCCGGCGCCACTCAGGGTCCCGATCTTGCCATTGCCGATATCGATTCTCCCGAAGGGCTCGCCGCCGCCACGGCGTTTCGTCAGCAGCACCCGGAGATCCCCCTCCTCGCCACGACCATCGCGCCAGAAAAATTCTCGCAGTTTGCGACCCTAGCCAAACCGATTCGGATGGAAACCTTGTTTCCGGCGTTGGAGCAGTTATTGCGGGCAGCGCCCACAACCCCTTCGACTCTAGCGCCGCTCGTTCCGTCGCCTTCGGAAATCACAGCATCCACGGAAAGCACAGCGCCTACAGGGAACAGTGCCACATCGGCACCGGCTGCAGACGTGACACCAGCAGTACCGCCAACCGTCAAGGCGCATTGGGATCCGACTCAGGTAGAATATTTTGATCCAGAACAAGGGCTTCTTGCACTCGTGCAACGCGCAGTCCGCGACCAGATTCCTGTAGGAATCGTCGACCGGCAGAGTGGCAAGGTACTGTGGCGAATCTTTCCGGAGCAGGGAAAGGTAGAAACGATTGTCACAGCAGAGGAGGCAGCAGATATTTATCGGCATGGCGAGGGAAATCTGCTACTGCGCGCCGATGCGTCCTTTGCTCCCGGAGAGAATACGTACAGCATGAGTCTGACGGAGTACCTGTGGCAGACCCATGCCAGCATCGCGGACGGCCGTCTCAGCCAAAAAATTTCGTTGCAGCGCCCCGTGAAATTGCGCCGTTGGCCAAATCTGACCCGCTTGCATCCCCTGCCCGAGGCACTCCGCCTGGCGGCCTTTTTGGCGCGTTCCCCCGCCTCCCCAGCGCTGACCATTCGCATGTTGCAGGTGCAGCCGCAGGCACTCTTCAACTTTCTTGCTGCCGCAGATGCCTTGGATTTGCTCGAGTACAGCGCCGCAAATGGCATCCCGTTGCAAGAGACCAGAGAAGCCGCAATCGGCGCCACAGAGCCGGCAAAACCAACCCCCGCAAAACGCAGTTTGCTGGGTCGCCTGTTATCCAAAATTGCAGGCCTGTAATGACGGGCAAGGGACAATGACAGAGAGGATCGCGCATGAGAGAAGATAATAAAATTGTTTTTACTGGCCCCGTAGGTGCAGGCAAGACTTCTGCCATATCAGCCATCTCCGACGTACCGATCATCTCTACCGATGCAAAGGCATCGGATATGACGATCAACCGCAAGGGTCATACCACCGTGGCCATGGATTACGGGATTCTCCACCTGGGCGAAAAAAGCAAGGTGCATTTGTACGGCACCCCAGGACAAGAGCGTTTCGACTTCATGTGGGACATTCTTACCACTGGCGGCCTCGGCTTGATCCTGATGCTCGACAATACGCGGCCCAACCCAAAAAAAGACATGCATTTTTTCCTGCATGCCTTCAAGGATTATATCACCGAAGTCCCGGTGGTGCTGGGAATCAGCAAAACCGACATCAACGCCCACCCCGACACGGCAGAATACGCAGCCATGCTGGCGGAAGTCAGTCGCGATCTCGAGATGCTCAATCCCGTGCCGCCGATCTTCGAAGTCGATGGACGACGGAAAGAGGATGTCAAAAACCTGGTCATGGCCCTGCTTTTCTCCATCGACCCAGGTCTGGGAATGCAACCATGAGCATAGAACTCGTCACCGCTGAGCAAGCACTCTACGCAGAATTGACCCCAGCAGGTGCGTTCTATATCAGTTCTGGACCCGAGTTGGAGGGGAACCGCTCCATCCTGTTCCATATCCTGCGGGAGGGCGGCCGGGCACCTTTCAGCAAGGAGGCAGCAATTCGTTGGACGCAACTGGAAGGAGCGGAGGACGCCCTGCGCAGCATTCTCCGATTGCAACGCCTGGGTTTGATTCGTGGCAATCCAGAGGTACGTAAAATTCCAGATCAGCGCCTGGAAGACATCCTTCCCGATCTGCTCGCGCAATTATCTGATGGCCAACGCGCGCTGCTCGCCGATGAAAATGGCTTTTACCTGTCCACCTCTGGTTTTCTGCATGAATCTGCGGAAGAACTCGCGGGGCTCTCCGCCGATTTGCTGAGCTTGCAAAGTCGTCACGGCAGGCTGTTGCGCAACAACCTGCGTATCCACAGCGAGAGCTGGGCACTCGTCGATCCCGCAGGGCAGGCGGAGTTGGGTTTCTGGCCCCTCTTCATTGGTACGCAGCGCTTCATGTTGATCATCGGTGGGACGCCTTTATTGCAGAATCAATCCTTTGTCACCCTGGTCCAGATCCTGGACCAGAGATACCGCTAATACTCAATCCGTCGCCATTGCAGGAGTCATACAAAAATGCGTGAAGAAATGCTCAAATCCATCCTAAGCGACCTCAACGGCTCCTCTGCCGATATCGAGGCCTCCGCCGTCATTTCCACTGATGGTCTGACCATCGCTTCCCTCCTGGCCGGCAACATGGATGAGGATCGGGTCGGCGCGATGGCTGCCGCCATGCTCTCTTTGGGCGATCGAACCGCGGCTGAACTGGCGCGGGGCGAACTGGAACAGGTGATGATCAAGGGAGACTCTGGCTATGTCTTGCTGATTCATGCGGGCCATGACGCGGTCCTTACCGTCATCGCCAGAAAGGAAGCCAAGCTCGGCTTGATTTTTCTCGACGCCAAGCGTGCCGCACAGGGAATTGCCGAACTTCTGTGAAGTCAGACTTCCCCAATATTCTACATTCAGCCATAATTGGCGCCCTCGTGCAGCGGGGGCATCATGACCTTTCAGGAAATCATCCAGCAGTTACAACAATACTGGAGCGAGCAGGGTTGCGTTATTTTGCAGCCCATGGACATGCCCGTCGGGGCCGGCACCTTTCATCCCGCGACCTTCTTGCGCGCCATTGGGCCAGAGCCCTGGCGCGCGGCCTATGTACAGCCTTCCCGGCGGCCCACGGATGGACGCTACGGCGATAACCCCAACCGCTTGCAGCACTATTATCAGTTTCAAGCGGTGCTGAAACCGAATCCTGCCAATCTGCAGGAGCTCTATCTAGAGTCGTTGCGCCGCTTGGGCATCGACCTCGCCACCCAGGATGTTCGTTTTGTGGAAGACGACTGGGAGTCCCCTACGCTGGGGGCCTGGGGCCTGGGCTGGGAGGTCTGGCTCAACGGCATGGAGGTCACGCAGTTTACCTATTTCCAGCAGGTGGGTGGGCTCGACTGTCGCCCGGTCATGGGCGAGGTCACCTATGGTCTCGAGCGCCTAGCCATGTATCTGCAGGGGGTGGAAAGTGTCTATGACCTCGTCTGGACCCCTGGGGTTAGCTATGGCGACGTCTACCATCAAAACGAGGTAGAGCAATCGCGCTATAATTTTGAGCTGGCGCCGGTCAGTGATCTCTTTGCTCGTTTCGATCGCGCCGAGGCCGACTGCCAGAGTCTGATCGAGGCAAAACTGCCCTTGCCTGCCTATGAACGGGTGCTCGACTGCTCCCATAGCTTCAACTTGCTCGATGCCCGGCATGCCATTGCGGTGAATGAGCGCGCCCGTTTCATCGGCCGGGTGCGCAACATGGCCCGGGCGGTCGCAGAGATTTATGCCGAGGCCCGCGCCGAGCTGGGCTATCCCCTGCTGCAGGGAGCAAAGGCATGACGGTTCTTCCCCTCCTCCTGGAAATCGGCTGCGAGGAATTGCCCGCAGCGGAACAACAGCAATTACAACTGCAGGCCGCAGCACTTGCCGCACAATTATTTGCCGCAGCGGGAATCGATCATGGGGAAATTCATCCCTTGATCACTCCCCGCCGAATCGCTCTACTGATTCATAGCCTCGCCAGCGAAACCCGCGCCGAGGAAGAATTGCGCCGCGGTCCAGCACTCGAGCGTGCCTTTGTCGATGGCAAAACAACGCCTGCCGCCGAGGGTTTTGCCCGTTCCTGCGGCGTCGCCGTGGGCGAGCTGGAACATCTGGAAACAGACAAGGGAACGGTTCTGGCGTGGCGCATCCGCCATCCCGCACGCCCCGTAGCAGAACTACTAACCGAGCTGGCTACCCGTTGGGTGGAGTCCTTACCCCTGCGCAAACGCATGCGTTGGGGCCAACGGGAAGAAAGTTTTTCCCGCCCCATTCGCTGGCTGCTCCTGCGTTTTGGGGACAAAGCCCTCTCCTGGCAGGCGTTTGGACTGCAGAGCGAAGCACATAGCTTTGGTCACCGTGTCCACCATCCCGGTCCGGTGCCTATTCTGCATCCCTTGGCCTACACCGAGGCGCTCCAGGCGGCCCGTGTGCGGGCTGATTGGATGCAACGGCGTGATTTCATTCGCGCTGAGCTGGAACGCCTGGCACGGGAGCTTGACTGTACCCCAGAACTCTCCGACGCCTTGCTGGATGAGATCACCGGGCTGTGTGAGTGGCCCGTCGCCCTCGCTGGCGGCTTTGCCGAGGAATACCTGCGGATTCCAGAAGAGGTGCTGAGTACCGTCATGATCCAGCACCAACGCTACATCCCCCTCCGGGCATCCACAGGCAAACTCGCGCCACGCTATCTGTTTATCGCCAATCTCGAGAGTCGCGATGCGCAAGCAGTCATTCATGGAAACAACCGGGTCCTGCGCGCCCGTCTTGCCGACGCCGCCTTCTTCTGGGATCAGGATCGGCGGCAGAGCCTCGCCTCGCTCATCCCCGAGCTGGATGCCGTCCTGTTTCAGGAGGGCCTGGGCAGCATTGGCGACAAGGTGCGACGGCTGCGTCGCTTGGCCCCACATATTGCGCCCCTCGTCGGCGCAGATCCAACACTCGCTGAACGCGCGGCAGAGCTCTGCAAGAGCGATTTGCTGAGCGGCATGGTGGGAGAGTTTCCCGAGCTGCAGGGCATCATGGGTGGCCACTATGCCCGCCAAGAGCACGAGCTGGCAGCCGTCGCCGAGGCTATTGGCGAACACTACCAGCCCAGCGGACGCGACGATGCCCTCCCGCGCTCGGCGGCAGGACAGGCGCTGGCGTTGGCGGACCGTATCGACACCCTCTACGGCTTCTTTGCGTTGGGGAAGATTCCAACGGGCGATCGGGATCCCTTTGCCTTGCGTCGGGCGGCACTCGGTATTCTGCGCATTGCCCTCGAGGCGGAACAGAGGCTCTCCCTGCGCGGCCTGATCGCTCTCGCCGGCAAGCAATACGCTGCGCTCGCCAGTGACGCCATCGCCAACAAGCTCAGTGAATTTTTCCACGAGCGTCTGCGTGTACTCTTACGAGATGAGGGTTTTGCGGCCGACCGGATTGCGGCGGTACTTGCGGTAGCTGGGGACGATCCGTTCGACGCACGACAGCGTCTGGAAACGCTCACGACCTTTCTTGCGCAGGATGCGCGCGCCGACGACCTCGCGGCGCTGATCAAGCGCGTCAGCAACCTCCTGCGCAAGGAAGGCGAACAGAGTCAGGCGGCCTTGCAGGATGCCCTGTTGCGAGAGGAAGCAGAGCTTGCCTTGTTTAGCGCCTGGTCCTCTATCTGCCCAGCGCTGGAGCAGCAACTCGCCGATCGGGATTATCAGCAAGCGTTGGTCACCCTGGCCGCGCTGCGGGATCCAGTCGATCGTTTCTTCACCGAGATCATGGTGCTCTGCGAGGATCCACAACTGCGCGCACAGCGCCTCGCCTTGTTGCGAGAGGTACAGGCCACCGTTTCGCGCATTGCCGACTTTGCGCTCCTGCAGGGGCGCGGATGAGCGCACTGCTCATCCTGGATCGGGATGGCGTCATCAACGAAGACAGCGACGCCTTCATCAAATCCGCCGCGGAGTGGCGCCCCATTCCGGGGAGCCTGGAGGCAATCGCGCGTTTCAATCGCGCTGGCTACACGGTAGTCGTAGCCAGCAATCAGTCGGGTATTGGCCGGCGGCTCTTCGACCTGCGCGCCCTGACGGCAATCCATGCCCGCATGCGGCGAGAATTGGCCGAGGTCGGCGGGCGCATCGATGCCATTTTTTTCTGCCCCCATCACCCCGAGGCTGGTTGCGACTGCCGCAAACCACAGGATGGCATGTTTCGTCAGATTGCCGAACGCTTCCAGGTCGATCTGCAGGGTGTAGCCGCGATTGGCGACAGCCATCGCGACATGGAGGCAGCGCGGAGCGCCGGTGCCAGCCCCATCCTGGTATTGACGGGAAAAGGAAAAAAAGTGGCAGATAGCGCGCGCGCCGAGGGAATACCGATCTTCTCCAATCTGGCCGCCGTGGCCGACGCCCTGCTTGGTCACTGACGCATGGCCATCGCCCTGCGCAGCGCTTTGTTTTACGTAACGTTTACACTCTGGACCCTGCTCTGGGCCATCGTCCTCCTCCCCTTCCCCCTGCTCCCGCAGCGCTGGCGCTATTGGGGCTGCGGAACCTGGGCACGGGTCGCCAGCAATCTCTTTGCCTGGAGCATCGGCGTTCGTTACCAGATTCAGGGTCTCGAACACCTGCCTGCAGGACCATGCGTCCTGCTCAGCAATCATCAGTCCTCCCTGGAAACCTTGCTAATTTGGCACTGTGTCCCGCGCCTCGCCTTCGTGCTCAAGGCAGAGCTGTTACGCTTACCCATCATTGGCTGGTATTTGCCGCTTTCCGCTCCCATTGCTATCGATCGAAAAGCCGGGCGCCAAGCATTGAAGCAGGTGCTCGAGGAGGGAGAAAGGCGCTTACGCGCTGGGATTCCGGTACTGATTTTTCCTGAGGGAACGCGGCAATCCTGTGGCGAGCTGGGGGCCTTTCATCAAACCGGCGTTGCCCTCGCACAGCGTGCTGGCGTGCCCATCGTCCCCGTGGCCACGAACAGCGGCTGCTTCTGGCCGCGCAACACCTGGCGCAAGCGAAGTGGGGAATTGCATCTGCATTTTGGACCGATGGATCCCGCTGCGGATCGCAGCGCCACGGTCAATCAACGACTCCGCGACTGGATCGCGGCGGAAATCAAGCAGATGCCGATGAGCAGCGACTGAGAACAAGGTCCACCACGCGCCCAGCAATATCCACACCACTCACGCGCTCGATGCCTTCCAGACTGGGGACCGGGTTCACTTCCAGGATCACGTATCCACCCTCCCCATCCTGCATCAAATCGACGCCTGCAAAATCCAGCTGCAGTGCCGCTGTCGCTGCAACGGCCAAATCTGCGAGACCCGACGCCAGCTCCGTCGCGCCGAGAAGTTCCGCTCTGCCGGAGCGATGGAGATTACTACGAAATTCCCCTGCTTGTGCCTTGCGGCGCATCGCCGCCACAACCTCACCAGCGAGTACAATCACCCGGGTATCGGCGCGTCCAGGCAAATGGCGCTGCAACAAGACCTCATGTTGCAAGAGGAGCAATGTGTCCAACAGCGCCCGCGCACCCGCCTCGCTCTCTGCCAAATTCACACCAACGCCCTGGGAGCCGCTCAGCAATTTGCTCACCAAGGGCGTTCCCAGCTCCGCGAAGGCCACTTCCGCCCCTGACGTGTCAGCCAGATACCAGCTATCGGGAATGGGAAGGGAAGCAGCAGCCAGGATTTGCAGGGAAAGAAACTTATCGCGCGCCCGGAACAAGGCGTCGCCAGAATTCAAATTATAGGAGCCCAGCGCCGCAAGATGTTGGAGCAGGCGAAGCCCAAGCTGGGTCAATGGACTGCCAAAACGCGGCAAGACCGCTTGCGGCGGCGGCAACGGCTGCCCGTCGTAATAGAGGCCGAAGTCCCCGCGCCGCAGGCTGAGGGCGCAGCGTTCGGGTTGCAAGATTCTGGCTTCGACCGCACGCGATTGTAGCGCCTCCAAAAGCCGGCGACTGGAATAGAGCGCGGGATAACGCGAAAGGATGACGATCGAAGTCAATCATCGCCCCGATAACGCAGCAACGGCAGCTCCCCATGGGCAATGGATCGTTCGATGAACCCCGCCCGTCCGGGCTGGCGAAGCTCCAGGCTCTCCCGACTCGGCGCCACGATACCGACAATAGCCGCCAGCAAGACCTCCAGTTCTTGGCCATCGACACGCAAAGAGCCAAAAGGATTCTGAGGGCTCAAGGGGCGCCAGAACAGATTGCTTCGCCAGCCTTTGGCACGTACCGCGGGATGCTCGAAAAGCAATCGACAACGTTCCACAAGTTCCTGATCTATTTCCATGGATGCCCTCAACAACCGGATAACACAATAAAATACGGCGACTTGGCTTTGGAATAATAGAAGAGCATAATAGTCGACTATAAAGAGATCCAAAACGGACACGCCACGGATCATAGTCTGGGCCCGCTGGGCCGACAAGGAGTTTGCAATGAGTGAGAACACGACGAGTCAAGGGGTAGCTGGTCACGGCGCCTTTTTCCAGGACACCAACCTGAACGCGCAAGAGGCTGAAGCCGCGACGGCTTGGGTGCGCAATCACGTCGATCGCCGCACTGTGGATCTGGGCGATCGCATGGACGACATCCGCGAGCACATGTGGGAGCTGGAGAAGGAAGGCGAGATCATCGTTCACCGCATCAGCGACGAGCATAAGCCCATCGAGGTCGATACCCTCTTTGGCTGGAAGAAGCGGGTTCCCACCAACCAGCTCTGGCACCATAAGAGCTGCGGACAGTGTGGCAACATCCCCGGCTATCCCACCAGCCTCATGTGGTTCATGAACAAGTTCGGCATCGACTACCTCGATGAAACCGACCAGACCTCCTGCACTGCCTGGAACTACCACGGTTCCGGCATCGGCAATGTCGAATCCCTGGCGGCGGTGTTCCTGCGCAATTTCCATCAGGCCTATGTCTCCGGCAAGCAGCATGGCTTCGAGAACGGCCACTTCTATCCCCTAGTGCACTGCGGCACCTCCTTTGGCAACTACAAGGAGATCCGCAAGTACCTGATCGAATCCGCCGAGCTGCGCGAGAAGGTCAAGAAGATCCTCGGCAAGCTTGGGCGTCTGGTCGACGGCAAGATCGTCATTCCCGAAGAGGTCGTGCACTACAGCGAATGGCTGCACGTGATGCGCAACCGCATTGCCAGCGATCTGCAGACCATCGACATGAGCAACATTCGCGTCACCGTCCATGCCGCCTGCCACTACTACAAGATGGTGGCGGAGGATGCGGTGTACGACAACAGTGTGCTGGGCGGCAACCGCACCGCGGTGGGTACCTCCACGGCCCAGGCCCTGGGCGCTCAGGTCATCGACTACTCCACCTGGTACGACTGCTGTGGCTTTGGCTTCCGCCACATCATCTCCGAGCGGGAATTCACCCGCAGCTTCACCATGAATCGCAAGATCAAGGTAGCACGGGAAGAGGCGAAGGCCGACGTCATGATTGGCATCGACACCGGCTGCATCACCACCATGGACAAGAACCAGTGGATCGGCAAGGCGCACGACATGAACTACTCCGTGCCGATCATGGCCGATGTGCAGTTGGCGGCCCTGGCCTGTGGTGCGGATCCCTTCAAGATCGTGCAGCTGCAGTGGCACGCCTCGCCCTGCGAGGACTTGGTGGAAAAGATGGGCATCAGCTGGGACAAGGCCAAGGCCGATTTCCAGGAATACCTGAAGCAGGTCGAGCAAGGGAATGTGGAGTACCTCTACAACCCCGAACTCGCTACCAATCAGCAAATCAATATGAAGCAGGCCTGACTCGGCTGCTCCCACTGGAAAAGCCCCGCCGAGAGCGGGGCTTTTTTTGGTCCACTGAATCTTATCTTGGCATGAAAAGCTTCAATCATTGAGAGAGAGAAAAAGACTCCCCCATCTTGCCTGTTTCCGCTATGCTCTGCAGTCAAGTAGTTAAGACCCTCAGATCTGCTGAAAACAGGAGGAGTACCAACGTGGAAAAACAAGCCCTGAATGCTCGCTGTGTCGAGCTCTTTCAAAACCCCAACGTCAGGCTGCGCATGTGGAACGCGCGCATGTTTTGGCAGGTGGGCGACCAGTTCAATGTCCCGGCTGACAAACTCACCGCACCCAAGGTTGACCTCTGCGAGCTGGAAGTAATGCTCTCCACCGCGGCCTTGACCGAATCCCAATGTGCCGCCGAGCTCGACAAGAAAGAGCCTGGTCGCGCCGGCTTCATTCAACGCCAGGTGCGCGAAGGGATGCGACCCCTACTCCGCCCGGCGGCGCACTGAGTCGTCTCAAAGACGCTGGGCTGCATATGCGCCCCAGCGTCTTACGCCAAAAGCGCATCCACGGCGCGTGCACAAATTAGATCGTTTTCGGTAATGCCGCCCACGGCATGGGTCTGAAAGCGCACCACACAACGGTTATAAGAAACCTGTAGATCCGGGTGATGGTCTTCGCGATGGGCAATCCACGCAAGAGCATTCACAAAAGCCATCGTTTCATAGTAGTTGCGAAATTGCAGATGCCTCTCCAGGCCCTCTGCGTGCAATCTCCAAGCGGGTAAGTCTCGCAGTGCCTCGCCAATCTCATCGGCGGACAAGGCATTCACTTCTCCCTCACAGGCCCGACAGCGGCCGGGTCGCATATCACTTGGCATGATACCATTCTCCTCAACAAAAACTGTTATTCTTAGTCTAGTTCAGTAGTGGGAGATTACTCTGATGAAAAAAGCGCCGGAACCCCTGTGCAGCCCCGACGGCAGTACACACATTCTGCTGCACTCCTGCTGTGCCCCCTGCGCCGGTCCCATCATGGCCGACATTCAGCGTGCCGGTATCGACCTAACCATCCTTTTCTACAACCCCAACATCCATCCCCAGGCAGAATATACGCTGCGGAAGGAAGAAAACATCCGCTACGCCGAGAAGCTCGACCTCCCCTTTATTGACCTCGACTATGACAAGGACAATTGGTTCGAGCGCGTCAAGGGCCTGGAATGGGAACCGGAGCGTGGCGCTCGCTGCAGCGCCTGTTTCGATATGCGCTTTGAGCGCTCTGCCCTCTACGCCGTCGAAAATGGCTTCACCGTTTTTACCAGCACCCTGGGCATCTCGCGCTGGAAGGATATGGCGCAAATCAACACCTGCGGCCATCGCGCCGCAGCCCGCCATCCCGGGCTACAATACTGGGACTACAACTGGCGCAAAGGTGGCGGCAGCCAACGTATGATAGATATTGCAAAAGATGAGCAATTCTATCAGCAGGAATACTGTGGCTGCGTTTATTCCCTGCGCGACAGCAACCTGCACCGCATCGCGCAGGGCCGAGAGAAGATCGTGCGCGGGGTAAAGTTTTATGGGCGCGACGATTGAGCCAAGGGCATCCAGAGACGATAGCGATCGCCAGGGCCGGAAAGCTCCAACAACGGATCGTGCGGGGTTATGTCATTGTGCTTGCACCAAGAGGATAACGCGCTGTAGCCCTTCCAGCTCGCAATCGCGCTGTTGGCGTGCAAGTCCACCGCCACCACCCGCTGCGCCGGCCAATGATCCGCCTGCCAACCTGCAGGAATCGACGCCGGTGGCGCATTCAGAAGCACTCCGAGGCGCGCCTCGACGCGGTTGTCTTTCCCCAGCATATCCCTCTCCTTCTCGATCAAGGTGAGAGCGGACCCCTGCCGCAATGCCGCAGGTAACTCCTTCAACCATTTTTCCCGCTGCCGGTCCAGTGCGGCATAACTCCCGCTGTAGTTCCGATAAAGATACTGCAGGGCCGGACTATCGATTTCTTCTACCTTGGGCTGCGCGAAGACCCCCAGCCACCACAAGGTGAAGAGCAGCATGGCCAAGAAGACCAGAAGCGGTCCGCCCCAACCGCGCCGCCAATCCCGTTTTGGTCGCGTTCTTTCCGTTGTCTCCATCAACCAAGCCCCTGCCACAGTCGTTGCCAATCAAAATGGGGACCGGGATCCCATTTTCTCCCAGGCGCAATCTCTGCGTGACCAGCGATGGCGCGCCGATCAAGGTCTGGGAAATAAGACCACAGCGCAAGGATCAATCCCTGCAGGACAGTATACTGCACATCCGCAAAGGCCTGCGTCGCAGTTCCCTCGATCTCGATCCCTACACTGAAATCGTTGCAACGCTCGCGTCCCTGCCAAATCGAGACGCCCGCATGCCAGGCACGGCGATCCACGGGCACATGCTGCCAAAGCTGCCCATCACGTTCGATGAAAAAGTGTGCCGAGACGTGCAAGTCCCGCAACGACGCATAATAGGGATGGGCAGAGAAATCGAGATTTCCCTGGAAGAAGCGAGGTACTTCCCCTGTGCCAAACTGCTCCGGCGGTAGACTGATGGCGTGGAGGACCAGCAAATCGACCTGGGTACCACTAGGGCGTTCATCCTGATAGGGCGAGAGGGCATGTCGCGCACAGCGCAGCCATGGACCGTCCCAGGCTTCGCTCATGGCGCCTCCTCCGGAGGCAGATCCGCATGCGCAGCCATCCAGGGATCGAGCGCGGAAAGACGCGCCTCGACCTGCATAGGTCGCTGATAGCGTCCATCGCGAAAGACAAAGAGGGCGGGCAAATGATAGACCTCAAACTCCTGCGCCAAGCCCATCTCGATGCCTGCGTCCGCCTCCCAGACCTGCAGATCCGTGCGACTCTGCTCCCATTCCGCCAGCAAGCGACGCCAGATCTTGCAACTACTGCAGCCAGCGGAACTGAAGAAGAGAATGGTCCAGTCGCGCTCCTGCACCATGCGCTGCCAGAATCCCAATTCCGAAACTCGTTGCACCTTATCCTCTCTCGCCATGTCCCGCCGCCCTCGATCGCTTGGGCCCAGTATAACAGGACATCCGCTCGCCCTGCGCGAACCGGTACTGCTCAAGAGCCTTGTAGAACGTCCTGCCGCTCGCGCCAGGAAGGCAGGTGCGCATCCAAAAGACCATAGAAGCGCGTGTTATGGTGCCGTTCTCGCAAATGGGCAAGCTCATGCGCCACCACATATTCGATGCACGCCGCGGGCTGCTCGATCAGGGACAGGCTGAAGGAAATCCGCCGCGCCGCGGTATTGCAACTCCCCCAACGGGTTCGCATCCGGCGAATCTTCCAAGCCGCCACGCTGACTCCCAGTGTCGCCTCCCACTGGCGAATCAATGGCGGCAGGAGACGTTCTAGCTCCCGCCGTTGCCAGCGCTCCAATAACGCCTGCACCCCGGCGCGAGACTCTGCATCAGGCAGGTACAAAACCAGCGCATCCGCGTCTCGCTCTATGCGCGCACGTCCCTGAGCGGTTCGGCGTTGCAGCCGATAGCTGCGACCGAGATGGGTCACACGCGCATCTGGCGCCAGCGGATCAGCACGCCGCAGGGCCTGTTGCTGCGCCTCGATCCACGGTCGCTTTTCCTGAATGGTGCGACGCAGTAACAGCTCTGGCAGGTACCACGGACAGCGGATCCAGACCACGCCATCGACATCGACTTCAATGCGCAGCGTCTTGCGCCGCTGGCGCAGATAGCGACAAGAAAGCCCGGCCACCTCCAGTGACCGGGCCTGCGCTTGCTGCGCTGTAGGCATTCCGCACATGCTCTATAGCTGTGGATGGAAGCCGCTCGGTGCCTGGATCCGATTCAAGGCCGATACGTAAGCCTTGGCACTAGCGACAACAATGTCCGTATCCGCACCCAACCCATTGACGACCCGGCCATCGGACGCCTGCAGACGTACCGTCACTTCGCCTTGGGCATCAGTACCCGTAGTGATGGCATTGACTGAGTAGAGCAGCAATTGCGCGCCACTCTGGACGATCGCTTCGATGGCCTGGAAGGCTGCGTCGACAGGCCCCCCCCGGGTGACGGCAGCGGTCCGCGCCACACCATCCACCCACAGCTCTACCGTGGCCTCAGGATGTGTCCCCATCTCCGAACACACCCGCAAGTAGCCCAGACGATAGCGATCCTGGCTGCCCTGCTGCGCATCTTCATTCACCAATGCCTGCAAGTCTTCGTCGAAGATCTCTGCCTTGCGGTCGGCCAGATCCTTGAAACGCGCGAAAACCTGGTTCAACGCCTCCCCCTCCAGCCTGATCCCGAGGCTATCCAAACGCGCCCGTACTGCGGCGCGGCCGGAAAGCTTACCCAAGGTCATACGATTGGCAGACCAGCCGACGTCTTCGGCACGCATGATTTCGTAGGTCTCGCGATGCTTGAGGACGCCATCCTGATGAATGCCGGACTCATGGGCAAAGGCATTGGCACCCACAATGGCCTTGTTGGGCTGGACCGGAAAGCCGGTGATCGTCGATACCAGCTTGCTGGTCGCGACAATCTGCTGGGTATCGATGCGGGTGTCACAGGAAAATACATCGCTGCGCGTGCGCACCGCCATGACAATCTCTTCCAGCGCAGCATTACCGGCACGCTCACCGAGTCCATTGATTGTACACTCCACCTGCCGGGCGCCGTGCATCACCGCCGAGAGGGAGTTGGCCACGGCCAAACCCAAGTCATTGTGACAATGCACAGAAAAGATCGCTTGGTCACTGTTGGGAATGCGCTGGCGTAGATTGGCGATGAGCTGACCAAAACGGTCCGGCAAATTGTACCCGACAGTATCCGGAATATTGATGGTGCGTGCCCCAGCGGCAATGGCCGCCTCGATCACCCGGCAGAGAAAATCCTCTTCGGAACGGCCTGCATCCTCTGGCGAAAACTCCACATCGTCACACAGACTGCGCGCCAGCTTCACTGCCGCAACCGCCCGCTCCAACACTTCGTCCGGACGCATGCGCAACTTCGCCTGCATGTGGATGGGGCTGGTGGCGATGAAGGTATGAATACGCCCAGCGGCAGCTGGCTGCAGGGCCTCGCCAGCACGACGGATATCCTCTTCGCGGGCACGCGCCAAACCACAGACGCGACTTTCCCGTACTGTCTCCGCAATCATCCGCACGGCGGCAAAATCTCCCGGGCTCGCCGCCGGGAAACCCGCTTCGATGACGTCGACTCGCAAACGCTCCAGCGCTTTGGCGATACGAATTTTCTCATCGCGGGTCATGGCAGCACCGGGCGATTGTTCCCCGTCGCGCAAGGTCGTATCAAAAATGATCAATGGTTCTTTTTGCTGCATAGCATACCCTTCCTGTTGCAGGAATCTTTCAATGGTTGGTTCTGGGAAGCAAGACCAAGAAGGTCGGAAGGAATGATTTTAGCCCCAGAGGGGCAGCAGCAGACGCAGCAGAGCCCGACCGGTTTGGGCGGTCGTTGCCAAGGCACGGAAATGGGTCTGCTCGATAATCATGGGCGTGAGGATAGACAAAAAAGGGTATTGATGCAAATGTATTGAACGGAAGAACGATTTTATTGGAGGTCCCATGCGTCTCTTGCTCGCCATTCTCATTCCGTGGCTGCAGTTTTTCACTATCGGCCGCCCCTTCGCCGGAATCTTCTGTTTGATTTTGCAGATCACCCTGATCGGCTGGATACCTGCTGCCATCTGGTCGGTCTATGCCCTCAGTCAATACGAGACGGACAAGAAAATCCGCCGCCTGACTGGTGCCTGACGCTTAGTGGTCCCGTAACCAGCGGTAGACTGTCCGTTCACTGACGCCCAAGTATTCTGCCACGTGGCGACGGTTCCCCTGAAATGAGTGCAGAAGATCCGACAGGTTCTCAGGGCGCCCGCGTCTGGCAAAGGCGGTGATTTTCATCGCCTCCGCTGAATCCTGCCGGTCCACTGGGACCGCCTCCCGTAAAAACTGGAAATGTTCTGGCAGCAACAAGGGCCCGTCGGCCAAGGCTACGGCCTTTTGCAGAACATTGCGCAGTTCGCGCACATTGCCTGGGAAATTGTAGGCACAGAGTCGGCGCTCCGCCTCCTGCGACAACTGCCACTGGCCACCCCAATCCCGGCCAATGCGCTCCAGAAGGACCCGCGCTATCCCAGGGATATCCTCTCGACGCTCTCGTAAGGGCGGCAGATCAATGTTGATGGCGGCAAGACGATAGTACAGATCTTCCCGAAAGCTGCGCTCCGCCACCATGTCGCGTAGATTGCGGTTGCTCGCAGCAATGATACGCACATTCGCATGCAACAGGTCCGCACCCCCCAGACGGCGAAATGCACCGGTTTCCAACACGCGCAGCAGCTTGGCCTGTACCGGCAGGGGCAATTCACCGACCTCGTCGAGAAACAACGTACCCCCATCGGCACTCTCGAAGAGACCGATTTTTCGGCCCACACAGCCGGTATACGCACCCCGTTCGTGCCCAAGAAACTCGCTCTCGAACAAATGTTCTGGCAAGGTCGTGCAATCGACTGTGATCAAGGGTTTCTCCGACCGCGCCGAGAGCTGATGCAAGGCACTGGCAGCAAGTTCCTTACCAACACCGCTCTCCCCCCAGAGCAGGACACTGGCGTCGGTGCGTGCTGCCATCTCGATGTGATGCAGACACTGCAAAAAAGCAGGGGAACGTCCGACCATACGCATATCGCTGCAGGTGATGTCATTTTGTTCCCGCGGCAAGTGAATGATTTCCTCCGCAAGAAAGCGTTGACCACGCATATCGCGCAGCACATGACCGCGGATACGAACATGCTCGGCATTGCCAATTGGATCGTAATGGACGTGCCGAACCTCGTGCGGCTCGCCGCTATGGAAAACGGCCTGATGTGGGCAATCCTCGCCATTTTCATGGCAAGGAACATTGGAATGATGGGAGACCTGGTGGCAACGACGACCAACCAGGTCCGCATCTGTCACACCATAACAATCTTTATAGGCTCGGTTGGCGGCGACGATATGATACTCCGCATCGATCAAAACCACCGGATGTTGCTGCAAATCCAGCGCGGATTGCACATCCAAGGCTTCGATAACAGTATCTGCGGCTTCTGGTGTTCTCGAGCTCAATGAATTTTCTCCATAAACACGTTTTGGGGAAAAGGCACCAATTTATCTTATGAGCCAATAATCTCACTACATTTTATGATGATTTAGGGACGAAAGCCAAGCAATATCCATCTGGACTGATTTTCCCTGCCACTACCTGGCATGTGCCCATTGCATTGGCCGAAGATCCAGGAATGAAATGCTGGCAAACCGCGCAGCGATCCTGATGATATGGGTGATCCTGATATTGGACAGACGCCTTGCTCTCCTGGTTATCAGCTCCCCAAGCGAATTGCGTCCCAAGTAGCGGTAATGCAGCTGCGGTGGCAGCCATGGCGGCCACATCTTTTATCCATTGACGGCGACTCTTCTGCTCTTGCATCTCAAATTCTCCTATCTGTATGGCCCTGCAATGCGAGGACTCTCTTGCTATACGCCCATGCTCCCATTTCGGATGCACGAAAAAGCCCAAATCACCTGCGATGGCAATTTGGGCAAACTACCTATTAAAGAGGAGGAGGTAGATAAGTCTTACAATATATTAGACCCTACTCACTTATCCAAGCGGCCCGTTAGACGTGACAATTTCCGGTTCCATTGGCGCGAGCAATGAAAGCAGGTAGTTTTGCGCGCCAATAGGGATGCGGCGCTCGTCCATCGCAGTGATCATATCAGCTGCCAAATAGTTAAAGGCCGATTCGGTAATCTGTAGTCCCCGGTGGGCATCGGTCATGCTCGGTCCGGTATACTTACAGGGGCCACCAACGGCCATACAGACCTGCTGCACCAAATTGTACTTCAACGCCTTGATGTTGGTGTGGGCAAAGTACATGTTGATGTGCGGATCGTTGGCGACATTACCCACAAAGGTGTTGATGAGGGCGGTAATACCGGCCTTGCCGCCAAACTGTTGATAGTAGTCGCTGGCATTAGCAGTGCCCCAGCCAGCGAAAGAGAATGCGCATAGACTGGCGCCAATGATCGCGCCTTTTCGCAAGGACGCAGACAACTTTGCGTTCATGATAACCTCCTAAAAAATGGGTCAGAAGCTGGTGGTCAAAGACAGGTACAGGCCGCTCTGATTTTTTTCCGTCGCGATCGTGCCCAAGTCCACATAGGCTGCTGTCAAGGACAGTTGCTTGTAGGGGAACCAAGCGACGTATACGTCCTTCCAAGCGCTCGTCTTCGAAGCTGCATCGCCAACGGCGCCAAGTTTGAGCCCTTTGTACGGTCCCGATGTTGGCACAAAGCCCGACGGAGCGACGAGCTGATTTTGCGGCATATCTCGGTATTCCGCACCAAGGACTACATGTCGATTCAAAAATACCCCGACCGATGCAGCCGGCAAGACTTTGTAGCCCATTCCATTCACACCACCAAAGCCCAACAGACCCTGTTGATTTGCATTCGTAACATCAATATTGACGTCAGCCAAGGTTGTCAGGCCGAAAATGCCATGCAGCCAAACCTTAGTTGCTGAGAGATAGTACGACATTGCGTTGCGCGTTACCCCCAAGGTCGCAGCAAGATTTTTTGGCATTTCGCTGTGGTGGTAGTCAATACCCAACGAAACCTGCGGCTCCCACCAGTTCTGATCATAAATGATATTGCCGAATAAACGAACCTTTAGTCCAACAATATCCTGATTTAGCTGATAATTGTCCCCAAAAAATGACGGACCAGAAAGACCCAAGGCACCAGACGTCGTTACTGCCCCATTTGGAATTGTTGCACCAGCAGCAGTGCCGACAATCCGGCTATCCAATACTTGACCGGTATTCCCCAAGCTAAAACTTTGCCGCGCAAAAGAGAGCTCAATGCGGTTGAACAGCCCAACAGATGCACCATAGGCATCCATATTATAATTATTGAGCAATACATGAGAGTAAAAGGCTGTGGCACCGATTTGCTGATTTGTGCCATAGCCAGAGATCACCGCCCATGGGTTAATACCACCGCCAGCGGCACCGTCCACAGCGGTTACTGCGCCAGTTCCGAGCAAACGGCCCATACCAAAGAGACTGGATTGCCCGATCGCAGCGGAAGCCATGAGCGGGCTTGCGGCAAGCGCAACGCCAACCGCATAGGCAACCCAGCGTTTACGACAAGGTAGCGTGTTTTTCATTTTGGTACTCCTCCTGATTTCAGTCGAGTTACAGCAGTAACATCTATGCATAATTGATACCAGCACGGAAGGCATGGTTTTTCAGACAATAATTACATAAACATCAAATAGATAGGGTAAAGACGATAATCCACAAAACCATGACATCCAGATAACGTCATGACATTGGCTGACAAACTCTGGCAGGATTGACTGGAAATCTTTTGTTGTGTGGCAGACTCATGACAATGTCATGACATCAGGTATTTGTTTACACATACACCTGAGCAGGAGAGGAATCGCGAATGACTGACCTGATATTGGTCAAGGAACAGGAGCTAGGTCGATCATTCAACTTCTCTTACCTGTTCGGAAATCTCGGTGCGAAAGCCGGATTCCCTGGGCCGGCGGGGTGTCGAATTCAGGCCCGCAAAAGCTAGTTACACGGAACTATCGGCATCAGAGATTTTTCTGTGCAAGCTCTGGCGCTGTCCCGTCAGTGTCAACAGTTCGTCCAGCAGCATGCGGTTTTCCCGATCGAGCAGATCTCCCTGACGCAACGCCTCTTCTTTAGCCCCAGCATCCAGTAGGGATTTGGCCTTCCGGGAAAGTTGGTGCAGCCGCTCGTGGCGCGCGAGAAGCCCCGTGAAATCGGGTGACTGGCTAAACAGGAGCGCGCCTTCCCCGCGCAGCCACAGCCCCAAATGGCAATGGTCCTCAGCGTCCTCTTCGAGGACGTGGGCGGGGAATGGCCCTTTCTGATGTAGGGCGCGTAGGAACATCCGCATTCGAAGAATATGGGCTTCCAGGTATGGGTCTAGGTCATAGGTATCTATCAAGGTACCCTCCAGCTGAGAACGGCGGAATCCCGCAACGTAGGCAGGGATATCCTCGGCGAGGAGCGGCCTGGAGAAGTAATATCCTTGCAGGTGGTTACTGCCCATTTTTTTCAGCAGGTAGGCATGCTCGGCGGATTCCACACCTTCGGCAATCATTTCCATGCCCAGCATGCGGGCGGTGGTAATCACACCTGCGGTAATGGCGAGATCCGTTGGATCATCGAGCATGTCGCGCACGAAGCTCTGATCGATTTTGATGGATTGGGCTGGGAGTTGCTGAAGGTGGGTCAAGGAGGCATTGCCGGTACCGAAATCATCGAGGGCGATGCGGACACCCAAGCGCTGGCAATCGTGCAAGATTGCTTGCGCTCTGTCCAGGTCGAGTGACGGTGCCGATTCGGTAATCTCGATTTCGAGCTGTTCGGGGGGCATGCTGGGGTATCTGGCCAAAGCTTCCTGCAGATCCTGCAGAAATCGGGTATCGAGCAAGTGGCGCGTGCTGATATTTACGGCTATCCGCAGCGATAGGCCCTCCTGTTGCCACAGTTTGCCTTGACGCAAGGCGGCGTCCAGAACGAAGCGACCGATGGAGCGTGCGAGGCGGGGGTGATCCAGGGCAGAGAAGAAGGCCGCAGGAGCAAGCAATCCCAGCTCCGGGTGTTGTAGACGAAGAAGCGCTTCTACGCCCCGGACTGTGTCGGAGCTCGATACGATCGGCTGATAGTGGAGGATCAGTCGATTTTCCTGTAAGGCCTGCTCCAGCAGAACGCGCTTCGCAGCTTCAGCCTGTACTGCTTCATCCATGGTGAAGCTATGTAGGAAATACTGGTCCCGGCCATTGTTTTTAGCCGTATAAAGAGCCTGATCAGCATATCGAATCAACGTATCTGGGTCGTCGTCCTGTAAGGGATAAAGTACCCATCCCAAACTTGCGGAGCTTTCTATTTGTAGGTCTCTACTTGGCGTGATCGGTTCTTTCACGGTATTGAGAATGCGCTCGGAAAGGCTTTCCAGATCATCGACACAGGATAGGTCTGTGATGATCAGCCCAAACTCGTCGCCTCCCCAACGGACGAATACATCTCCATCGCGGATTAAAGAAGAAACTCTCTGGGCTGTTTTCTGGAGCAGGATATCGCCCGTTTCGTGTCCAAAACGATCGTTTATGATTTTCAGATTATCCAAATCCAGCATACCGACAGCGAGAAGATAACCACTGCGCAGAGTACGAGCACAGCATTTCTGTAATTCGGCATGGAATCCGCGTCGATTGGGAAGTCCGGTCAAATCATCGGTAGCTGCATCCTCTTTCAATTTATCGATGAGCTGACACTGGTGCAGCATGGACTGGGCGGTTCGTGCAAAGGCAAGAAATGGACTTTCTCCTACTTTCTGAAAATAGTCCTGCACACCTCCATAGAGGACGATGACCCCAGATTCCCCCGCATCTGGACAGGGCAGCCGCAAGGCAATTGCTGTCTGAAACCCATAACGACGTGCAGCACGCCGCCAAGGCCCAAATAGTGATCCTCTGGATATGTTCATTTTCCTGAATTTTGCACCGGATAACACCTGGAAAACCGGTCCCAGTTGAGTAATCCAACCGCGACGGATTTTAAGACTACGGGTATATTCTTTGGCTGGACCCACGGCAATCTGGGGTATGACCTCTTGAGCGTTGATTGGGCCGATCCACACCCAAGCCAGAAGGATGTGAGGGCTGGCCTCTACAAGGCTTCTGCATAACCCTTGCAAAAGTTCGACACGATTATTTGTGGTGATCAGCTCTGTGGCCTTCTCTAGGAGCACGGCGGTCAGGCGAGATGCTTCTCCCTCATCCAAATCGGTAGGCGTGGTCATATAAGTTCCAGTGGCGGTTTTGTTCATCAAATGACCATATCATTTTAGCAGTTTTATTTATTTCTTTCACCACCAGATCCGAGGAGGCAAAATGTAATATTTTTTATCTTTATTATTTCTACTATAATTAAAGTGGTAATTACAAGATATTCCTCTCCACTACCACCTCGGAATAGGGATCTCCCATGGCCACACAACGGGTTTGCCGTCCCCAGAAACCTTCTTTGCTGCGATTCACCTTATAGTAGAAGTCCAAGGTCAGCTCCGGCTTTTCGGTAATGTCTGCGGTGTAGAGCAGATTCATCAAGGAGGCGGCGACCCCGACCAGGAGATAGTCTATCGGATGGTCGGCTGGGCCAAAATGCCGCAGGTGTCCCAAGGACTCGTAGGGATGCCAGGCACGCAGCACCAGTCGTTCATTGGGGACGATCTCGACAATTCGCCAGATTCCCCAACCCAGGGCATTGATGCAGGCCACAATCCCGGATAGCCAATCTTCCTTGGCCTGGAATTGCGGAACGATCAGTTGGTACCAGGGATCGGAGCGCATGATCCCACCCATGGTGTTGAATCCGCAGATATGCCCGGCCTCGATCAACAGGGTACTGGCCAGTTCTCGTCCCTGGAGATGAGCAAATCGGTCCTTGTAGAAGAATAGCGAAGGGTACTCATACCAGAGCATCTCTCCCAGGTAGCGATGTGTTTCCATCGCCTCCGCTAAAGCCTTCTCGAAGCGGAAAGACACCAGATTGTAGTAATCGGCATAGTGCCGAGTGAGATAGACGCCGAAGGCAGGTATCAGTCCTTCTTCGTTGCCCCTCAACGGCAGCGTCCCCACCGCCGCAATGATGGCGTCTTCATCAATGTGCAAGCCTATGCTGCGTTCTGGGGCAGACTCCAAGGCAGGAAGCTCGGCAATCCAGGTCGGTGTCGGCACAGGGGTTATACTCCGACTTTGTTGCGGAGTACCCTGCGGGTGTTCATTTGCACGTAAGAGAATCTGAGTTTCGTCTCCCCCCAAGGAGATCGGTGTGGGATCATGATCGGCAATGTTCCCGGCGTACGGGAACCCGGTTGCGGCTTCCATGCTGCCCACGGCAAAGCCGAGGTCGAAGAACTCCCCGGCCCAGCGGCGTTTGCCGTAATTCAGACGCAAGGCTGATCCATAATGGGAGTGTCGTTCTCGTACCAGCAACTCTGGACCACCGTTAGGATCAACCACACCCAACGCCATGTCCCCGAAGCCGCAGTATCGATAAATACTCTCCGCATATTGTAAGCGCTCAGCAACCGTCCACTCGGGGTGATCAGCAAAAGCCTTTTGCAACTGATGGCGACTTACATCGGCAGCAGAACAGGCCAGGATCGGATTGCGCTGAATGTAATGGCAATCCTCAACCGTCAGTTGTAGAAACCGGTTGTAGTGATTGCAATGAAAAATGACAGGCTCTTCATGAATCGTGACGATTCCAGTGCTAGGTTCTCTCTGTGGCGCTGACATCATGGGGATTTCCTATTTTGTTTAAGCCCGTGAGATATCATAGATGACCTCGACAGATTCGCAACCCCCTATAAAAGATACCTTTTTATATTTTTTTTTATCAATAGATCTTCTGCTGCTAATCCACTTATTTGTATACTGTGCGGCACAGAAAAAATGGATCTTAGCAGGATGGCGAGAAATACTGGCTTCGATATCCCTAACACCATGCGTATCGCGCGCTCGCGAGCTTCTCCCGCTTCCATTCTCATGGCCAAAGAAGCCTCCGGAGCGATCTATTCGCTGCGTGACATGCTCATGAAAATATCATGACACATGTCATGACACGTGTCACAAAATCACAAATATGGTCACATCGGAAACGAAGCGTCAGCTAGACAGATTCCGCTACAACCCTTTTTTCTCTCATATATAAGAAGTTAAATACATAATAATTTATTTTCTGGCACAAGAACTGCTCAGTGTAGGCGACAGTCAACTAATGAGGATTACGTATGGCGGGCATGTTTATTATTTGTCTCAATGGCGATCGCGAGCATTTGCAGTTCGCGGCGATGGCAGCTTCCGTCGCTGCGGTTTCCGGCACCGAAGTCCAGGTCTTTCTATCCATGAACGCGTTTCCCCACTTCATCAAGGGGCACAGCAAGGAGGCGCCAGCTTCTGGCGTGCTCGGTAGAAAGATGGAAGAACACAAGGTACCGGAGTTCTTCCAGATCTTCGAGCAGGCAGTAGAGCTGGGCGATGCGAAGATCTGGGCCTGTTCCATGGCCATGGATGTGATGGGGGTGAAGGAAGAGGATCTCGAACCGATCGTTGCCGGGGCCATGGGCCTGACGAAATTTTTCAGCGATGCCGAAGGTTGTCAGTTGCTGACCTTCTAAGTAGTCAAGAAGTAGGTTAGGGCGAAACGTGTAAAGGAGAAATCATGGCAGAACGTAAGGTAGACGCACGCGGCAGTTTTTGTCCGGGTCCGTTGATGGAGTTGATCTCTAATATGAAGAGTATGCAGGTGGGCGACACCTTGGAATTGCTCTCTACCGATGCTGGGTCCGCCAAGGATGTGCCCGAATGGGTGCATAAGGTAGGTCACGAAATGGTGGGTACGGATCAGGATGGCGAGGGCATCTGGCACATCAAGGTGCGCAAGGCCAAGTAATCAGGACAGTGCAGTCAGACAGCGAATAAGGAGTGACATCATGAGGATTTTGGTCGTAGGTGGCGGTATGGGCGGCACCATTTTTGCGAATCACCTGGCGCGGCGTATTCATCACGAGATGAAGACGGGTAAAGCCCGCATTACCATGCTGTCGGCTAGCCACGAGCATGTGTACCAACCCGGTTGGCTTTACGTCGCCATGGGGCGCGCTACCCCCGATGAGTTGGTGCGGGAACAGGAAAGCCTGTTGGAGCCCGGCATCGAGTTTCACGTCGATCCAGTCGAAGAATTTCATCTGGCACACAATCATGTCAAATGCAAAAGCGGCAAGGTGCATGAGTATGATCTTATCGTTATTTCGACAGGCTCACGGCCCATGCCGGAAAACATCCCTGGCCTGAAAGAAAATTCCGTCAACTGCTACACCGCAGAAAATGCGGTCGAGTACTACAAGCAACTGTCGGATTTCAAGGGTGGGCGCATTGTCATCACCGTGGGGTTACCGCACAAGTGTCCGATGATTCCCCTGGAAGTCACCTTTGCCATGCATGACTTCATCAAGGATCGCGGCCTTCTCGACAAGACGGAGTTCTACTACACCTACCCCATTGGTCGGGTGCATAGCCTGGAAAACGTCGCCAAATGGGCAGCGCCGGAATTCGACGCCAAGGGCATCAAGTACGAAACCTTGTTCAACATGAAAGAAGTCGATGGCAAAAATGCCTGCGTGCGCAGTGAGGAAGGCGGCGAGGTCAAATATGATCTACTGGTGGCCGTGCCGCCGCACAAGGGTCAGGAAGTCATTGAGAAAAACGGTTTGGGTGAGAATGGCTGGATCCCCACCAATCGCAATTCCTTGCACATGGAAGGAGAACACGGCAAGAACGTGATCGTCCTCGGCGACACCACCAACCTACCTATCTCCAAAGCGGGCTCCACCGCCCACTTCGAGGCCGAAACCGCAGCCGAGAATGTGGCGGCGGTGATCAAGATGGGTCGCCCGGTCAAGGCCTACGACGGCAAGGTATTCTGCTTCATCGAGGCTGGTAAGGATCGCGCCACCTACGCCATGTTCAACTACCAGAATCCGCCGCAGCCCAAGGCGCCAACGGGTGCCGTACATGCCTTCAAGATGGCCTACAACAAGCTCTACTGGGCGACCGCGCGCGGCCTGCTCTAAGGGAGGTGGATGATGGCAGCTGTATTGGAACTATCGCAGGGAGATGAGCTGCAGCAGGCGCAACAGGCGCTGGTGCATCTGGTCCAAAACGGTGATCTGGAACGCATCGTTCACCTGGCACGGATGATGGGCGCGGCGGGCGACGCCATGACCGACGAAATGGTCGGACGCATGGCGGAGGTGGCCAGTGATGGCCTCGACCTCCTCGACCGGGTCAATCGGGCGGAGGTCGCCCATGCCCTACCTGCCGTGTCGGCCCTGGTGAAAAACGGGGACCTCGATCGCATTGTGCATCTGGCACGGATGTTGGGCGCTGCAGGCGACGCCATGAGTGATGAGATGGTCAGCCGGATGGCAGAAATTGCCTCTGGAGGCCTCGACCTCCTCGACCGGGTCAATCGGGCCGAACTCGCCAAGGCCCTGCCAGCAATCTCGGCCCTGGTACACAACGGCGATCTCGAGCGGATCGTGCACATCGCGCGTATGCTCGGAGCCGCCGGCGACTCGATGAGCGACGAAATGGTCACCCGGCTGGCGACTCTGGCCGCCGATGCCATGTGCTTGGTAGATCGCGCGGTCCGCACCGGGGTCATGGATCGCGTGCTGCGTGTAGTAGAGGAGATGGATAACCAGCACATCCTCACCGACTTCCTGCACTGTTTGGCGGGCGCTACGGAAGAGGCAGCAAAGGCCCCGCCACCCAAGGGTGGTATTGGCGGGCTCTGGGATCTGATGAAAAAACCAGAGACCCAGCAGACGATTCAGTTCCTGATGTTGGTGGGCAAGCACTTCCGCTCCTGCCGCCTGGCCCATTGATTGTTGTAGAACGTTTTTACTCGCCCCGCTTGTGCCCCCGGTTTTTGGGGGCTTTTTTGTCATTTCATGACACACTCTGTCATGACAGAGAAGTCCTTACTGACAATTGACTTACGTAATATTTTTGGCCATAAAATAACAATTTATATACAATATTGTATGATTACCAGGTATTTAATAACTATTTGCTAGTGCACATCTTTTTTCACAGATTAATGTGAGATGTTCACAATATGTAGTTTTTGAAAACTGGAATACTCTGATTATCTTGCCCTACTCATATGGCACGAACGTTGCTCTTACCAAATCGAGGCTTTGTCAGGATATTGTTTGGATGGCATGACGTTTATTCTTTTTCGCATTGCCTTTCCGCTAGCTTTCGCTCAGCACTCTGGCGAAGCCTCACCAAACTATCAGGATGGGCCCGAGGATTCGGGTTGTTTATAGTCAATTATCAGCCAATCAATAACCGGCATCGTAGACGGAGGAATATAATCACATGAAGGATCCTATCGCCATTGGTCTTTTCGGCTTCGCCGTACCCTTATTTATCATTGGCGCCGTTTTTTACGGCATCGTTCCGCTTGCAGGTCTAGGCACCTTGTTGGCACTGTCGTTTGCCTTTGGAGCTGCAGAGATGTTCGTCGCCGGGGGTTTCACCTACCAACTGCCAAACTCTTACATTGCAACAGTATTCTTTACCTACGGATCTTTTTTTCTGGCCTTTGCAATCGCTGCAATCAGTGGTGGCTTGGCGGCAACGATGAAGAGCGCGCCCGAATTGCTCGCGATCTGGTTCGCCCTTATGGCTCTCATCACCCTAATTTTCTTCTTGGCGTCCCTGCGCGCCAATGTCGGACTGGTGCTGCTTTTTGGTATCCTCTGCGTGGCCTTCATTC
>NZ_JALQCS010000002.1 GCF_023277115.1 Acidithiobacillus acidisediminis
ACTTTTTTTTAAAAAACGGTTATTCTTTTCAGCCAAATATAAGTGATTTTACCTTAGAAAAAATAGCAAATTTTGTTTACTCTTTATTGGTGCAATTAGATGTTCATTCTGGCCCGACACATACTGAAGTTATACTTGATTCCAACGGAGATGTGTTTTTAGTTGAGTCACATTGTAGGATGGCTGGAGGAGGTATTGCTGACCTTATTAATTTTGTTACCGGGATTGACTTATATGAAGTTTGGTTAGATTATTTAATTGATGGAAAATGTTTTAATGATCCTATTATTTACAAAAGAAAATACAGCACAAAAATAGTTAAAAAATACTTCTCTTTTAATCCTGGAATTATAAAGTTTATAGCCGGTATAAATAAATTTAAAATGCATAAAAATATTATAAGCTTAGAATTAAACCTTTCCGTCGGCGACGCTGTACCATTGCTTAGGTCGTCGCAAGACAGATATGGTTCTGTTACCGCTATTGGTAAGACGATAGAAGAAGCTTACGATACGGTAAATAATGTTATCGGATCGATCATCATAGATGTTGAGACCGGGATAAGTTTAAAAATTTGAATCATTGAAAATCTTATATTTTCAGAGTGAAAGTTTATTCCTTAACCTTATAAAATTTTATAATCATAGAAGCAGAATAAATAATTATTATTGCAGAAGATGAAATCAACATATTTCTTATTCCTAAATAAGATCCAATATATCCAGATAGCAAAAAGCCAATGGGAGACATTGCTACTGATGAGAATATAAAAAGAGATGTTACCTGTGCAACCATGTCATTACGGACTGTTCTTTGTATAGAGATATCTAAATAAAGGTCAATTACAGTTATTGCCATACCATAAATTATCCCTGCCACTATATACAACGGAATAGTTGATGAAAATGAAATTATTATTAACGGAACTGATAGCAATAAGATAAATAATTCGAGAAATGCTACAGGTCTATTAATTGTAAATCTTTTTATCACCAGGCTTCCAATTAGGGAGCCAATACCGCTGAAAGCTATAACGCTTCCCCAAGTAAGTGGTCCATTTGTTCTTCCAAGAAAAGTCGAAGGACCAAGAATTGTAAAGGGAGCAAAAGCAAGTATATTCAGTACTGAAAGCTGAATTAAAACATATTTAAGCCATTCGCTAGATCTAATTATTCTAATTGGATGCCTTACCTTAGATAAAAAATTTGATGAGGTTGAATCTTTTCTTTCTATATCGCTATCTACATGCATCATGGAATATAATGAAGAGCTCAAAAAATATGTAAAACCATCAATTATTATTATCAATCCTGGGTTAAAATATTCTATTAGTAACCCCGCAATTAAAGGCCCTGATATTCTCGCGATAGAAGAATAAATTCCAATGTATGAATTTACAGATTTTATATCATCTTTTCTTGCTATTAATGGTACCAATGCGCTTGCTGATGGTAAGAAGAAAGCTTCTCCAACACCAAAAACGAAAAATGAAAGTAACACCAAATATTGATTATATGATCCTGAAAAAATAGTGTAACCGATAATTAACTGTGAAACCCCGCGAGCAACTTCTGATCTAATTATTATAGTTATCTTTTTTGTTTTTCCACTCATTGCTGTTCCATATAAAAGGAAAAATATGAATGGTAGTGTTTTGCATGTAAAAGCTAAACCAAGATCAATCTTGCTTGATGTTACTGATAATATGCCAAATATAAATGCAATATTTGACATACTGCTTCCTAGTCTGGATATAAAATTGCTTGAAACCAAAAGTTTTACGTTAACGTTTTTCATTTTTGTAGTTTTGGTTTCATGATGGTGTAGTTCACCGTGAGCAGGGGTGGATAGTCGGTAGCATAAGTTGACGCCTATGCGACAAATAAAGCGACAAGCCTGCATTGTCCATGTTCCGCTTTTGGCAACCTCTATCCTGCAGGACACTTGTTAAGTCCCAAGGACACAGAGCCAGCTTTTCAATCTGTCTAGCTGTGCTCATGTTCATGCATCCTCCTCTTGGTATGGGCTTGTTCTTGGTAGAATACGTGAACAGAGTGCGCATGGTGAAGTGTTTTTTGGGGGCGGGCCCGCGGGGGGTGTGTCTGCAAGCGAAGCGCGCAGGGCTGTCGTTCATTTACCTGTCTCGTCCCGCTCGATGGCTTCCACATCCAAGCGTCCGTAATAAACCGTTTTTCCGTTTTGTGTTATGTAGTCAAAGTTGTTGGCGACGTTGGCTGCCACATCGATTGGTACGCAAGGTCCTGCTTGGATACCATCATTAGCTGGGCAATTTTGAACTATTCCATCAATACGAGTGCTGATAGCTGCTTCTTCTGCTTTGAGGCGCTTGAGCTTGCTCTCCACTTGTCGTAGATCTCGGGAATGCCACCAGACATCCACTTCTCCGGCAGCGTAAGATCCGATTCCAACGACCAGGAGTACTAATCCAGCCCAGATGGACCTTGACCATAAGGTCTTACCCAGATCGTTGCGGAAGGCATTGACCAATTTCTCTCCAGTTGAGGATACCAGTTCTGCGCTGGCAGCGGCGATTCTTCCTTTCGCAGCGATTTCGGCGTTTCTTGCAATCTCGTCAGCGGTTTCTTTCATTCGTTGCGGCAGTTCCGTGAACGTTCCGTAGTATATGTCGATGGTGACGAGGATGGGGAACATGGCGTCCCCTTGTGGTATGTCCAGGGCATGGGCAATTGCCTGGATTCTGTGTATCTGTTCCGGAGTTGGTTCATTACCAGTTATTTGTTTGATTGCCTCTCTTAGGTCAGCCATAGAGTACCTCAAATGCGGCATGCGCCGCTTCTCTGTATCTTCGCAGCGCAGATCGTTCGGCGATCTTCAACTTTTGATCGGCGTTACTCAGGGCAAGGCGTTCATCCACGATCTTGTCTGCCACCAGGTCGTTGAGTTCTGGAAACTCTATTGCCCCTGTTACTTTTGTTTTCAGTTTGCTTTCGTTGAACCGTAGAAACTTTTTTGCCTCCCCGAAGTAGGTGTTGATGATGACGTATGTTGCACTATACCCTTTGGTGTTTCTGATAAACTCATGGAGTAGTTCCAGGCTATCCCGTTGGCGATTGATTGGCCAGAGCATGATCACTTCTCTGTTCATTTCCTTTGCCACGTCAATGAGGATTCCGCCATGCTTTACCAATCCTGCGGTTGCCCTTGCTGCGGTATTTATCACGATACAGTGTTGGCTGTTTGCCTCTATGATTCCACCAAGCTTGATGTATCCTTCCTCGGTATCCATGTTGCAGATCTCACAGGGAACGATACCGCTGAGTGCCTTGTAGGTATCGGGATTACTGTCATCGCTTTCCACCAGGAGGACTTGCTCACCCCGTTCGAGCAGAGAATCTACCAGTGCCATGGAGACGGTGGATTTTCCTACACCGCCTTTCCCGCCACCGACCATGAAAATCTTGTTCATAGATCCTCCGTGTCTGGCTTCACTTCAAAAGATGCGTTGCTAGTGCTTTTCTGTTGTGCATTTAGACTGTTTTTGCTGTCAGTGTTTGTCTTTGTTTCTGTTTTCTTCTTCCTTGCCACTTTTGCTTTCTGCGATTGTGCTTTCTTTCCTTGCACGATTTCTGTGATCGTCTTTGGCAGGATACCGAACACATCCCCTTCCTTGAGGGCGGTAGCGATCTGCTTGCTCGTGTATCCTTTCTCCAGAAGCTTTTGAATGTCGCTCTTGATCGCCATGATCACGTCTGACTTGTTTCCCTTGCCGGAAAGTTCTCCCGGCTTTTGTGTCTGTTCCAGCCTGCTTAGTGCTGCCTTTGCTTTTTTGGCATATTCCTCAATGTCGTACATTCCTGATCCCTTCATTCGGTCGTTCCTATCTGTAGGATAATCCTGGCCATGATGGCTTGCAATAGTGCAAGAATTAGACTATTTTCATACTGACAAATCGTAAAACAGGATGGGACTTGTCATACATATGCGGAGCCTGTGTCTGCCAAGTCACGCCAAGACCGTTCGGCGCTACGCTTCTCACAGTCCGGATCATCCTGCAAGGGGCAAGCCCCTTGACCCCGGCCAGCGCGGCGCTATCGCTTTGCTGTCCCAGACATGGGGAGTATTGGAGGTGTGGATGCCATTTGCACAGCAAGGACCAGAGCCATTGGATGCCGTGGTCAATGTTCGCTTGACGGCGGCGGAAAAGGCCCGACTGAAAGAGGATGCCGACCTCGCGGGCGTGAGCATGTCGGAGTTGGTCCGCAGGCGTTACTTTGGCCGTCCGCTGATTGCCCATGCGGATGCCGTGATGATCAAGGAGTTGCGACGGATTGGTGGTCTCCTCAAGCATCTGCACAACGAGAGCCAAGGGGCGTATAGCCAGGAAACCGCCGCAGCGCTGACCGCCCTCAAACGGTACATCGAACAGTTGAGTGCGGAGCGTGCCTCATGATCGTCAAGAAGATCAGGAGCTATAAAGCGAAGAACAAGGCGGCGAGTATTCGCGCTTTGGTGGACTACATACGCGAACCTCACAACCGGAATCCCGCGGAGAAGGTGCTGTACGCTAACGGGCGTGGATTCTTTGGTGCGTCTCATGCTGCCCAGCGGGAAGAGATGCTTTCTCTGGCATCCGAGTCTGTACGGAGCCGAAATCCCGTCAACCATTACATCCTGAGTTGGCCGGAAGGCGAACAGCCCAGCCCGGAGCAGGTAGAGGAGGCCGTCAGCATTTTTCTCGATGAGCTGGTCCTCTCTGATCATCAGGTCATCTATGCGTTACATAAGGATACCGACAATATCCATCTGCATTTGGCCATCAACCGTGTGCATCCAGAGACGCTCAAGGTGATCGAGGTCAACAAGGGATTTGATATTGAGGCGGCGCATCGAGCCATTGCCCGCATCGAGCACGCCCAGGGTTGGCAACCAGAGCAAAATGCCCGGTATCAGGTGTTGGAGAATGGTGAACTTGGGCGGGAACATCGGGAACCAGACAGGCCACGCCAGCCCGCCCAGAAACGGCGGGACATGGAACACCGCACGGGTGAGAAATCTGCCGTGCGGATTGCCATCGAGGAAGCCGCGCAGATCCTCAAGCAAGCGCAAAGCTGGGAGCAGTTGCACCGAGAGCTTGCCGAAAAGGGGATGCGCTACGAAAAGATCGGTAGTGGGGCGACGGTGTTCGTTGGTGACATTGGTGTCAAGGCGAGTGACGTAGACCGTAACGCCAGTCTTGCCAAGATGCAGAAGCGGCTAGGTGAATACCAGCCTGCACCGCAGCGGCAGCCGGTAGCACAGCGGGAACCAGAGCCGATCAAAGATGTGCCGGGGTGGAAGGAATATATTACGGGACGAAAGGCTCACTATGAGCAGAAGAGTGCCGAAAAGATCAGAATGGATCGACAACAAGAGCGGGAACGTAATCAATTACGAGAACAGCAGAAGGCCCGGCGCGACGAACTTCTGCGCGGCAACTGGAAGGGCAAAGGCGAAGTGCTCAATGCCATGCGCAGCGTGATTGCCTCGGAACAGGCGGCAGAGAAGATTGCGTTACGGGAGAAACATCAGAAAGAACGCGAGCAGTGGAGAAAACGGTTTCGTCCCTATCCAGATTTTGAGCGATGGTTACAGATACAACAACGTCCTGATTTGGCCGAACAATGGCGGTATCGCGCAGCAGAACCGCAACGCATCGAGGGCGACCGAGACGAACCGCCGACGGTGCGGGATATTCGGGACTTTCAGGCGGAAATTGTGGGGACACAGGTGTATTACCGCCCCAAAGAAGATCGGGGCGGCGGGCGCGGGGGTGTGTCTTTTGTGGATCAGGGCAAGCGTATTGACATTTACGACTGGCGCAACCGCGATAGTGTACTTGCGGCATTGCAGCTCTCGGCCCAGAAGTGGGGGAGTTTCACCGTAACGGGAAATGACGAATACAAGGCCATGTGCGTGAAGTTGGCAGCTGAACATGGTTTCAAGATCACCAATCCAGAGTTGCAGGAACGCATCCAACAGGAGCGGCAGCGGATACAGGAAGAGAGGGCGCAGGCGATGAAAGCGGAGCAGCTCAAGCAGTTCGAGCGCTATGCCGAAGCCGTTGGCGCGGAGCGTTATCGTGTTACATCCATCAAGATGTACCCGGACGGCAAGAAGCAGACCTTCATTCTCGACAAAAAGGATGGCGTGACGCGGGGATTCACCTCGGAGGAGATTGCGCAACGGATGCCGGAGATGCTTCGTCTCCAACGTCGCGGCGAAAATTTGTACTACACGCCGTTATCGGACAAGAAACACCACATCCTCATCGATGACATGGACCGGGAGAAATTGGAGCGGCTGATTCATGACGGCTACCGGCCCGCTGTCGTACTGGAGTCCAGCCCGGGCAACTACCAGGCCATCATCACCGTGCCGAAGCTGGGGACGCCCCATGACAGGGACGTGGGCAATCGCTTGAGCGAGGCCTTGAACCGGGAGTACGGCGATCCGAAACTGTCGGGCGCCATTCACCCCCATCGAGCGCCGGGTTTTGAGAACCGCAAGCCCAAGCATCAGCGGGAGGACGGCAGCTATCCCGAAGTGCGGTTGCTCAAGGCCGAGCGTTGTGAATGTGCCAAGACGCTGGAGCTTGCCCGGCAGATCGACGCCGACTATCAACGGCAGGCACAGGAGCGGGCGCAGAAGGCCTTGGAACGAGCAGCGGTCGGGGATAGGGAAGTACAGCCTGACGCTCTCAAAATCGATTCTAGGGCCTCTAACGAGGCTGTAATGGCCTATCAGCGGCATTACCGAGATGTGGTCAAGCGACAAAGAGGCGGAGGCCTGGATCTCTCTCGCGTGGATTCCATGATTGCCGTGCGCATGCGCGTCACGGGTTTTGCGCAAAGCGCCATCGAGGGAGCGATTCGCCAATGTGCCCCCGGCATCCGCGAAAAGGAAGAGGGCCGGGACTGGGACGACTATGCCCAGCGCACTGCGCGTTATGCCTACAGCGTCGCCGGCGACCGGCAAGCCGCCGAACTGGAGAAGTACCGGCAGCAGTGGCTGAAACTGGAAGGTCGGCAGCCACAGCAGCAAAAAGAGCCCGTTAAGGTGCAGGAGATCGAGCGCGTCAGGTCGCCTGGTATGAGCCGCTAGTTGTTGTACTTCGATTGAGCTACAATCCAAATCGATTGATTTGGAGGTAGGAGATCATGGCTGCAAACGCATTTGTCCGGGCACGAATTGATGAATCGCTGAAAAACGAAGCTGCCGCCGTGCTGGCTGAAATGGGATTGACTGTTTCCGACGTGGTGCGCATTGCACTGACCAAGATTGCCAAAGAGAAGGCATTGCCATTTGAGATGCGCGTACCCAACGCGCTGACAGCGGCCACTCTGGAGAGAAGTGAACGCGGAGAAGATGTCCACCACGCCAAGGACGCTGAGGATCTGTTCAAGCAGTTGGGCATCTGATGCGACATCCCGAGTATTCCGGGCAGTTCAAGCGCGATGTGAAGCAGGCGCAGAAACGTGGAAAAGACATGGATAAGCTCAAGAAGTTGCTGGGCTTGCCCATCGAGGGGAAGCCGTTGCCCGCGGCTTATCTTGACCACCCCCTGAAAGGCGGTTGGATTGGCTTTCGGGATGCCCACATCGATCTAGATTGGTTGTTGATCTATAAGGTTTCCGGCGACGTGGTGCGTTTCGAGCGCACCGGACGGCATGCGGACTTGTTCGATGAATGAGGGCAGTATGGGGAAAATCGTGGAGAACAGCTTGGTGGCCCCTAGCTCGACGGGAAAGAGTTTTTGGGCGTTGCAAGCAGCCATGGCGGTCGCTTGTAGGGTTCCTGGCGGCGATCTTTTGGGCTTGGCCCCAAAGTAACACTGGGCGTGTAGTTTATCTTGCCGGGAAAGATCCTGAATCTGCCTTGATGCCGTGCCACGCAACGGGGAAAGCCGGCACAAGGAACACCCCTCCCCGCGCCCGCCTAGATGCCCTATGCCCTCATGGCCGTGACGCAGTCTCTGGGTGGTATAGGGCTTTTGGTTGGCGTCTTACTATTGACATGAAATGAAAAAACATTGTAAATGTAGTTTTTTAATATTAAAAAAGGTGTATTATGATCTTGACAATAGGAAATACCAAGGGGGGCGTAGGCAAAACGACTTTAGCTGTCAATCTTGCCATTGCCCGTGCTTTGCAGGGGCGGGACGTATGGCTCATAGACGGTGATCGTCAGGGTACCGCACAAACCGCCATCAATATCAGGGCCGAGTCCGGTAGCGAACCAAGCATTGCCTGTGCATCATATCCAGATGGATCAATGCTGCGTTCGCAAGTGCAGCATCAAGCAACCAAGTTTGACGATATTGTAATTGACGCTGGTGGGCGCGACTCGACCGCATTGCGCGCGGCACTGGTTCTCTCTGATGTCCTCTTGGTTCCTTTCCAACCGCGAAGCTACGATGTCTGGGCGCTCAATGACATCGCAGTGCTGGTGGACGAGGCACGTAGTGTGCGTGATGGTTTACGGGCTGTTGCGGTGCTGAACTGCGCTGACCCTGGTGAGAATTCGACTGATAATACTGAGGCTGCCGCCGCCGTTGCGGATGTTCCTCAATTCCAATACTTGCCGATACCCATCCGTCGTCGAAAAGCGTTTGCCAATGCAGCTGGAGCTGGATTGTCCGTGCTTGAAATCAGACCTACAGACAAAAAAGCAGCCGATGAAATAACAGCACTTGTAGAAGCATTGTTTTAATATTAAGATAATATCTTTTTGATATTCATGAGGTGCTGCGATGGCAATCACAAGACCGAAGCCAAAAGATCAATCAACGTCTGCTGATGCTTTCATTTCTGGTGCTCCAGACGCACAGCGTCCGCGTGGTGTTCGGAAGGGGAACAAACAACAAATTAGCCTGACGATTTCGCCAATGCTACTGCAAAAGGTAGACGAGCTGGCGGCGGAGTTGGGACAGTCACGAGCCGCTATCATCAACATGGCGGTATACCGTGCTGTTGAGCATGGTCTCATCATTGATGGGCTCGGCAAAAACGTGCCATGAAAAAAGTCGGAACAGTTGTGAATGAGCTGCTCAACCTTGATCCGAGGACGCAAACATCGACTGAGACACCTGTCTCAGGAAAAGAGGCATCTCCCAGGGGGAAAAGCAGTAAGCGTGACTCAAACTTGGTTGAAGCGAGTGCTAGAATTGCTATGTCTCCGCCGAGCGGAGATGACATGTCATTTACTCATGCTGTTCTCTGCCAAGTTGGGTTACCCAGATCGAAGGTGGAAGGTCGTGAGTTTCTGCGTCAATCTGGATCGGCATGGGTAAATGTGCAAGCAGGTGTCTTAGACGAGGGGAAGGGGCCTGTCTTACAGCCAGTTCCTTACGGAGCGATGCCTAGGTTGGCACTGACTTGGGTATCTACGTATGCAAAAAAACATAACACACGAGAAATTCACATTGGCGATAGTGCCGCTGAGTTTCTACGTATCATGGGTATGGACGACCAAGGCGCACGCTATGCAACTCTGCGGAAACAGATGCATGCGTTAGCTGCTTGTAGATTGCAGATTGGCTATATGGGACGCACCTACAATGGGCAGCCGGTAGAACAATTTGATGCTTGGGTGGCTGATAAAGGGCATCAGCAAAAAGCCTTTTGGCCGGGCGTCATGATGCTTTCTGAGAGTTACTTTCAGCAAATAAAAGAAAACGGCGTTCCACTTGATAACCGAGCATTGTTGGCCTTGAAGGGATCAGCTCTTGCTCTCGATGTTTACACGTGGCTTGCGCATCGGCTGTATCGCATTGATGGTCGCCCATTAATCCTTCATTGGAAAGGCCTGCGGGAGCAGTTTGCCCAAGAGTATAAAGGAAAAGATCCAGATAAGAATTTCAAGAAAGAATTTGTTCCAGCGACCAAGGCGGCTCTTGCTGTCTATCCAAAGGCCAAGGTGAAGTTTGTCCCCGGAGGCCTGATGCTGATGTCATCTCCCCCACCGATTCCCCAGCGGGACGACTGACCGAATCTCACAAAGGATGTGGACAAGGCTGTGAATTCAGGAAGTTATCCACGTTAAATCGCCCCCCCCAAAATCGTTAAATCGCCCCCCCTACCCCCCCTCTTTTCTCGTTAAATCGCCCCCCCCAAAATCGTTAAATCGCCCCCCCCCTAAACCGATAGGTAAAACCGTTAAGAAAACCGATAGATAATCCTGTAGTTGGCAACCACTTTCTGTGAATAACTCCGGCGATAGCTGCTTTTCGGGCCAAAGGAGCGCTCGGAGCCCCGATGTTGTCGGGTCGAGCGCGGGGTATTCGCCGCGGGAGACGTGCCGTCTCCCCTGTCCTCGGTCGCTCCGCTCCCTCGCGGCGTCGACCCCTCTGGGGGACTTCGCCCCCCACTGCCTACGGCAGCGGCTCCCCCCTAAATCTTAACAAAGCGAGGGTAGTCGGTATCGCTTTCCTGTACATCTTGCTCCTTCCTCGATGCGGTGAGTTATCCCCAAAAGCTGTGGGCGATCCTGTGGGAAAAAGGCCTAGCGTATGATGGGATTTTCACTTTTCCCCATGTTCCAAAACAAGCGGCCAGAAACGGCCTGATTTTGCGTCTTTTTAGCCTGGGCGGTACTACCCTGCCACTACAGTCAAGAAAATCGATCCTGGGGCAAGTTTGCGGCCTTGGCGTGGCTGTTTGGTCAGCATCCTTGTCTCGATCTTTTCCGGGCCACTTTGGAAACCCGCAAATTTCTCCCCGCTAAGCGCGTTCGGAGGCCGGTAGCCAGCGGTACAGCGTCGGGACGGATACCCCGAGATTCTTGGCCACTTCCCTTGGTGGAATCCCGCTGGCCAGCAGCTTCTTGGCAGAGGTTACCTTGCTCTCGGTCATCAGCCGCTTTCTGCCAGGCACCCGACCCAGCTTGCGGGCGGCTTCCAGGCCTGCGCGGGTGCGCTCCCGGATCAGGTCCCGCTCCATTTCGGCCAGGCTGGCCATGACGTGAAAGAAAAACCGTCCCGAGGGCGTCCCGGTGTCAATGGCGTCGGTCAGGCTCCTAAACTGCACCCCACGGGCTTCCAGACTGCCAACCAGATCGATTAGGTTCCGCACGCTGCGGCCCAGACGGTCGAGCTTCCAGACGACGAGGGTATCTCCCGCGCGCAGCAGCTCCAGGGCCTTTTCCAGGCCTGGGCGTTCGGCCCGGGCACCGCTGATTCGATCCTCCAGGATTTTTTCGCAGCCGGCCTTGCATAGGGCTTCCCGCTGTAGCTCCAGGTTTTGCTCCTGGGTGGATACTCGGGCATAGCCAATCAGCATGGGGACTCCTGAGATTCTCGATACTCATTGCCAAGGTACTAAATCGAGAGCGCCATTGCAAGAACGATTTTTGAGAATGCCCAGCCTTTGAACTTCGGCTGTGGTCAGGATGCTGGGACCGCTTTCTCAAAAACCACCGGTTGTGAGAGGCGCAACCCTGGTCTTGACACCGGCGTGAGATCTCTTCCGGTTTTCCGCGACCGGCAAAATGTCTAGTATCAACCTAAGGGCCGCGCGATTGACAGGAGTACCCAAAATGGATGCCGAGTTGCCTTCCATCATTTCCGAGTTTGAGACTCCCGAGCAGGAGGCCAGTTACACGGCCTGGCTGCAGGCCAAGACTGCCGCCAGTATGGCCGATCCGCGTCCAGGGATTCCACACGACGAGGTCGAGCGGCGCATGGCCGAGCGGTTGGCAAAACTCAGGCTTCGCAAAGTGTCCTGATGCTGCCCATCTTCTGGCTGGAGTCTGCGGATGCCGATCTGGCCGCCATCACAGAATACATCGGGCAGCACGATGTACGCGCAGCCGAACGGCTGTGGGAACGCTTGCGCTCCTGCGTGTTGCCGCTGTCTGAACATCCCTACCTGTACCGCATGAGTGACCGCGTGCCTGGCTTGCGTGAAATCGTCGCGCATCCCAATTACCTCGTGCTCTATCGTGTCACGTCCACCTGCATTGAGATCGTGAACGTAGTGCATGCCCGTCGAGAGTTTCCCTAGTTTCCTCGCTTTGGGCTGCATCTAAAAGCCTTGCTTTCGGCCCTGCGCGCTTCGCTTGCAGACACACCCCCCGCGGCCGGCCCGTGAAAAGATGGTGTAATAAATACTTGGACTGTGGATGCCCTGGTGCAGGCCTCGGTGTTGTGGTGCCTGCCGTTCGAGGATCCAGCAGGGGATGTGCGTGGGGGGGATTGTAATAATAAATAGTAGTAGTACAATACTACATATTACCTACTACATTTGAGGGGTTTCCGATGGCCATTTCCCGAGAAGAGATCTTTGCGGCGGCGGATGCGCTGGTTGCCGCCGGTGAGCGTCCGACCCTGGAGGGTATCCGCAAGAAGACCGGCGGCAGCTACACCACGATTTCCCCGATTCTGAACGAGTGGAAGGCCCGCCAGGCGGTGCAGGGCGCCCCGGTACGGGAGCCGATCCCCCAGGTGGTACAGGACAAACTGCGGGAGGTTGGCGGTGAGATTTGGCGGGTTGCTTCGGACTTGGCCAACACCCGTCTGGCAGCAGAGCGGGAGGCCTTGGAGAAGGTTCGCGAGGAGATCGAGGCCGAGCGAACGGAAGCGGTAGAGCTGGCGGATCGGCTGAACGGTGAACTCGAAGGCCTCAAGGCACAAGTGGCCACCCTGGAGGCCTCGGAGGCCGCGGCGAAGGACGAAGCCGATTGCCTACGGGGAGAATTGTCCCAGGTGCGAGAAGAAGCGGCAGGCCTGCGCGGAAAGCTCGAAGCGAGTCAGGAGCAGATAGCCGTACTCCTGGCCAAGTTGACTCCGACCAGTGAGGAGCCGGTCCATGAGACGAAGGAGAAACCAGCGCGGACGAAGAAATAGGGTTTGTTGGTCACAGAAAGATAGATGGGAATCTGGACGCGAAACGACCCCGCGAGGGAGCCGAATCTGTTCAGAAACCTGGGTGTTCAGAAAACGATGGTTTTAACAGGCCGCTGAAAAACCGATCGATAAAATCCACTCGGCGTCTATTTTTCTCGAAAAACGCGGCCTGAAGGCAGTTCTGGACGGATTTTGTGCGGTTTTTTTGGTCAATCTGCCCGGTTTCCCGAACTCTGGACGCAGCACCCCCATCACGCCACCCCCAGTCGTGCCATACGCACCAGATTGTAGGCGGTGGACACCAGGGTGAAGTGCAGCCCGACCCGTTCCAATCCACGAAATCGCGTTTTGCGCATCCCGCCCACGGTCTTCATCCACCCAAAGATCGACTCGATCCGCTTGCGTACACGAATGCTGATGCTGTACCCGACATGACGGGTAGTGCGGCCATCTACCGCGGATCCCTTGCACTTACGGGCCACGTGCGGGGTGACATTCCGATTACGAAGGTCCTGGACGAAGCCATGACGATCGTAGCCCTTATCGGCGCCCAGGGTGATCCGTTGGCTTCCACCCAGCTCATCCATGAGCTGTAACGCAGCATCCACCTCTGCTGTCCCATCCGCCGTGGTGACCTGCTCTCCGGCAATCAAGCCATGGCGGTTGTCCATGAGCACATGCCCCAGATACGCCAGCCGCGAGGCATCCCCCGGTGCCTTCTTGTAGAGACGGCAATCGGGGTCCGTGATGGAAGCGTGGGTATCATTACTGCGCTTCTGCCCACGGAAATCCGAGCCGTCGCCCGTGAAATGCCGTTTGTGCGTAGGTACCAAGGTGGCATCGACGATTTGCCCTGCGTGCGGTTCCAGATCGTGGTGTGATCGAGAATATTAGCTGAGTGTTACCTGTCCACAGAAACGTAGGAAACTGCGGTGATCAAGAACCTGAAACTCGGTCTGCTCGTCGGAGAGTCCATACATACGCTTGATGATCAGAATCCGCACCATCACATCTGCAGGGTACGGCGGGCGACCACTCTTGGGTTGCGCGTGACGCGATACAATCCTTTCGATGGCATCGGCCTTCACTGCTTGCTAATGGTCTGCCAGAAGGTCGTTTATTGCTGTCGTTCGCCGCGCAATCATCAAAGACAATCTTTCTAAATCGACGCCATTCTACTAACTTCGTGACACTAATGGGCTATTCGATGCGCCCTCTTAATGACGATGTTGACAAACCTATAAAAACATGATATTAGTAAGTGGGCTATTTTAGTTTCCTCAGCCCTATTTTACCCGTGTATTATGCATTTAAGGAGATATAAAATGGGATACAAAGTAGTTAACACATTTGTTGGAACGGATTGGGCACGTCCAAGTCAGAAGAGTGAAGTTGAGTTGCACATGACTTTGCCTGTTACTCCAGATTTGGCGAAGAATCTGAATAATTTAATTGCAGCTGGAAGTTGGGAAATTGCTGCTAAACAGCTTGCCGATGTTTATCCTCAACATCAGGATATTATCCACAAGTGGTTTGCAGCATCAAAAGAACGGGCGTCAAGCGGAGAATCGAAAACTTCATCAGCTGCATAATTATCAGAAAGTGGAAAATTTGACTATGTTTTTAACTTATTTGGGGGCAAAGACCCCCATTTTAACATGGTAAATGAAAAACAATATATTGCTCTGATTGGTTATGATAGCGAGATTGTTGATCGAATAAGGTTTTCTGGTCTTTTAATTCTTCTTATTGAGCATAAGGAAAATATAAATAGTGAAATGTTAAGAAATGTGGACGATGTGATTTTAATTAATTATAATGATACAGAAATGCTAATAAACAATATATCAATTTTTAAAAAAAGTGGCAAAATAATAAAATTTGCGATCTCTAATTATGATTTCGGCTTAAAAGCAATGAGTAGTATTAATAATTTTTTATCACTTAAATATGGTAATGAGTCAGCTATAAAATACACAAGAGATAAGTTCATGATGAGAAGAGATATTGAAAAAGCGGCTTCTATTCCATGCGCAGAGGTGAAAAGTAAAGAATCTGTCAATGCATTTATAGCTCAATATGGTTATCCAGCTATTATTAAACCAAGAAATGGGCTTGGGAGTTACGAGATTTACCTAATTGAAAATAGAAATGACGAAGAAAATTTTGTTTTTTACTCCAAAGAAATGTTAATAGAGAAATTTATTCAAGGGCGACTTTTTTCTGTAGAAGCATTTTCATGTTGCAATTCGCATATCATAGTAGCAGTTGTTGAAGAGTATATATTAGGAAAAAATGATTTTTTTGGAA
>NZ_JALQCS010000003.1 GCF_023277115.1 Acidithiobacillus acidisediminis
GGTACTGCTTTACAACACAGGACGCATTCAAGAGGCCAGCGCAGCCCTACAACAGGCACTGACAATTGACAAAAACTTTTCCTTGATGTTTGAGGGGGTTTATAATCAAGCACTAAACTTACAGTGCTGGGAGGATGTTGAAAATATTTTGCATAATTTGATCGCTATAAAAGATAGCCCTTCAAATGAGATGGCCATGCTAGGTGAAGTGCTTCGTCGGCAAGGTAAACTATTGGATGCCGAACGTGTTCTCTCTGATGCTCTTAATATTAATGAAAATAATGTAGCTGCGCTCCATAATTTATCAGTTTTGCTACTATATCAGAATAGATACTCGGATGCTGAATATTCAATTTTGAAGGTTTTATATTTAATGCCTGACAATGCCGAAAGCATATTTATACTAGGCGCGATATTTGCAGGAAAGAAGTGCTTTTCGGAAGCCGAAGCAGCCTTTAGAAAAGCGCTTTCCACTAAGCCTGCATACCCAGAGGCTTTAATGAACCTCGGTGCCATACTTAGCGACCAAGGGCGCATGGATGAGGCGATAGCTGCCCTCCGGAAAGCCTTAACCATCAAACCGGATTACCTGGAAGCGTTAATGAGGCTCGGTGTTGCACTAGGCCACCAGGGTCGCATGGATGAGGCAGAAACCACACTCAGAAAGGCTCTTGCTATCAAACCTGATTATCCAGAGGCCATTATGAATCTGGGCGTTATACTTGGTCATGAGGATCAATGGGAAGAGGCGGAAATTCTCTTCCGGCAAGCAATCACTATTAAATCAGATTATCAAGAGGCATTAATGAACCTAGGCGCGGCCCTTAGCAAACAAGGCCGTTGCTTAGACGAAGCCGAAACCCTCCTGAGACAAGCACTCGCTATCCAGCCGGGACATGCTGACGCATTGGTAAACCTGGGTGCCACACTCAACAAACAAGGCCGCTTGGACGAAGCTGAAACCATTCTCAGACAGGCCGTCACCTTTAAACCAGAGCACGCTGACGCATTGATAAACTTGGGTGCAGTCCTCAGCAAACAAGGCCGATTAGACGAAGCTGAAACCATCCTCCGACAGGCTCTCGCTATCAAACCGGACCAAGCTGACGCACTGGTGAATCTCGGGGTCATACTTCGCCAGCGTGGCTGCCCAGAGGAAGCCATGGCGTCTTTTCAAAAGGCGCTTACTGCTAATCCGAGCCATTCAGAGGCGCTGGTAAACCTTGGCGCTACAATACACTAGAGTATGACAGGAATGCGCTACTAACTAGCTCTAAATTCTCTATTGGTAACGAGACATATGGCATCATTCTGTCTCGTGGACCGCGGCCGGCGAAGTCTTAATGTACTGATTCTCCAGCTACCAGGCAAGGGCCGGAAGGGGCTATTATGAGACATTACGATCACGGTGGAGATTTTGCGCGATGGCGGACGGGAAAACAGGGCGGAAACGGCAGGGGGTGATCGAGGCGGAGACCGGGGTTCCAGTCGTGCCCGGGCAGGGGGAGTTGTTCGGGGGGGTGCCAGCGGAAACTGTCACAGTGACGGATGCGGCACCCGATCCGGTCGAGCCAGTAGCCGCTGTCTTGCCCCCTGATTTGCCGTCCGCAGGACAGGATCTGTTGCCTGTCGCTGTAGCCACCCCTAAAAAGCGCCGGGCGGCCTCGGAGGGCGAAAGAAAGCATCTCACCACCCTGGAGGTGGATCGCCTGCTGGCGGCCACGAAAGACAATCCCCGGACCGGCCTGCGCGACCGCTGTTTGATCCTCCTGATGTTCCGCCACGGTCTGCGGGTGACGGAGGCCTGCGCCATGCGGGTGGACCAGGTGGATCTGGAGAGCAGGATTCTCCAGGTGCAGCGGCTCAAGGGCGGGCTGTCCACCACCCAGCCGCTGCGGACGGAGGAGATCCGCCTGCTGAAAGGCTGGATGGCCGAGCGGGAGCGCTGGCTGCGGCAGTGGCGCAGGAAAGAAGGCGGCACCGGGGCGGCCCTGGATCGCCATGCGCTGTTTTTGAGTACACGGGGGACGGCACTGTCCCGCAAGACCATCTGGGCGCTGCTGCGCCGCTATGGGGCGCTGGCGGGGCTGGCCCTGCCGCCCCATCCCCACATGCTCCGGCACGCCTGCGGCTTTGCGCTGGCCGACCAGGGCGCCGACACCCGGCTCATCCAGGACTATCTGGGGCACCGGAACATCCAGCATACGGTGCGCTACACGGCCACCAACCCGGTGCGCTTCGAGAAACTGTGGCGGTGATTGCCATTTGGAGATATAACACTGACGACAACACTAAAGTACAGGTGCGTACATGGCTAAGGTCAACATATCAGAAGCTGCAAGGATGGTCGGCAAGAGTCGATCGCATCTTTACGAGAAGTACATAAATACTGGTGCGATGACAGTAGAAACGGACCGTGATGGGCGAAAGGTTGTTGATACTTCAGAGCTGATAAGAGTCTTCGGAGGCTTGGTTTGTGGCGACAACAGTAAGGACATAATAGAGGACAGTCACGGACATGATAAAAACAGCCAAAAAGACAGTGTAATTAGCGCATTGCAGTCGGAAAATGAAGTGCTGCGTGAATATCTTAGGGCCAAAGAACAGGAAGTGGCTTGGCTACGTGAGCAGGTCGGCAAAACTACAGCATTGCTAACTCACCAGAAAGATAGCCCTGGAGTCGTGCAAGGAAAGCGTTGGTGGCGGCCATGGTAAGTATGTATTATTGTACATATGATTTTTGAATGGGATGAAGCAAAGCGCCTTATCAACCTTGAAAAACACGGGGTTGATTTTGTGGATGCGTCAAAAATGTGGGATGGGATCATGCTTGTGGCAGAGGATGCCAGACGAGAATATGGTGAATCCCGCTATGTTGGGACTGGTCGCATAGAGGGAAGGGTGATGGTCGTTGTTTACACCAACAGGAGCGCAAACGTCGTCCGGATCATCTCATTGCGAAAGGCTAATAGCCGGGAGACTCGATCTTATGAAAACGCAACAAATGAATAAGCCTGCAGTTATTACGCGTACCGTAGGGGTTGATAATCAGGCAACTTCCCAGACTGACTGGAATCGTTTGGACGCGTTGGGCGATGATGACATCGATTATAGTGATGCGCCCGAACTGGGTGCCGATTTCTGGAAAGAAGCAAAAGTTCTAGATCATGGTGCTAAAAAACCTATAACCATAAGAGTCGATCAAGATGTTATTACTTGGTTCAAGTCCCGCGGTGGGCGCTACCAAGTCTTGATGAACCAGGTTCTGCGCCAGTACATGGAGAGTCTGGAGAAGCATGGACAGAGTAGGTAGGCGCTGTCATCGATATGGGTAGCCACCTACGCCCAGACAGGCATATTCAGCGAGATTTTTTCATTGCCGACATTTTGGATGCGGCACCGAAAGATGATACGGCAAGCATGGAGCATCCTCTTTTTGCTTTACGTGCTGGAGACAAGCGAGTTCGTACTTACGAACGTGGGAATTATAAGGTTGAGATACAACCTGGGCCGTATGGTTGTGCAACAATTCACGATAAAGACGTTTGGATTTACTGCATAAGTCAGCTTATGGAGGCGGTCAATCGAGGCAGAGATGATATAAGTCGAACGGTCAGATTTGTCGCCTATGATTTCCTCGTCACAACGAATCGTCCAGTTGCTGGAGTTGGTTATGATCGGATGGCTGACGCTTTGCGTAGATTAAGCGGGACCCGCATTGAGACCAACATAGAAACAGACGGAAAACGTGAGCGCGCAGGATTTGGCTTGATTGATGCCTGGAAGGTTGTCGAGAGGGGAAGAGACAACCGAATGACAGCGGTAGAGGTCACTCTCCCAGATTGGTTGTTTAGATCGGTCAAGGCTCGCCAAGTGCTAACGCTGGATCGGGATTACTTTCGGCTACGCAAGCCGTTAGACAGGCGTATATATGAGATAGCCAGGAAACATTGCGGCATCCAGCCACGGTGGCGAGCGACGACTGCCACTCTACATGAGAAGAGTGGCAGTTCGGCTACTTTGCGAGAGTTTCGGAGGCTCATTAAAGGGTTGTCAGATTCTAACGAGTTGCCCGGCTATCAAGTCGTGTTTGATCATGACGCAGATGTAGTCACCTTCTACCCAAAAAACGGTAGGGCCGGATCAATGGCGCAGATCAGAGACTTGCTAAAGAAACCCGCGCATACGAAAAAGAAGGTCACGAAACAAGCATGACAGCTGTGGATAATTTACGTCGGCCTGTGGATGGGCACGTACTTTCACACACGCGTTTCTGTGGATGGACACGTACCTTCACACACACCAGTTACGTACCTTTACCCACACGGACATACCCGCAGGCCAATAGTCATAAGGCTTCCAGAAACCGTAACGCGCGCGCGCATATTTAACTTTTAAGAAAAGCTTTTAACGCCTCCGGCGGTGGAAAACCCAACAACGGAAGAAAGAAAAGGAGCGCCCACTTGCCGCCTTCGGCGCCGGGCGCAACCATCCCCGGCGGGGAGCCTGCCGCTCCCCCTGTCCGAGCCTTCGGCTCGCCGGATCGACCCCCTTCGGGGACTGCGTCCCCCACTGCCTACGGCATCGGCTCCCCCTTTATTTTTATTCAACGGCGAAAAGGCATCGAGAAATGACCCAGAATCGGTTTTTGATGCCCTGAGGTAGATTTCCCTGGCCAGAGCCCTTTGCGTACGCTGTAGGGCAAATTTGAGGCCTTGCGGGGCCGTTTCTGTGGGTGGACGTGCTTGGACGTGATTGACGGCAGGGGGTGACCGTTTTATGCTTTGTCACTGTGACGGCTTGTGGGGGTAGATTCATGGCAACGACCAGTGCGGAACGGATGCGGTGGAAGCGGGCAAGGGACCGGGGCTTGGTCTGGGGCTATGGCGATGAGTCCCAGCTCAGTGATACTGCCCTGATTGAACAACTGGCCATCGCCTACTGCAAGGCCCGCAATGAGGAAGGCAATGCCATTGCCCTGGGGCTGCTCCGGGAAATCGCCGCGCGAATCGGCTTGGCGGGGAAGTCACTGTGACAAGGGGTGCATCACGATGGTAATAAATAATAGTATGTAATATTATACAATTTATTACATTCAAGAGGATTCCGGCATGGCATCACAGGAAGCGATCTGGGCGGCGGCGGATGCGCTGGTGAAGGCGGGGGAGCGGCCTACTCTGGCGGCGGTGCGCAAGGCGGTGGGAGGCGGATCGTTCACCACGATCAGCGAGGCGATGGGCGCATGGCGGGGGCGGCAGGCCATCGCGGAGCCGGTTCGTGAGCCCGCGCCGGTAGCGGTCTCTCAGCAAGCCGCGGTGCTGGCCGCTGAACTCTGGGCGCAGGCCCTGGCGATCGCGCACGAACGTTTACAAACCGACCGGGAAGCCTTGGAAGCCGCCCGGGAGGAGATGGCGCGGGAACGGGCCGAAGCGGTGGAGCTGGCCGACCTTCTGGCGGCTGAGATGGATCAGGTGCGTGCCGAGCTGGAAGCGGGGCAGATGCTGCTGACCGAGAAAGACGAAGCACTCCTGGAGCAGACCCAGGAGATCCACCACTGGCGCGGAGAGGCCTCGCTGATGCGGGAGAAGGCGGCGTTGCTGGAGGGCAAGGTGGCCGGTCTGGAACAAGCCCTCGGTCAGATCAATGTGCGCATGATCCCGGTGATGGGCACGACAGGCGACTGATGCCGGTTCGTTCCTAGTCGCGCATGGCGTTGTCGCTCAATATGCTGGTGATGGCTTCGGAAGTGGTTTCCTGGTCGCTTTGCGGTTTTGCCTCTGGCGTCAACCGCAGGGAGTCGAGTAGCGGTGCCAGGCGTTTTTTATCGGATTCCCTGGTGATGGACTTCTCGGCTTCCCCCAACAGCCAAGTCCGGATTTTGGCGTTTTCCCGAGCGGCGTGAATGAGCATGCCCCCCAGGATGATTTTCTGGCCGTTTTCTAGTTCACGTGATTTTTTCCGCAAGCGGGCCAGTTCATCTTCCTTCTGTGCAATTTGCTGTTCGATTGTTGCCATAAATCCATCCTCTAAAGTCTATTCGTCATCCTGAACAGGGTAGCGCAGACCGGAGCATCGCGCCATAATATGAAGCACAGACTAGCCCCACTGGCATTTGAAGTGCGCACTTACGACTTCTGCGAAGTCAAGCGCGCCCGGCGGGGCCGAATCAAAAGCCGAAAGCGAGGAGCCGAGAATGGCCATTTATCACGCCAGCACCAAACCGATAGCGCGCAGCGCGGGACGGTCCGCCGTTGCCGCAGCGGCCTATCGGGCGGGTGTGGAGCTGGTGGATGTGCGCACCGGGCTGGTCCACGACTACACCCGCAAGGGCGGTGTCGAGCATACGGAGATCCTCGCGCCGGACGGACTGGGCGCGGAGCGCAATGGCCTGTGGGATGCCGCCGAACTGGCCGAGAAGCGCAAGGATGCCAGAACGGCCAGAGAGTGGATCGTCGCCCTGCCATCAGAACTCACCGCTGGTCAGCGCACGGATCTGGCCCGCGACTTTGGCCAATGCCTGGTAGAGCGTTATGGGGTAGCTGTCGATTTTGCGATACACGCCCCCGACCGGGAAGGGGATAATCGGAACCATCATGCCCATATTCTCACCACGACCCGGCAGGTCAGTCGTGGTCCCGATGGTGTTCTGGTGTTTGGGGACAAGGCCCATATTGAATTATCCGACCGTGCGCTGCGGGCGATCCGTGATGCCACGATTGCCGGACCTACCCGGCCAGGTGATCGCTACGGTGCCGCCGACGAAGTGCAGGCGGTTCGGGAGTTATGGGAGCGCGTAGCCAATGCCGCACTGGAGCGGGCGGGGGTAAGAGCGCGGATCGACGCCCGCAGTCTTGAGGCGCAGGGCATCGACCGGGAAGCCAGCCAGCATCTGGGGCCGGTCGCCTCCGAGATGGAGCGGCGCGGCAAGGCATCCGACCGGGGAGACGGCAACCGGCAGGTCAGCGACCACAATATGGAGCGGGCGCGACTGTCGGCGGAGATCATCGACCTGCAAGCGGCGCGGGAGCGGCGCGCGCGCCGGGAAGCCGCACGGCGGGAGTTTGAGGACAGCCACGGAGGGCAGCCGGACACCCTGTCCGTCACGCGGGCCGTGGCGGCGCTGGTAGGCACCCAGGCACAACGGGCGCGGCAGGCCACGCAAGAGCGCTGGACAGAGCGGCAGCGGCGGGTGACCCGGCGCGAGCGGGAGGCGCGGCGGGAACGCCTGGTGGCTCTGGCGGAAGCTCTGGCGAAGGACCCCTCGTGCCGATTGCCTCTCCGGCAAGCGTATCTGGATGCCGGATACCGGCTGCAGCAGCAGGGGGACAAAGGGGTCTTTGTTTACCCTCATGACGACCTGCAGGCCGAGCGGAAGGCGGTTTCCAATGCCTGGCAGTCCTGGGACCAGCGCAAGCAAGGTCTGAAGCGGGACCGTGTTACTGAGCAGGAAACCCGGCCTGGTATCCGGCACCCCGACAAGCCCCTCTGGCAGGCGGAGCGGGAGCGCATCCTCACCCAGGCATATAACGCGGACGTGGCAGAGAAGATGGGCCGCTGGTATCGGGTGGAGAGCGGGCCGGACGGTATCACCCTGAGCAACCGGGAGGCGACCATCATCGACTATGGCGACCGCATCACGTCCAGGGACGGCAATGGGCGGGAGATCGAGGCCATGGTGGATCTGGCCCGAGCCAAAGGCTGGGAGCGGGTCAGTCTGACGGGCACGGCGGAGTTCCAGGAGCGGGCGGCGCGGGCCTTTGTCGAGGCGGGCATTGGCCTGACAGACGCCCGACTGGAGCAGACGGCACGGGATGCCATAGAGGCGGATCGGCGAAAGGCGGCCAGAGAACATGCTGCGAAGGCGCGGGAAGCGGCGTTAATCGAGCAGCAGGAGCGAGAGACCCGGCCCGGCATCCGCCATGCCGACCGGAGCCAGTGGGCGGCGGACCGCTCCCTGGTGCTGTCTCTCCAGTACGATAATCAGCATACGGAGCGGGCTGAGCAGCGTGGCTTTTATTGCCGATGGATGGAGGACGAGCAGGGGCTGCTGTATGAGCGCAGAAAAGACGGCGTGACTTTTATCGATCAAGGCCCCGTCATCGTGGCGCCCCACGGCGCCGGACACCCAGAGAGGGACGCGATCGCGCTGGTTCTGTACGCACAAGGGGCTAGAAAGTGGGACTCCATCGAGATCACCGGCGACGAGACCTTCCGGCTGCGGGCGGCCATAGCGGCGGTAGAAGAGGGGCTGACGGTTACCGATTCTGAGCTTACGAAACGGGCGGAAGCTGTCATTGAACGGCGGGAGAGGCTGGTGGTTCTGGCGGATGCTTTGGCGAAGGACTCTGCGTGCGGTCTTTCTATTCGGCAGGCGTATCTGGATGCGGGATACCAGCGGCAACAGCAGGGGGACAAATGGGTCTTTGTCTATCCTCATGACGACCTGCTGGCGGAGCGGAAGGCGGTTTTTACTGCCCGGCAGGCATGGGACCAGCGCAAGCAGGAACAGAAGGAGAAGGTGCCGAGAGCACAGATAAGCGCTTATGGAGCGGAGTATGGCCGCAGGGATGACTGGAAAGGGTCATTTACGGGAGCCGTGATTGCGGTGGATGAAGGCCATGTTTACGTCGGATCGAAAGGTGGCAGTGTTGCACCGCACTTTGTAGCGATACCGAAGGAGCGGTTTAAAACCCAACCATCGGTAGGGCTGTATGCGACGTTCACCCAGGGGGATGCGCAGCGTCCGGCGGGCTGGAGCAAAGTGCTGGGGAAGATGAATGGGCAGGGGCGACTGGTGAGAGATCAGGGGAAAGGCCAGGGTATTGGCGATTAGCGAGGCCCGCCCCGCCGCCCAGGAGACCCCCTATAGAGTTTCCAAATCGTGACAGGCCACGAGTCTCAAAAGTCGTGCAGGTTGCCCATACCAAAACGAGAGCGGTTCATGAGAACGCGGAAGCCAGCAAAGGCAGGGATTTGGTTCTCACAATGTGGGGTCTCTCAAAAACGGCCCGTTGCGAGAGGGGCGAAGCAGGGGTTTGCTGGACGCTGAAAAACCGGACGGGTTGATGGACAGAATCAGGGCTGGGAATGGCCCCAAAAGTGTCCAGGAACCAGGTGTTCAGAAAACCTTCGTTTTTGAGTTAAGTCTTCTGTTTTGTAATCAGCCCATTAAGATGAGCCTCCCCTCAAGCCCATGCGCGAGAGCCCAAGAGTTAGTGCCCGACTGTGGGGTTGTCGGTTGCGGTTGACATGCAAAACCCTTCTGCCTAAGTTTGGATAGGCGCATACCCACTGAGGAGCATCTAATGGAAAAGAATAAACAAATTTCGCGCCGCAGTTGGATAAGAACTGCTGCCACGATGGTTGCGACAGTTGCCGCATACCCTTTTGTCGGCGCAGCAGCCCACGCCGCGACGCGCAAGAAGATTGCGAAAGCGGTCGTCGATTACCAGGACCACCCGAGCGGGCACAAGATGTGCGGGATGTGCATACATTTCATCCCGACTGGCGGGGTTGCCGGACATGGAATGATGGGCGGTATGGGGCCGGGTATGATGAGGGATATGCCCAACATGGGACCTGGAATGATGAAGGACGGGACCTGTCAACTTGTGGATGGACGAATTAGTCCAATGGGTTACTGCATTCTGTACTCACCTGTACGGACGGTCGATTCGTAAACCTGTCGTCAATCGTATGCTCAGTCCTGCAATCGCTTTTTGTAACAGCGTTAGCGCCCAGTAGATTCAGGTCTTCGGTAGCCCCTGTGTCGAGATCCTGGCAGGATCTGCATGATCTATTTTGGTGCATCACACCTCAAGACGCACCAATATTGTGCAAATATCATTATCAGCTTTATGCAAAATTCGCTGCGTTGCTATGGTGCAACAACAAAGGGCGCACCTTGTTGTATGTGGCATGAAAATTGCTAAACACTGTTTTTTAATCGGAGAAATTGTGATGAAAATGTTCACTCATATTGAGTGTCGCCGCATAAGCAGCAAGCTGACGATCCTATCCACAGTTGTTTTGTCCACCTTGGCACTGCTATCAGACACTGCTCAAGCTGCGCCCCTGCCGATGCCAGCGATGACCGGACCGCTGCAGTCACCATCTCCTTTTCAGTTTAATGCCGGCCCGCTCGGAAAACTGGACATCACCGGCGTGATGAGCGGCATGGGCGTCTGGCAGGACAACCCAGGCCTCGCAGGCACCCCCGATAAATACACCCGCGCCGATATCAGCAATGGCCAGATATTCATCCAGAAAACGCACGGGCTGATTCAGTTCTTTCTCCAGGCCGGAGCCTACAACATGCCCGCCTTGGGCGCGCCGTTCCTTTCCACAGGGAACACCACCAGCGATTATTACGGCGCATTGCCGCAAGCCTATCTGAAGATCGCGCCCACCAAGAATTTCTCGGTTCTGATCGGCAAGCTCCCCACCTTGATCGGCGCGGAATACACCTTTACCTTCGAGAACATGAACATTGAGCGCGGCTTGTTGTGGAACCAGGAAAACGCTGTCAATCGCGGGGTGCAAGTTAACTACAGCGCAGGGCCATTGAGTGCTTCTCTGGCATGGAGTGACGGTTTCTACTCCAACCGCTACAACTGGCTCTCCGGCTCCTTGTCCTACACCATCAACTCCGCCAACACTGTGAGCTTCGTGGGCATGGGCAACGCGGGGCAGACGGATTATTCCACCAGTCTCGCTACCCCGATCTATCAAAACAACAGCGACATCTACAACCTAATCTATACCTATAGCTCGGGTCCATTGATGATTCAGCCCTACCTCCAGTACACCCATGTACCCGCCAACCCCGCTATCGGTGTGGGACACAGCACGGCGACCAAGGGTGCGGCTCTCCTGGCGAGTTATAGCCTCACCCCTCACGTTACCTTGGCCGCTCGAGCCGAATATATCGCAAGCACCGGCAACGCCACAGATGGTGCGGTTAACCTGATGTATGGACCAGGCAGTAAGGCGTGGTCCATCACCGTGACACCCACCTACCAGGATCACGACTTCTTCGCCCGTGCCGAGTTTTCCTACGTACAGGCAAGTAGTTACACTCAGGGCGATGTTTTTGGTCCGCAAGGGAATAACCCTACCCAGGCCAGAGCCCTCGTCGAAACCGGATTCCTATTTTAAGAGGCAGCAATCTAGCGTTGACTATTCGTGTTTATGTCCCATATGATCAAACCTGAGCAGCGTGCCGGTAGACATGCTGGCATGTGTTAGCGATATGTTTGTTATATGGTGAATTAACTAACACGAGGTCTGATTTGAGGCGCAGCATTAATAGTCTTGCACATGCGCGGACATCTAGTATCATTGGGTGACTCGAAAAACCGGCGCTAATATGATTCATGACTAACAAGTTCAATGGTATAAAAATCCCCGCAGCAAGCTGCGGGGTATTACTATAGCCTCCATTTGCTGATTTTCGCTGCAAGCATCGGGGAATCAGACCCATAGAGATTGGAATGGAGAATATTTTTGATAAGTGGTTTTTTAGAGATATTCTACCTGTCTTTTCAAAATAATACCGCTTACTTGTAGTATACCTTTGCAACGACGAGGCGGGGGTGTGCTACAATTCTACTCGGAAGGAATGGGCTGCCGATGTCCTCATCGCCAACAGGAAAGCATGAAGATCAAAAACTTGCTGTTACAAGACAAAAACTGTCACTTGCTACGCACTATCATCAAATAGGTCGGCTGAAAGAGGCCGAACAGCTTTATCGAAACATTCTTGTGGAGCAACCTAACCACGCCGAGGTTAATAGCAATATGGGGGTGCTAGCAAGCCAAGCAGGCCGCGTCAATGATGCTTTATATTTTTTTCAGACAGCGCTGAGTTCAAATCCAAAAAATGGGCAAACATGGGCTAATTATGT
>NZ_JALQCS010000004.1 GCF_023277115.1 Acidithiobacillus acidisediminis
AAGCGATGGTGGAGATCAGGGGGCGAGAATACTGCAAGAGCGATTTTCACCCAGAAAATACGCAGTATCAAGCCCCCATCCCCACCCACGCCGAGCCGAGCCGCCTGACACGATAGGCCGCGGCCATGACCACGGCCCCCGAGCACCTGCGCGCCCAACCGTGGCCCGACGAGCTATTCCTCGCGCCCGACGATGGTCCAACCTGGCTCGACCCTGATCCACACCTTTTCACCGATGAGCTTCCGCAGGGGATCGAGGAGGCGACGCACCCGGACGACCGCGAATGGGTGGCCGAGCAGATCTGCAAGGTGCTCACCGAGTGGCGTGGACTCGCGCAGCAGCAGTACACCACGCCGCCGGAGAATGTCGAGGGCGCGACCCCGAAATCATCGCTCAGGGCCAAGCGCAATCTTTCGCTCCTTGGGTGGGTTGAGCGCAGCACCGAAGCGCGGAACTCGCCGCTGTACCGCACTCACCACCGCGAGGCGCTCTTGCGCCGGTACTGGCACACCGACCATGCGAGGATAGCCCTCGCAACCAAGAGATACCCCAAGTGGGTGGCCAGGCACGCCGACATGAGTGAAGACACCATACGGCAAGAGGTAAAAGCGATCCCGACCATAATCCGCGACGAGCAGGGGCGCGAGCGACTAAATCCGGCGTGGGCCGACCGCCTCGGCAGCTTTGCCCCCGCGGTGGAGCCGACGCCGAGAAAATTACGCATGGCGATCCGCCGCGCATTCCGCCAGTTCAACGAGTCCGCAGCGCATGGGTTGCGGCTGGTCGGAGCGAAGAAGCAGATTTGCGTATCTGACCATACTTATAAAAGCCGCGTGGCACAAAAAAAGCGCCAAAAGCTGTGGGCGGAACATACCACCGTAACACCGCACGGCGGGAAAGCCCGTAAATTATCCGAAATAATGCGATCCAATCAACAGCGATTTGCGGAGCGTTACACGCTAACAAAGGGGTTGGAAGAATGGGCGCAGAATAACGGATTCGCACCGCTATTTATTACTATTACCTGCCCCCCACAATTTCATATAAACCCTAGCGTTGGGCGCGATTCATGGGCCGGACACACTCCAAAGGACGGGCAGCGATGGCTTTCCCATGTATGGGGTAAAATCCGCGCGTCACTCAAAAAAGCCGGGATAGAAGTGCATTTTTTGAGAGCAGCAGAACCGCATAAAGATGGTACACCGCATTGGCATATTCTTGCATTTGCTGAGGAGAGTAAACACGAAAAAATCATGGAGATAGTTCGGAAGCATGTGCCGACCGCAGACAGCAAAAACGACTTTACCGGCGACGGCGCGGCCAACGCATCCTCGTACATCGCCGATTACCTTACCGATGATCCGGTGGAGGATGACGGGGAGCACCACGGCACGACCAAAAAACCCAAAGGGCGCTACGAACCGTGGCGCTCGACCTGGGGCATAAGGGCTTACCAGTTCGGAGGCGTACTCCACGGCAGCATCACGCTCTGGCAGCAACTCCGGCGACTGGATATCCAGCCGGAGGAACCATTAGCCCGAGGTCTCTGGCGTGCCGCGCGCGGTGGCCGGGCCGCGCTGTTTTTTGGTCTGCTCCATGGGCGGAAGAATCGAGTGCAGGTGATACGCGAGGGGCGCCGCGACTTCCGTGGCGCAGCCCCCGACCCCGACACCGGCGAACTACCCGAACCCAAAACCAAAGCCGGGCGCATCCTGGGCCTGCGAATCCGAGGCATTGAGTACCGCACCGCACCCGAAACACCTGCGGAACTCAGCACCGACTACCGCACATTCTTCGAGGAACTTGAGGGTTTCCACGCGGTTACAGTTATACCTAATGGCTCAAGGCGCGACCCCGACGAGGCCGAGCCGGACGGGTTTTGGGATGACTATTGGCAAATAGCCGATCCCGACCCGCCGCCGCAACCGCCCAAACAGGCGTCACGGTGACAAAGAATAGAGGCAAAGACCACCGGCAAAAGCAGGTGCAGGAGGGGGATTGCCTGCCCGCAAGGGGGTTTCCAAAGGGGCGCGAAGCCCCCTTGGCCTACTCGCAACCCGCAGGGGTTGCGTAGTAGGTTACATCCACCGCACCCCATGCTATACACCAAAAGGACCACAGCAGGGATGCAGTCATGAGCCACACGGTAAGCGTCAGAGTTGAACCAACCATCGGCAGAAAAGCAGCGGGGCAGGTCAAGCATGATCTCCGGCAAAACACGCCTGACTATGTGGACCAAGACCGAACGAAGGACAACAGCATCATCATCGAGCCGCCGCACCCGAGCGCCATCCGGCAGGAGATCGAGGCGAACAGAAAAGCATCCGGCCAGCAAAAGCTAAGGGGCGATGCACGGACCACCGTTAGGGGGATCATCACGTTCGGCACCGAGGCCCAAAGAACCTTTGAGCGGCTACCGCGCGAGCGGCAAGACGCGCTGTACCAGAAGATTGCCGCAAGAATAAGCAAGGAAACCGGCCACGACTTGATCGGACTTGTGGTACACCGCGACGAAGCAGCAGGCCATGCGCACTTTATGCTTAGAGGCTACCGACTGGAAAATGGCAAAGAGCAGCCATGGCGCCACGGGCGGGAAATGATGAGCAAACTACAGGATGTTGCGGCGGAAGAATTGCGGCACATAGGCATCGAGCGCGGCACACCAAAGCAAGCGCGCATCGAGCGCGGCGACGACATGGCCAAGGTCGTACACCGCAGCGTGCGGCAGCTTCACCAAGACCTACCAAAAGAACTTGAGCGCAAGGCCCAAGAAGTGCAGCAGGAGATTGAGGCGCAGCGGCAAACGCTAGAGGCGCAACGAGAGGCGGCACGTCAAACCCTTGAGGCCATTACCAAAAGCATCGAGGCGGAACAGGCCAAGGCCGAGAAGAACAGAAGGCTAATACATGAGCAGGAAGCCAAGCTGGCGGCTGGCAAGGTGAGCGAGGAGCAGGCGCAGAAGCGCACCGCTACCTACGAGCGGCGCGAGGCGGACGCCGCCGCAAAGGTTGCGGCATTGGAGAAGCAAGCGGCAGAACTACAGGCCAAGCTACAGCCGATAGAGCAAGACCTGGCCAAGCAACACCCAATGCCCACGCCGCCGCAGGCGCAGACGGTCGAGGTCGTGACCAAGGACGGGTTCTTCACGCAGCAACGGGAAACACGGGAAGTAATACCCGCCGAGGCCTTCCGACAGTACCAGCAGAACGCAGAAATGCGGCAGCAGCGATTGGTGCAGCAGGCAGCGCAGGCAGAAGCCAAAGCCCAGCGGATCGCGCAGGATCATGCGGAGATGAAAACCCAGCACGACCGGCGCGGCATGTTGTTGGACGCCATCGCCAGATCACCCATAGCCGAAAAGCTGGCGGAGCATCTACCAGCGTTTGCCAAGTGGGTGCAGAGCGTTCGAGAGCGTGACGCCCAGGCGCAGGCAAAAACGCAGGCCAAGGCCCAGCAGCGCGGGTATGACTTCGAGCGTTGATGTAACTTACTACGCAACCCTAACGGGTTTCTTGTAGGCCAAGGGGCCACGGCCCCTTTGGAAACCCCCGCGTATCTCTCTGCGCTTCTGCCTGTTACAGTGTAACGAAACCAATCCCCGCACCTTTTCTTGGAGACCCAAACGCTCGGACCGGCACGGCTGCGTCCAGAGCCGGACGGCCAGAGGCCGCCCCGAGGCGAAGGGCTCCCGCCGCGCAGCGGCAGGGAACGTCGAGGGGGGAACTCCGGCGAAGCACTACCCCTAGACCGGCACCAAAAGAGGCCGGATCAGGGCACGAAAAGGGGGGTAAAAAAGGGCCGTTTTCCTTTACTTGATGGGTTGGGGAACCCGAACACCGCAAGCATGGCAGGGTCAGGTGGTGGCGGGGAGACCCGCGCCACCGTCCCACGCCCTGAAGGGCGCGGGTCCCTCGCAGCGCGGGGCCGGGCGCCCGGCCCCCGCCAATACGCAGCGGTGCAGTGCATAGATTTTTGGTCTCCAAAAGAAGGTGCTGGGCTTGGGGCGGTGCTTGCATCACATCTGTCACTGTGACATAATCTTTATTGTCAATGTGACAGCAGGAGACGAGATGATGAAGACGACCAGCGCAAAAAGGATGCAGGCCAAGCGCGAGCGTGACCTGGAATACATACGCGGCGCCAGCGACCCGGATCTGAGTTCTTTGAGTGATTCTGGTCTAGCCGATTGCTTTCTGACCGAATGGCGACAGGCAAAACGAACCGGGCGCACGCTTTTAGCAAAGGATCTGCTACGAGAGTTAGAACATCGCCTAGATCAAGCCGCGCGGTGAGCGGGACTGTACAGACGAGGCGCGACGAGACAGAATTACCCATCACGGCAATAGGAGGCGCACGACAGCGCACCAAATGGAAACCCCCCGAGTCCACCCCATCAGCCGGC